>JAZNUS010000202.1:0-2850 GCA_045592485.1 Clostridia bacterium | reverse complement strand
TAAAGGGTGCATAAGTTCTGTCTGCCAATCGTGCATTCGCACTCTTGGGACATCACTTAATCCGTCAAGCAAGCTTGACACCTTCTCCACCAGGGAGAAGGCTCACACACTAGCGCAAAACAGAGCGCTAAACCCCAATTTGAAATACCCGCTCATAAAAAAAGTGCAAGCACTTTTCAATGCTTACACTTTTGAAGCTTTATTCAGCTTTCGGTTTTTCAGTGGCGGTCTGCTTCTTTTTGGCGCGAAGCTCTTTTTCGCGTTTTTCAGCAGTTTCACGCTTTGTCACATCCTCGGCAATGAGACGATATGCCGCCGCGAACAGAGGCACACCCACAAGCATTCCGAAAATTCCCATAAGACTTCCGCCAATGGTGATTGCCGCCAAAACCCACACCGCAGGAAGACCGATTGAATTGCCCACAACCTTTGGATAAATGAGGTTGCCCTCAAGCTGCTGCAAAATGATTATGAACACAATAAACAAAAGAGCCTTTATGGGCGACACGGTCACAATCATCAACGCACCTGCCAGAGAACCGATGTAGGGACCGGCAACGGGAATCAGGGCGGTGAATCCGATGAATGCACCAATCATCTGAGCATAGGGGAAGCCTAATATTGCCATGCCAAGTGTGCAGAGCACTCCGAGGATAACGGCTTCGATGCACTGACCAACAATGAATTTGTGGAAGGAATCGTTGAGAACCGATGCCACATGCAAAATTTTTTCTTCTGACCTTGAAAGATAATTATGAAGCAAACGGCGGGCGTGAGCCATGAGAGTGTTTTTGCCAAGAAGGAAATAGCCCGAGAAAATTATGCTGATAAATGCAGTAACAAGGGTGCTGAGGGTGGAATATACCGCAGAGAAAATTGCCTCTGCCGCAGAGCCGATTCCTGTTGCAACAAACTGAACCGCCTTTGACACAAGCTCATTCCAGTTGATTGCTTCAAGGCTTTTGATTGCCTCCTCGGGAACATATTTGACAACAAGGTCGTTGTCGAGAATCATTTCCACAAAGGGCGGAATCTTTGAAACAAGAAGCTTTATACAAAGTATCAGTTCAGGCACAATAAGACCGATGATGAGGGCAATGATTGCAAGCAACGATATTATTGCCGCAATCATGCACACCGGCACACGGCTTTTTGACACAAAGGCATTGCTTGAATATTTCACAAAATAGTGTCTTTCATAAAAGGACATCAGGAGATTGAGCACATATGCAATGGCAAATCCAACCGCAACGGGACTTACCGCACCAATGAGCTTTTCGGCAAACGCCCACACATGAGGCCAGTAGAAAATCGCAAGATAGAGCAAAAATGCGGAAATTCCAACCCTTGCGCAGGTTTTCCATTCAATTTTCATATGTATCATTCCTTTCCTTGGTATTCGGTTGAAAATATCAGATAAGGGAAAGCTTTTTCATTTCGTTTTTAAGAAATTCAAGATTACCCTTTTCCATTTCATAAAGGGGAAGCCTAAGCTTTCCTGCATCAAAGCCCATAAGATTCATTGCTGTTTTTGCAGGGATTGGGTTAACCTCGCAAAAGAGAGCTTTGACAAGGTTAAAATATTTAAGCTGAAGCCTTGCTGCCGCAGTGTAGTCGCCCTCAAAGCAGAGACTGCACATGTGGTGGGTTTCTTTCGGGCAGAGATTTGAAAGCACGGAAATAACACCCTTTGCGCCCACACTCATCATGGGAACAATAATGTCGTCGTTTCCGGAATAAACATCAATGCTGTCGCCGCATCTTGAAATTATTTCAACAGTGCGGGCAACATCGCCTGTGGCTTCCTTGATTGCCACAATGTTTTCGACCTTTGAAAGCTCTTCAACGGTTTCGGGCTTAATGTCGGAGCCTGTGCGAGAAGGCACATTGTAGAGAATTGCCGGAAGGTCTGTAGATGCGGCAAGAGTCTGATAGTGCTTAACCAGACCGCGCTGGGTGCTTTTGTTGTAATAAGGAGCAACCCAGAGAACGCCGTCGGCACCAAGGCGCTGAGCCTCTTTGTTCATCATAACGGCGTGGGCTGTGTTGTTGCTTCCGGTGCCGGCAATAACAGGGATTCTGCCCTTTGCCACGGAAACTGCACACTCAACAGCCGCAAGATGTTCGTTGTCTTCGAGAGTGGGAGCCTCGCCTGTTGTGCCGCACACAACCAGAGCATCAGTGTGATTTTCAATCTGAAATTCTATTAATTTTTCAAGTGTATCAAAATTGACACCGTCCGATGTCATGGGGGTTATGAGGGCTGTTGCAGAGCCCTGAAAAATAGTTTTTGACACATTTACCACCTCACAATAATTATATCACTTTATAAATCAAAATACAACCAATGTTTCAGTGTTTGTAACATAGTTTTAAACATACTTGATTTTTTTGATTCTTGTGATATACTTATTATAAACCGATTTAAGTGATAATGCAAGACAAATTGGGGTTTATAGGGGAGATGGAATTGGGCTGATGCGAAAGGCTTCCCCTTGGTGGGGAAGCTGTCACCGTAAGGTGACTGATGAGGGGAACCCAAA
Organism: Clostridia bacterium; assembly: GCA_045592485.1. GTDB lineage: Bacteria > Bacillota > Clostridia > UMGS1810 > UMGS1810 > RGIG1828. Next base: position 307 of record JAZNUS010000202.1, on the reverse strand, counting down.
GAAAGTAATTTCAAATACAAATTTGAAAATAGTTCAAACTACTGAAAATACTGCTTTCTAACGCTCCACTAACCAATCAAATTCGCACAAGTGCTCTTTTCTTGGAGTGTCACTATCCCCTCAGCTACTAAAGGGTGCATAAGTTCTGTCTTCCAATCGTGCATTCGCACTCTTGGGACATCACTTAATCCGTCAAGCAAGCTTGCCACCTTCCCCACCAGGGCAATGTCGTCAACTTAAGAAACAACATGTCATAATAACCAAAATTTTTCTCATATTTTGTATGAAGTGTCAATTGACATTTTCA
>JAZNUS010000201.1:0-10955 GCA_045592485.1 Clostridia bacterium | reverse complement strand
AAAACGCAGGGAATATGTTAATATTTCCGAGTATTTTAACGATGGGTGAGGCGAAATTTATATTTTAAAACCGCCTTTAGTATTGGTTGCTAAGGCTATTGCTGATAAACCATAAACTTTGATTTTGTGAATTTTATCACATAAACAATAAACTTCGATGATGCAATGTTTATTAATTAGACGAAAAACATGAATTTCAGTCGGGATTGAATTTGAAAAATACTAATTGACTATTTGGGAGGTATACCAATGAAAACAAAAACACAAAAGCTTGTTATGGCTTCAATGCTTGCGGCACTTTGCTGTGTGGCAACAATGATTATAAAAATCCCCTCACCCTTCAAGGGCTACCTAAACCTTGGCGACTGTGTGGTGCTTCTTTCGGGCTGGCTTCTTCCACCGGCATATGGGTTTGCAGCGGCAAGCATCGGCTCTGCTCTTGCCGATGTTTTCTCAGGCTTTGCCACGTATGCTCCTGCAACCTTTATTATCAAAGGCATTATGGCACTCATTGCCTGCTTTTGTCACAGGGCAATGGTCAAAAAAACCGGCACTTTGCCATCAAGAATTGTCAGTGGTACACTTGCCGAAATAATGATGATACTTGGCTATTTCCTTTTTGAAGGGGTTTTGTACGGCTTTGTACCATCTGCCTTGAACATTCCTGCAAATGCAATGCAGGGGCTTGCAGGTCTTGTTATAGGAATTATTCTTGTCAAATTGTTTGAAAAAACGAAAATGTTCTGAGAAAATACAAATGTCCGCTACTCATAAAAAGTGTGTAGCGGACATTTTCTGTGTGCAGACGAAATGAAAAATGGTAAATATCTTATGCGGAACTCCAGCCGGTGTCAATGTCAGAAAAATAAAAGCTAAAAATTTTAAAAAACCCTTTTCTTTTTTGCTTTTTTGTAGTATAATATATACTAACTATATCTGTAATCAGATTTTGATGTTATGCAATCCGTGTATCAGAAGTTGTGACGCTTTTTAATATTGACGCGAAAAGAGGATTACTATGGACAAAAAAACAAAGGTGAATGTGAGAATTTTCGGAAACGAATATACACTTGTGGGAGTAGAGAGCGAAGAGTATATCAACAAGGTTTGTTTTACTGTTGACAAAAAAATGCGTGAAATTGCTCAGAATCCAATTCTCAAACCAATGAAGGTGGCTGTGTTAACGGCTGTGAATATGTGTGATGAATACTACAAGGTTAAATATATGCTTGACAGAGCAAATGCCGAGCTCAAGGACACCCGTGACGAGCTTTCGGAAATTAAGGAACAAATTGCAGCTCTTGAAGAAGAAAAACGCTTTCTTAAAGAAGAAATTCAAAGCTACAGAAGGAACACAGGCAGATGATTAAAAAGGATTCAGTTGAAATTTTAGCTCCCGGCGGAAGTCTTGTTTCTCTCAAATCCGCCATAGACAGCGGAGCCGATGCGGTATATTTTGGCGGCAGCCGTTTCGGTGCCAGGGCAAATGCAGTAAATCTTTCAAGAGAAGATATTACCGAAGCTGTACGCTATGCTCACCTTAGAATGGCAAAGCTCTATGTTACGGTCAACACTCTTGTGACCGATGATGAGCTTGAGGATTGTTTTGATTTTCTGAAATTTTGCTATGAAGAGGGTATAGACGGTGTTATTGTTCAGGATTTGGGAATTGCCGCAATGATAAAGCAATATTTCCCCCTTTTCCGCCTCCATGCCAGCACCCAGATGACAATTCACAACCTTGACGGTGCTCTCCAGGCACAGAAAATGGGCTTCGACAGGGTGGTGCTCTCCCGCGAGCTTTCCATGAATGAAATAAAATTCATTGCCGATAATTCAGACATTGAGCTTGAGGTTTTTGTTCACGGTGCTCTTTGCATGAGCTATTCAGGACAGTGCCTTTTTTCAAGCTTTCTTGGCGGCCGCAGCGGCAACAGAGGCTCCTGTGCACAGCCTTGCCGTATGCCTTACACACTCTCCGACGGTGACGGAAGCCTTGTTTCCGAGAAAAACAAATACCTGTTAAGTCTCAGGGATTTATGTCTTGCAGACCGTATCGGTGACCTTCGGAGCATTGGTGTTACATCGCTGAAAATCGAGGGGAGAATGAAGAGCGAGGCCTATGTCAGTGCCGTTTGCGGAATATACAACAAATACCGAAAGGGCGGAAGGGTTGAAGAAGCCGACCGCAAGCTTCTTGAAAACATTTTTTCAAGAGACGGCTTTACTGATGGCTATATAAAAGGTGAATATGGCAGAAAAATGCTTTCCTATGACAAAAATCACGACAATATTTTCGATTCTGCCACCGATGAAGTGATAGAAAAAGCCAAATCCTATGCTGACACGGAAAGAAAAATTTCCGTTGACGGTTATTTTGAAATGAAAGAAGGAGAGTATCCGGAATTCAAAATAGAATATCAGGGCATTACCTTTGCCGCCCAAGGAGAGGTAATTGCCGAAAAAGCTCAGAATGCCCCAATGACAGAGGAGCGCATATCAGCTCAACTGTCAAAGCTTGGCGGTACTGTTTTTAAATTCAACACTCTTGTCTGCAATGTTTGCGACGGACTGTTTGTCAGTGTTAAAGAAATAAACAACATCAGACGAAAAGTGTTTAGTCAGCTTGAGGAACACATTCTCGGCGAAAGGCGTCGCGTGGAATTTAAATTCACAGGTGTTATAAGACCGAAAAAGGAGAGTGCGTGTGAGCCTTTGCTCACTGCCTCGGTGTGCAATCTTTCTCAGGCTCACTCAGCCTACGACCTGGGCTTTGAAAAAATTTATGTTCCCTATTGGGTGTATGTGGCAGACAAGGAATTTTTCGATTCGGAAAAAGACATTTTTGTGCTTAAGCTTCCTCCCATACTCCACGACAGCAGAAAGCTTGATTTTTCAAAAATTGGTCTTGATGAAGTCTGTGTTACCAATATATACGGTCTCAGAGCATTCTCGGGTAAAAAGAAAATTCACACCGACTACCGAATGAACACTTTTAATTCTCTTTCGGTCAGGGAGCTTATGAAAATGGGAGCGAAAAGCTTCACTCTTTCGCCAGAGCTTACAATTCCACAGGCAAAATCAGTTGCAAAATCAATTCCGGCTGAAATCATAGTTTACGGACGGATTTCGCTTATGACTGTGAGAAACTGTGTGGTGAGGTCTGCAAAGGGATGCGGATGCAAAAGAGATGATGTTTTTTATCTTAAGGACCGCAAAAATATTTCATTTCCGGTTCTTACCGACAAGGACACCTGCACCAATGTGATATATAACAGTGCTCCCATTGTTATGTCTGACCGTATGAAGGAGCTTTTGCCTGTGGGTGCGTCAATGCATCGCTTTGATTTTACTGTTGAATCTCCGGCTGAAATGGCAGACATTGTTGCTATGTATGAAAAGGGGAGAAAGTTTAACGGATTTTTCACACGGGGACACTGGTACAACGGAGTTTTGTGATTACGAAATGAGCACGGTTTTTCAGTAAATTGCAATATAAGGAAGGTTTATACAATGGATAATGTTAAGATTAATATTAAATTTTTAGATAATAATAATGAAAGAGCAGTTCCTTTTTATGCAACAAACGGTTCTGCAGGAATGGACCTCAAGGCTTGTCTTTCAGAGGATATAACCTTAAAGCCTCTTGAACGCGCCCTCATTCCCACCGGAATTGCAATTTCTCTGCCCGATGCAAAATACGGAGCATTTATATTCGCCCGCTCGGGACTTGCTTCGAAACATGGCATCACTCTTGCAAATTGTGTCGGAGTTGTTGACAGTGACTACACCGGCGAAATAAAGGTTGCTCTTGTAAATCTCAGCAACAGTGACTACACCGTTACAAACGGCGAACGCATTGCTCAGCTTGTTATTATGGAGGTTTCAAAGGCCTCCTTCAATGTGGTTGATGACCTTGAAAAAACCGAGCGCGGAAGCGGCGGCTTTGGTTCGACAGGTTCTTTTTGATAAGTATCCGAACCCGTTTTGGGAGCGTGTTTTTACGCTACTGCATTGTTAAAATAATCGTAAATGCTTATGAGAGGTAGATACAAATGAAATTTGTTCTTGCATCAAAATCGCCGAGACGAAGAGAAATTCTTTCCAATGTGGGAATGGATTTTGAAGTCTTGGAAAGTGAGGTTGACGAAAGCGGAGTTCCAAAGGAGCTTCCGCCCCACATCTATGTTCAGGAGCTTGCAATGCTCAAATCCACCGATGTTGCCTCAAAAACCTCCGGCAAAGCTATTGTTATCGGGGCAGACACCGTTGTTGTGTCAGACGGCAGAATCATCGGTAAGCCTTCTTCTTTTGAAGAAGCCTATGAAATGCTTTCCTCTTTTTCCGGAAAAAGCCACAGCGTTGTTTCCGGAATTTCGGTAACCGACACCGAAGATATGCGGACGGTTACTGATTATTGCATAACCGATGTTTATTTTTATGAAATGACAGGAGATGAAATTTCAGATTATATCAATACATATAAACCCTATGATAAAGCAGGTGCATACGGTATTCAGGAATATGCCGGAGTCTTTGTTGAAAAGATTGACGGTGACTATTACAATGTTGTTGGATTACCGCTTTCAAAATTGTATCAGCTTTTGAAAAAGGAGTTTGATGTAATAATCTGAAAGGGGAACTCCCTGTGTCAAAAAAAGATATAGGAATTGACCTTGGAACCGCAAACACACTTATCTACCGCAAATCAAAAGGCATTGTTTTAAACGAGCCCTCGGTTGCGGCAGTAGACAGAACAGATTCAAAGGTTATATGTGCAGGCACAAAAGCCAGAGAAATGCTTGGCAGAACTCCTGCGGGGATTTATGCCGTGAGACCTCTGGCAAAAGGTGTTATTGCCGATTTTGACATTGCAAGCGCTATGCTTGATACCTTCATAAAAAAATCACTTGGTTCACACACCGGCTTAAAGCCGAGAGCCATAATCTGTGTGCCCACAGGAATAACCGCCGTTGAAAAGAAAGCTGTCCGAGAGGCGGCAACCGGCGCCGGAGTGCGTGAATGCATTCTCATAGATGAACCGATGGCGGCTGCAATGGGGGCAGACCTGGATGTGACGGCACCGTCGGGCAAAATGATTGCAGACATTGGCGGGGGAACCTGCGAGGTTGCGGTAATTGCCCTCGGCGGAATAGTAACACGGCGCACCTTTCAGGTTGGAGGTGACACAATGGCAAAGTCCATATCCACCTATATCCGTAAAAAGTATGGAATATTTATTGGTGAACAGAGTGCTGAATTTGTGAAAAATGAAATTGGAACCGTTATGAAAAATTCTTCATTGGCAAAGCTTCACATAAGCGGCAGACATCACACAAGCGGACTCCCTCAGAGTATATGCGTTACCGGTGAGGATGTGAGACGAGCCATACTCCCCGATGTGTATGCCATTGTGGAAGCAATAAAGCAAACTCTCGAGGAAACTCCTCCCGAGCTTTGTGCCGACATATTGAAAAGCGGTATAACCTTAACAGGAGGCGGTGCATATATCTCGGGCATCGACCGTCTCATATGCTCAAAAACTTCTATGCCCGTGCGGATTGCCGATTCGCCTCTTGAATGTGTCATAAGAGGAATTGGCAAGATTGTTGAAGACAGAGAACTTATGAAGACAATTTTTAATTGATATAAATAAAGCAGGTGTATACAAATGAATTTTTTCAGAGATAACAGAAATACCGTTCTTTTGATTCTTGTGTCGGTAATTCTTGTTGCCGCAATGATTGCTTATTCTTCAGGCAAGCCAAACGCAGGAATTGTAAACGATACTGTGGGTGTTGTTTTAAAACCCTTTCAGTCCGTGGGGGCATATGTGGGCAATTGCTTCAGATATGCTTCCAATGCCGACAAATTTGAAAATGAAAATTCACTTCTTAAACAGCAACTCATAGTAATGACTCAAAGGGCAGGAAACTACGAAGAGCTCAAAGAAGAAAACGAGCGTCTCCGTGCCATGCTTGAGCTTCAGAAAAATTCCGCAGACTTCACACTCAAAGCGGCATCGGTAATAGCCGCCGACACTGAGAACTGGTCAAGCACTCTGAAGCTTGACAAGGGCCTTAGCGACGGCATAAAGAAAAACGATGCGGTAATGACCGAAACCGGACTTGTGGGCTATGTGAGCGAGGTTGGCAGGAACTGGGCAAAGGTTGTTACCATTATAGACAACACCTCGTCGGTGAGTGCCATGATAGACCGTATTGGTGAATATTGCATGGTTCAGGGAGACATTTCCCTTTTTGATGACGGTTTTTGTGCAATGAAATATGTTACAACCGAATCGGCAATTTCTGTCGGTGACATTCTTGTCACTTCAGGCGAGGGGGGAGTATATCCCGGCGGAATCCGTATCGGAAAAATTAATGAAATAATATCTAATACCAACGGACTTTCTCTCGATGCGGTTATTGAACCTAGCGTTGATTTTTCAGAATTAAACGAGGTTTTTGTGGTAATAGATAAAAAATAAATTGGAATTTATCGCTCTGTTTAGCACTAGGACGAAAGGCTCCCCTGCCTAAGGGGAGCTGGCAGTGAGCGTAGCGAAACTGACTGAGGGGTATTTCTGAAAGTATTGATATTTCTGCATTTCGTACCCCTCCGTCTTTGCCTTACGGCAAATCCACCTCCCCTTAGGCAGGGGCGGCTTTCGCATCAGCTCAATTCCATCTCACCGCTAAACCCCAATTTAAAAATTTTTACGAAAGGTGTTCTTATTTTGAAAAAAATACTTACAGCTTTAATCTTTTTCCTGATTCTGATTATTCAGACATCAATGGGAATACATATTAATATTTTTGGCATAACTCCGAATCTGCTTCTTGTTTTTGCTTTGCTGATGTCCATAAATTCAACTTCCTTCAAGGCAGGGCTCATCGGATGTCTCTGCGGACTTGCGTTTGATTTTTCCTCCGACGGTTCAATTGGTTTTTACGGACTTGTGGTGATGTATATGTGTATATTCACTTCAAATTTATCTAACAGGTTTTATGTTGAAAATGTGTTTGCATCAGTGACCGTTGTGTTCGTTATGGGATTTTTGTGCGAATTTGTGAGTCTGATGTTTTCAGATGCTCTTTTTGAGGAGTTTTCTCTTCTTTCCACAACACTTCGCTACATACTTCCCGAAAGTATTTTAAATGCAATTACAGCATTGCTTTTTGTAAAGCTTACAAGATGGCTCAATAATGAATATATAAGAGGGATTTAAATGTTTTCTAAATTAAAAAACAAATATTTTGTGCTGTCAGTTATCACGGCATTAATGTTTGCATTTCTCGCTGTTCACCTCGTAAAGCTTCAGGTGGTTGATTCAAAGGAATATCTTGCAAAATCCAATTCCTATCTGTCAAGAGAGGAAGTTATTCCTGCGCCCAGAGGCAAAATTCTTGACCGCTACGGACGAACAATAGTAACAAACCGTCTTGGCTTTTCTGTTTCATTTTCAAACGGAAATCTTTCCGACGATGAGCTCAACGACCTTATTCTCAACGCCGTGGCTCTGTTTCAGAAAAACAATGACAAATACATAGACACCTTTCCTGTTGCACTAAAGGGTGATAATTATGTTTTTGAATACGGTAATCTCAAGGGTGACCAGCTTGAAACAAAGGTGAGAAATTGCAAATTTTCCCTTGGTATTTCCGACAAGCTTGATGCAAATGAATGTATTGATGCACTGGTTGAAAAGTTCTCTCTTGACGACAGATATACTCCCTCACAGGTAAGGGATATTATTGCAATCCGTTATGAGATGCTTATGCGTAATTTTTCAAGCGTCAATCCTTTTACATTTTCTTCTGATGTTTCAATTCAATCGGTATCTGCAATTGAAGAAAACAAAGAGCTTTATTCAGGTCTTAAGGTCAGCAGTGCTCCTGTCAGGGACTATGTTCACGGAACTCTTGCTGCCCATATGCTCGGAAGAGTCGGCATAATTTATCAGGAAGAATATGAGCAGCTCAAAAATGACGGATACGGTATGAATTCCATTATCGGCAAAGACGGTATGGAAAAAATTCTCGAGAAAAAAATAAAAGGCGTTGACGGAAAAAGAAGCGTTGTTCAAAGTGTTGGCGAAGATCCCAAGGTCACAGAGGTTGCCGCAATTCCGGGTAACAATGTTATGCTTACCATTGACCTTGATCTTCAGAAGGTCGCAGAAAAGGCGCTTATGGATACCATTGAATCAATAAAGGATTCAAGTGTTTATAAAGTTGACCAGGCAGGAAAGGATGTCGGCGGTGGTGCAGTTGTTGTTCAGGATGTTGAAACAGGCGAAATCCTTGCAATAGCAAGCTATCCCACCTTTGACATTGCAAACTTTAACCGTGACTACGATTCCCTGAGTCATGATGAGTCAAAGCCACTGTTTAACCGTGCCATCAGCGGCACCTATCCTCCCGGTTCGGTTTTCAAGATGCTAACAACAATTGCCGCCCTTGAGGAAGAGGTTGTTACTCCATCGACGGTTATTGTTGACGAGGGCAAATATGAATACTATGACCAAACCTTCAATTGCTGGATTTACACCGAGGACGGCTCCACTCACGGACCAATGGATGCGTCGAATGCTCTTAAAAATTCCTGTAACTACTATTACTACGAGGTGGGCAAAAGACTTGGGGTGGACAAGCTTGTTGAATACGGCAAAAAAATGAACCTAGGCGAAAAAACCGGAATTGAGCTTGAGGGTGAGGTGGCAGGTGTTCTTGCAAGCTCTGAATACAAGGAACGAACTTTCAATGAGGTCTGGTATCCCGGTGACACTCTTCAGATGGCAATCGGTCAGTCCTACAATCTTTTCACTCCCCTGCAGCTTGCATCCTACACATCGACAATTGCTAACCGCGGAACGATTTTCAAACCCTATGTAACAAAATCTGTCCGTGATTCAAAAACAGGCGAGCTTGTTGAAGAAACAAAGCCCACCGTAAAAAATACAATCAACATTACCGACTCAACCTATGAAGCGGTGACACTTGGAATGCGTCTTGTAAGCTATGAGGGAACAGCGTCATCTGTATTTGGCGACTATCCCATTGAAACCTGCAGTAAGACAGGTTCCGCTCAGGTTAACGGCGGAAGTGCAAACGGTGTGTTTGTTTCCTATGCACCTTACCGTAACCCGAAAATTTCTGTGGCTGTTGTCATTGAAAGTGCCGGTTCAGGAAGTATAACCGCACCTATTGTAAAAGCAATTTACAATGAATATTTCAAACTCAATCCCCGTTCATCAGAGGACACATTTATCATAAATAATTCATTAATTCCATAAATTTTTAACAAAATTCAAAAAATAACTAGACAAAGTTAACAAAATGTGGTAGAATGTGAGTGATTAGTATAATGAGGAAAATAGTTTCTGTAATTTCCGGCAAAGGCGGAAGCGGCAAAACTACCCTTTCGGTCAACCTTGCATCGGCACTGACCGCTCTTGGCAAAAGGTGTTTGCTTATTGACTGTAGCTTCGGAGTGCGCAATTGCGACATTCCAATGGGTGCTTCCGATTCTGTTTTATATAATCTCTGTGATGTTTTAGCATTGGAAATATCTCCGGAAGATGCGGTGGTTCAGGGAAATGAAGAATATATTCCCGACTATATCGGAGCATCATTGAAAAAGACACCTGCAGATTTCAAAGAAAAATTCAGTCATCTTGTCACCGATGGCTTCGGTGATTATGATTTTCTGGTTTTAGACACACCTTCTTCAACAGGCGAAGAGCTTGAAGCCTGTGTCGAAGTCTCTGACATTGTTCTTGCTGTCACAACAGAGGAAGCATTTTCTGTTGCAAACACTGCCCTTGTCCTCTCTTCGTCGGGTGACCTTTCAAAAAAACAAGTCTATACTGTCATCAACAGGGCAGAACATGTTCCGGGCTACAATCCTGACGGATTTTACGAGGACATTGTAAACGAAACAGGTTATCCTCTCATTGGACTGATTAAAGAAGATTCCAATGTTTTAAGTCTTCTGGAAAAAGGTGATCCGATAGCAAGATATGACACGCCTGCGGGCAGAGAAATTGAAAATATATGCAAACGCATATGCAATATATATGTTTCTCCGTCAAAAATAAGTTTGACAGAGAAATTGTTTGATAAAAACAAATTAAGTCTTAAACAAAAATAAGGAGGGTTTTATTTTGAATATTGCATTGATAGCACACGACAAAAAGAAAGAACTTATGGTACAGTTTTGCATAGCTTATAAAGGTATGCTCGGCAAACATAATCTTGTTGCTACAGGAACAACCGGCGGCCTCATTATTGATGCCACAGGTCTTAATGTTCACAAGTTTCTTTCAGGACCTCAGGGCGGCGACCAACAGATTGGTGCTCGAATTGCATATAACGAAATAGATCTCGTTCTCTTTTTCAGGGATCCCCTCACAAATCAGGGACACGAACCTGATGTGGACCCTCTTCTGAGACTTTGTGACATTCACAATGTTCCTATTGCCACCAATATCGCTACTGCCGAAGTTTTGGTAAGAGGTCTTGACAGAGGTGATATGGATTGGAGAGACATTGTTAATCCCAAGGGCAACAAAAAATTCTTTTAAAAATTAATAAATAAAATACAAAAGACAGGAAACCGTAAAAGTTTACCTGTCTTTTTTGTTGAAAAATATTATAAATTTGGGATTGTGGGGGAGATGGAATTGGGCTGAAGAGAGAGGCTTCCCCCTGGTGGGGAAGCTGTCACCGTAAGGTGACTGATGAGGGGAAATGGAATGAAAGTAAATTCAAATATAAATTTAAAAATCGTTCAAACTATTGAAATACTGCTTTTTAACGCTCCACTAACCAATCAAATTCGCACAAGTGCTCTTTTCTTGGAGTGTCACTATCCCCTCAGCTACTAAAGGGTGCATAAGTTCTGTCTGCCAATCGTGCATTCGCACTCTTGGGACATCACTTAATCCGTCA
>JAZNUS010000200.1:0-1893 GCA_045592485.1 Clostridia bacterium | reverse complement strand
CGCAGGAGTTTTAAAATAATAAATTTTGTCTCAATCAAGGCAAAAACGCAGGGAATATGTTAATATTTCCGAGTATTTTAACGATGGGTGAGGCGAAATTTATATTTTAAAACCGCCTTTAGTGTTGGTTGCTAAGGCTATCTCATTAAATTATTTTCTGTCGTCATACATTTTCATTGCTTCGGCAATGTCTTCAAAGCTGTTGCATTTTCCGTTTTTGACATAGAGATATGATGTTGTCATACCGCTTATAAGACAGCTTTCAATGTCGAGACCTGCCAAAAGACCTGCGCAGAAACCGGAATTGAAGTTATCACCGCCGCCGGTGGTCTTTTTGGGGTTTTCACAAAGGATTCCCTGAACTTCAATTTCACCGCCGTCAAAGACTGCAGCTGATGAATCAACAGGGTGAATAACAACTGTTCCGATTCCGGAAAATTCTTTGATTTTCTTTGCAATGGGCAATGAACCCTGATATTCACCCTCGGAAAGGATTCCGTGCATAACCATTGCTTCGCTCTTGTTGAGACCGAGATAGGTGGGGGCATATTCGGAATAGCGTCCGAACATTTTGAGTGCCGCCTTTATTTCCTCGCCGTCACGCTTTGCACAGTCGGCAATGTCAATGTATATTTTTCTGTCTCTCTTTGAAAGACGGGGCATAATAATTTCAAGGAATTTTTCATAGATTTCATGGAAGTGAACAAGGTAGCTCCAGTTAACAAGAGTGATTATATCGGCATCATCAAAAATCTTCACAAGCTCATCCACACTAATGCGTGAAATAAGATCGTCCCAACGAAGCTGACTGATTTTTTCGATGTCACTCATAATAACCTTGCCGTCTTCAAATTCAAAAACATATGAATAACCGGGTTCGCTGATGCTGATTGTTTTGCAGTTTTCGTTGAGATTGAACACGGAGTTCACCTCGGGATAGCCCATTGCGCCCACGCAGGTGCAGTTAACTCCCATGTTTGCAAGACCGTTTGCATAGTGAGGTCCGCATCCGCCAAAGGCAGTGTCTGTTACAATAAGCTCAATGTTTCCGCTTCTGCCTGCCAGACTTGTAATTTTTTCGCCAAACTGGTCAATGGTGGGGAAATATGTACAGGTTTTTTCATCGGAACGGGTTTTGACAGGACGAATCACAAGGTCAACAAATCCGTCAAAGCCGATGCTTACCTTTTTGCTTTGGAGCAAATCTTTTTTTGCCAGAAAATTTTCTGAATATTTCATTGGTTTTACCTCCGGAACTTTTTCATTTACTCAATTATTGTAACACATATTTTCTGTTTTGACAACAAAAATAATTATTTTATATTGACAAATTACATTTAAGGTAGTATAATTTTAAAAAAGATATAAACCGATGAGGCAGAAAAAAGGCAGAGCAGGTCTTTAAGAGCGAGCGGATTACGGTGTGAGTTCCGCATAGACTCTCTGAGTAATATGGACTGTCGAGGGCAGTGTCAAATGCACTGACGCAGGGCTTGCGTTAACAGCCGGGGGTATGATGGTACTCTGCAAGTGTACGCTTGGCGCGTAAATCAAGGTGGCACCGCGGATATTTTTCAATGTTCGTCCTTGACAGTTGGAGGATACTGTCGGGGCGTCTTTTAATTTTCCGGGAGTTCCCCACTCTATACCAATGTTGTCAACTTAATAACAGAAAGATAAATTTGGGTTTGTCGGGGAGTTTGAAATTGGGCTGAAGGGAAAGCCGCCCCTGCCTAAGGGGAGGTGGATTTGCCGTAAGGCAAAGACGGGGGGGGACGAAATGCAGAAATATCAATACTTTCAGCAATACCCCTCAGTCAGTTTCGCTACGCTCACTGCCAGCTCCCCTTAGGCAGGGGAGCCTTTCGCCCTAGTGTTAAACAGAGCGACAAA
>JAZNUS010000199.1:0-46484 GCA_045592485.1 Clostridia bacterium | reverse complement strand
CCCGAAAATGGCAGATATCAAACGGGCGATTCGTGAATCGCCCCTACAATGTCCTTGTGTTAAACACCCCGATAAATTCCAATTTGACAATATTGTAACACAATTCTTTTCATAATTCAATGACAAAGCAGTTATATTGAGATAAAAATATCCCATATTATTCTTATTTTTCTTGACACGCTCTTAGTGATATGTTAAATTTAAATAAACAGTATTCAGGCGGTGATTAAAATGAAAAAATTATGTTCTCTTGTTCTGGCACTGGCTCTTGCTGCATCTTTTTCAGCATGTAAAAATCAGCCGGAGCAATCCGAACCCGTCAGCCCGGTCTCTGCAAAACCCGAAGCTGCCGGCGAGCCCGAAATAATCTCAGTTTATACCCTTGGCGACAACCTTTTGCATATGCCGGTTGTTGAAAGCTGCAAAAAAGCTGACGGAACCTATGATTTTTCAAATATATTTGAAAATCTGCAACCCGAAATCAAAAATGCCGACCTTGCAGTAATCGGACAGGAAACGGTTTTTGCCGGGGAAGAATACGGCTACAGCGGTTATCCTCTGTTCAACTCCCCTTCCGATGCCGGTAAAACACTGGTTAAAGAGGGCTTTGATGTTGTGCTTCATGCATCGAACCACGCCCTTGACAAATGGGCTGAGGGAATAGAGAATACCCTTGATTTCTGGAAGCAGTATCCCAAGGTTACGGTTCTTGGCTTTAACCGTACACCGCCGGAGCAAAAAATTCCCCGTGTTGTAAATGTCAAGGGTGCGAAAATTGCTCTTTTAAACTACACCTACGGAACAAACGGATTTGTTCCTCCTGCAGGGAAGGAGCATCTTGTCAACTATATTGACTCCGAAAAAATAAAGCAGGATGCAGAATTTGCCGAAAAAAATGCCGATTTTACAATTGCCTTTATGCACTGGGGAACCGAAAATTCCACATCACCCAACGAAGAGCAGAAGACCCTTGCACGCAATATGTGCAAATGGGGCATAGACCTCACTGTAGGCTCCCATCCCCATGTTATTGAACCTATGGAATGGATAGAAGATGAAAACGGAAATACAATGCTTGTGTACTACTCTCTGGGTAACTTTGTTTCCCGTCAGCTTCAGGCAACAAACATTCTCGGAGCAATTGCCGATGTGAAGCTCATTTCAGAAAACGGAAAGGTCAGCATTCACGACTATTCCTTTGTTCCCATTGTCACCCACTATGAGGCGGATTACAGCCGTTTTGATGTGTACAAGCTCAGGGATTATTCCGACGAGCTTGCAGGCAGACACGGCATTGCCCTCCACGACGGTCAGGTAAGTGTGAAACGGTGGAAGGATATTGTGGAGAATGTATTTGATGGCTACGATATGTCAAAAATAGATATGTAAAATAGCAGTGGAAATAATTGCAGAAATGTGTTATAATAAATGACAGTACATAAATATGGTAATCAGATTTATTATTATCTGATGCTGACCTCCGGAGGATGCAGGTAATGATTTCAAAAATTAACTCAGGTGCCGTGTTTGGACTTGACGGATACATAATAACAGTTGAGGCAGATATGTTCTCGGGGCTTCCGGGAGTAGATATTGTCGGGCTTCCCGACACTGCCGTAAAGGAGTCGAAGGAAAGAGTAAAGTCTGCCATTAAAAATTCAGGCCTTGCCATGCCTCAGAAACGAATAGTAATAAATCTTGCTCCTGCCAACACCAAGAAAAACGGAGCTTATCTTGATTTGCCTATAACAATAGCAATACTTTCGGCATCGGGACAGCTCGTGAGCCCTGTTACAAGCGAATTTCTCATCATAGGCGAGCTTGCTCTCGACGGTTCAATCAGGGGCGCAGAGGGCGTTTTGCCAATGACTCTTGAAGCAAGGAAGTGCGGCATACGCAAAATGATTGTGCCAAAGGAAAATGCCCACGAAGCCGCAGTTGTTGAGGATTGTGAAATTTACGGAGCATCTTGTCTTTCAGAGGTTGTGGCATTTTTGAGGGGCGATAGCGAAATTGAACGGACTGTTGTGGATGTAAAAAAGATTTTTGAATCCACCTCCGATTTTGATGTAGATTTTGCCGATGTTAAGGGGCAGGAAAGTGTTAAAAGAGCATTGGAGGTTGCCGCATCGGGCGCTCATAACTGTTTGATGATAGGTGCACCCGGTTCAGGAAAAACCATGCTTGCCAAAAGGCTTCCGTCTATCCTTCCTGATTTGTCCTTTGAAGAAGCTCTTGAGGTTACAAAAATCTATTCCATTGCAGGAATGCTTCCCTCAAACACATCGCTTATCACTGCAAGGCCCTTCCGCTCACCTCACCACACGGTGTCAAATGTGAGCATAACAGGAGGCGGTGCTGTGCCGAAGCCGGGAGAAATCAGTCTTGCTCACAGAGGTGTTCTTTTCCTCGATGAATTTCCCGAATTTCGCAAAGATGCAATTGAAGCCATGAGACAGCCCCTTGAAGACGGCTCCTTCACAGTTTCAAGAGTTGCCGGCAGTGCCACATTTCCAAGCAGTGCCATGCTCATTGCCGGAATGAACCCCTGTCGGTGCGGCTACTATGGCGATCCGGTGAGGGAATGTAACTGCACACCTCTTTCAATTCAGAAATATCTCAGCAAAATTTCAGGTCCCATCCTTGACCGCTTTGACATTCAGATTCAGGTTCCGTCGGTAAAATATGAAGACCTTGAATCAAAGGAAAAGGGTGAAAGCTCGGCACGGATAAAAGAAAGGGTTGCAAAAGCCCGCCGGATTCAGATTGAACGCTACCGGGGAATGAACATATATTCAAATTCTCAGCTTTCCCCTGCAGGCATAGAGGAATTCTGTCCCATAGACGACACCTGCCGTGCTCTTTTGAAGGATGTATTCACAAAACTGGGACTTTCGGCAAGAGCCCATGCGAGAATACTCAAGGTTGCAAGAACCATTGCCGACCTTGAAGGCGCTGCCGACATCAATGCTTCGCATATTGCCGAATCAATACGATACAGAAGCCTCGATTCTTCTTTCAGAGAAGTGTGGGGTTAATCCGAACACGACTTAATTAAGTAAAATCGTTGTTTTTCATCGCTGTCGCTCTTGAAATCCAACAGCAAACCCATCAATAGAAAGGATACAACAAATGAAACTTCTTAATGCTATATTCAACATTATTCTCTGGGGTGGTATTCCCTATATTCTTGTTACCATTGCCACCGAAAAATACGGAATCGGCATGGGCATAAGTGTTATGATACTTGTGCTCGTTGTCATGTTTCTCCGATTCAAGCCCTTTATCTACACAGTGCTTGGCAAAAGAAAATATTTCAAGGACCACGACGAAGGCTTCAAGCTGCTCCAAAAAGCCTACGACACGGGCAAAATGATTCCGCAGCAGGCACTTATCTATGCTTACCTTCTCATTCGAGACGGACACATTGCAAAAGCAGAACGACTCATAAACAGCATTCTTCTCAACAAGAAAGATATGCTTACAAAGCAGAATCTTCTTGCGGCAGACCTTAATCTTGCAATTATTATGTGGAAAAAAGGCGACCTCAAGGGTGCTGTTGAAAAAATGGAATATGTTTACTCCACAGGCTACCGTTCGACGGTTCACTACGGCACTCTCGGAATTTTCTACATTCTTAACAATCAGCTTGACCGTGCCGAGGAATTTTGTAACGAAGCCATTGAATATAACCCCTCCGACGCAAGCATAAGAGACAACCTGGGGCTTTTGTATTTCAGAAAAGGCGACATCGACAAAGCGGAGGAAATTTACCAAAAGCTTTTTGAAGACACCAATCCCGAATTTATCGAAGCCTACTATAATTACGGAATGGTTCTCGAAAAAAAGGGCGACCTTGCCGCTGCGGCAGGTTACTACCGCACAGCTCTCGGCTGTCCCGAAAAATTCCTTTCCACAGTTAAGCTCGGTCAGGCAGATGCCGCACTTTCCAGAGTGGAACAAAAACTTTAAAGATGTGATGTAAATGAAATATTTGTATTTTGACTGTTTTTCGGGCTTCGATGTATTCATGGCTCTGGGAGCCGTGGCAGATATGGCGGGGTGCAGAGAGGAAGCCGCAAAAATCATCAATAAGCTTGATTCATCAACAGAGCTTATCTTTTCAGAGGTGAAAAGAGGAGGCATGGAGGCTTGCCGTGCAAAGCTATCCTTGCCCTGTGACAATTCCCCGGTTTCCCTTTCCGGTTTGACCGAAAAAATTTCTTCCTTCAAGGTTTCGGACACCACCTTAAAAACCCTTGAAAGATTTCTGAAAACAAAGGCAGAGGCAAGGTCTGTGAATCCCGAAAACGCAAAATTTATCCTTGGTCCGGAGCTTTGCGAAATCTATGCAGTGACAGCTATCCTTGAGCTTTTGTCAACAGAAGGAGTCGGAAAGGTTTGCCTCTCCGGAGTGTATTGCTCCGACGGTGTAGCCTTCACAGACGATGGATTTGTGCCTGTCACCTCACCCGAAACCGGATATATTGCAAAAAAATATGACATAAAAACTCTGCCCCATTTCACCGACAAAGAAATTTTTACTGAGGGCGGAGCGGCACTTCTGGCTGCATTGGAAGCCCAATCAAGGCCCACAAGCGGAAGGATTTTGAAAATCGGCTACGGTGCAGGAGAATGTGAGCTTGAAACCCTTCCAAACATTTTAAGAGCCGTTCTTGGCGAAGAAGGAGAGGAAGGCCTTAATTTCGAAGCGGAAAAATTTGCTTTGGAGTTTTCGTCAGAGATTCTTTTTCAGGGGATATGACAAATGAGAAAAATAACAATAAATAAAAATGATGCAAGTCAAAGGCTCGACAAATTTCTCTTTAAATTTTTCGGCACCATTCCGTCATCAATTATATACAAGGGCATACGCAAAAAAAGAATAAAGGTCAACGGCAAAAAGAGCGAAATTGGTTATATGCTCCGTGAAGGCGACATTCTTGACCTATACATCAACGACGAGTTTTTTGAAACCGAACAAAAGGATGATGATTTTAAGAATATATCCTCAAGCCTTTCGGTTGTGTATGAAGACGAGAACATCATTCTTGCCGACAAACCGTCGGGCATCAGCGTTCACGAGGACGAAACAAAAACAAAAAACACACTTATCAACCATATAAAAGCCTATCTTTATGAAAAAGGCGAATACAATCCGAGTGAAGAAAACTCCTTTGCCCCTGCTCTTTGCAACCGAATTGACCGAAACACCTCGGGCATTGTTATTGCCGCAAAAAACGCAATGGCTCTGCGCATTATGAACGAAAAAATAAAAAATCGTGAAATCGACAAGTTCTATCTTTGTCTTGTTCAGGGGAGATTAAAGGAAAAGGAAAAAACCCTCAAAACCTATATGAGAAAAGATGAAAAAAAGAATCAGGTGTTTTGCTATGATTCCCCTGTTCCGGGAGGCAAAACCGCCATCACAAAATACAGAGTTCTGAAAGAAGGAGAGCTTACCTCCCTTGTTGAGGTTGAGCTTCTTACAGGCCGCACCCATCAGATAAGAGCACATTTTGCATCAATAGGTCATCCTCTTGCAGGTGACGGCAAATACGGAACAAACGAATTTAACAAAAAGGTCGGAATGAAATATCAGGCGCATTATTCCTACAAGCTTCGGTTTAATTTTTCCGATGATAATGAGCTTTCCTATCTGACCGGAAAAACCTTCGAGGTTAAAAATGTGCCTTTTGCAAAAGATGTGAAATAATTATGTGACATAAAAACCGTGAAACAAAGTCGTCATGAGCTTTGCTTCACGGTTTTAGTTTTCAAAATAAATGAGTGTTTATTTTAAATCAATTTCAATCATACGGAAATTACCCTGAGTTTTAACATATATACCCTCATCCATAATAGCTTTTCCGCATTTTTTGCTTCCATCGGGAAGAGTGTATTCTTTGCTTTCATCAAGAACCGGATAAACTGTGAGACCAACCTGAAGAATTTTGTTTGTAAACACATGAATTCTTGTTTCATTAAATTCCCGGTCGTTGTACTGGAAGATAAGCACCGAGGGAGTGTCTGCAAGGATTCTCACTTCGGCATTTCTCCAGAAATCACGGTCCTTTTTGAATTTTTCAATATGCTCTTTAAGCTCCTTTTTCACATTGTCGCCAAGGTCTGCAATGTCACAGCTGAAGCCCAAAGGACTTGCACTCAGGAAGCCTTTAAGATAGCTCATGTCCACATCAACAACTCTGTCCCAGGTTGCATCGGAGGTTGAGAAAATGTGTTCTGCAAATTCTTCTTCATATGCAGGAATCATTTTGTCTCTCGACATGATGACCGTCCAGCGCTCAAAGGTGCGGGGGTCAATGCGAAGAAGTGAATCCCTGAACATTCTCATGCCATGATAAGGGCTCTGATTATCGGAATACCAAAAGCTGTCAAACTGGACGCAGTTGGAAAGGGTCATTCTGATACCGCCGGATGCACAGTTGGTTATGTAAATGTTGGGATATGTTTCTCTGACGCGGTCAATAAATGCACGATAGCCCCTGAACCATTTTATGAATGCGTTTCCGCTCTTATCGAAGGTGATATCGGAGTTGAAGTCAAATTTGACATATTCCACGCCGAATTTGTCAATAATTGCAGTTACGCGTTTGAAGATATGGTCCGCCGCTTCGGGGTTTGCAAAATCGATAAAATAATTTTTGCCGTGACGGAAATAATACTGTGGATACTCCTTAACTGCTTCCGACTCTGCATCGGCAGTTTCCGGTTCAAACCAGAGGCCGAATTTCATTCCGTGCGCTTTAACGCTTTCGGCGATTTCCATCATTTTTCCCTTAAATCCCGAATTGGGATTTTCAAACCAGTCGCCAATATTAACACCCCAGCCGGGTTTTGTGCCGAACCAGCCTGCATCAATAACAAAATATTCTGCGCCAAGTTCTGCCACTGCAGGAATCTGAGCCATTGTGCTTTCAAAATCAATTCGAGCAAATTTCCACAGCCATGTGTTAAAGATAACAGGAAGCTTTCTTTCTCTGAAATTGTCGATACAATAGCGGTGGAGCTTCCAGGAATCCATATCAAGCTTGTTCTTAAATTCATAGAACAAAATGTCACCAAGCTCAAGGATTTCGCCGGGAGCAAGCTCTATGTGGGTGTTTGAAGATTCAATACCGATTTCAATGTCAACAAAACTGTTTTCGCCGGGGAAATAGTGTCTTTTAGCTCTCATTTCCCACGAGGATTCGGGCATATAGTGATAAGCAACACCACGATTTGACTGACAGTTCCACATTGCCATAAAGGGCACCGCACCCGATGCCGAGCGCACCGAATCGGTTGCGGCAACCACCTGTGTCACAAGAGGAAGCCACTGTCCCTGACTTTCATTTTGCCAGCCGTTGTACTGGGTATATATTTCATATTCTCCGCCGTCAAAGGTGAACACAGGGTGGAGAAGCGTGAACACCAGAGTATCGTCGGAAATGTTTTTAAGAATATCTTTTCTTAAATATACTCCATGTCCCTGATGAGTTGTGTTGGAGATTATTTCATATTTTTCATTTTTGAGCTTTGCAGAAAATTCATCTGTCTCAAGGTCTCCGTCAACAAATTCGCCGAGAGTTGCAATTTTCCACAGCTGCCACGGATGTTCTCTTAACTGTTTATTCATAATGGTTACTCTCCTTTACAATTCAGTGTCAATTTATAATAACATTAAATCATAAATTATTCAACATATATTTGTTTTAAAAAAGTGTGATTTTGTATTAAAACTTGTTTTTTTCTATTGTTTCCACCACTCTTTTTACCACCTCATCTACACATATACCGGTTGAATCCGTATATTTTGAATATTCCTTGCCTTTGGAATTGGCGAAAAATCCTATGGAATTTTTAGCATCCTCTTTCATTGCCTTTGTTGCTTCAAGCTCAATATCGTGATAAAGCATTCCTTCTTTGAGCTTGTCAACTGCACTACCACCTGCTTTTGCCATATAGGTGTAGCAATTGATTTTTCTGATTCCAAGCTCTATGGACTTCATGTAATCGGCAGGATTTACTCCGCTTCCCCCGTGCATAACAAGAGGAACATTTACCTTTTGTCCGATTATTTTCAGCCGGTCAAAATCAAGCTTTGGTTCTTTCAGATATATTCCGTGTGCAGTACCAAATGCGCACGCAAGGGCGTCAATACCTGTTTTTTCCGAAAAGTCCTTTGCATCATCAGGATCGGTGTAAACGCTTTCGCCGCCGCTTCCTCCACCTTCACGCTTTCCCATGGAGCCAATTTCTGCTTCAACGGAGGCTCCGTATTTCCTTGCCATTTCAACCACAATTGATGTGTTGGCATAGTTAAGGTCTTTTTCAAGCTCGGAGCCGTCAAACATTACGGAGGTAAAGCCTAAATCCAGTGCTTTTTTTACATAATCAATGTCGGTTCCGTGGTCAAGATGAACACACACCGGAACCGATGAACGGTCTGCCATGTGGAGCATTATCGGAGCAATCTCTTCAATTTTACAGATGTTCATTTCCTCGTGAATTTGTGCATGCATAATGATTACCGGCATTTTTTGCTCTTCTGCCGCACCGATAACCGCCCTCATGCTTGCAAGATTGGGGGTGTTAAATGAACCTATGGCACATTTTTTCGCCTGTGCCACCTTTAATATTTCCTTTAAGCTTACTAACATATTATCAACCTCACTGTTTTATAAAATCGGTCTTACCGAGTTGTATAATTTTTTGTATTTTTCATAATATTCTTTGTAAACCACGGCATTCTCAGAACATGGGAAGTAGGTTTTCCCCTGTTTTACAAAAACCTTTTTTGCCTCATACAAATCTTTGAACACGCCAAGGGCAACTCCCGCAAGCATACAGGTTCCGCAGGCACCCACTTCTTTTGCGAGAAGAGATGTTACGGGGCGGTTTAAAATGTCTGCTTTAATCTGCATCCAAAGGTGTGAAGAAGCACCGCCGCCTGTGGCAAAAAGGGTTTTAAGCTCAACTCCGAAAGCTTCAAGGTGTTCAATGTTTATCATCATTTCATAGGTGACACCTTCCATAAGTGCTTTATATAAATCCCTTGCTTTGGTTTCGAGAGTAATACCTGCAATCACAGCTTTTGACTCTGTGTCCATATAGGGATTTGCCGCTCCGGCAAAATGAGGCATAACCAAAATCCCTGTGGGTGCAGAAGGTGAAGAGCTATCCAGCTTTGCATAGGAGGATTCCTTTGCAAAATTGTCACGATACCACTTTATTACCGCTCCACCCGTAAATGACAGTGCATAGCATACATATGTTCCGTCAAAAACATAAGGAACAACACAGTAGCCTTCATCATAGAGCTTTTTATTTTCGGGGATATGGTCAAAAACAGGTGTTACACATTCAACCGTTCCCGTGCCGTCAACTGCTCTGCCAATTTCAAACACGCCCGCTCCCACAGCGGATGCGACCTGATCGTGAGCACCGTTTATTATTTTAACTCCATCCTTAAGAGCAAGTTTTTCTCTTAACTCAGGTTTCAAATCCGATATACCTTCGAAATATGCCACGGGAGTTGAAAAAAGATTTTTGTCCACACCTGCACATTCAAGAATTTCATCACTCCAGCATTTTTTTCTTATGTCAAATGCCATGGTTCTTGCGGCAAGGGAATAATCAATTTTTGCACAGCCTGTCAGCCTGTAGATAATATAATCTTCCATTAAAAGAATTTTCTTTGCTTTTGCATAAATCTCACAGCGGTTATTCTTAATCCACATAATTTTGGGAAGAGAATACATTTCCTGAGGCTTTGTACCGGTTATACTCATAATTTTTTCTTCGCCAAGCTTTGCAGAAAGAAAGTCACATTCTTCCTTGCCTCTTGGGTCTGTGTAGAGCATGGACGGATAAATTGCCTTATCATTTTCATCGAGAAGCACAAAGGTTTCTCCAAAGGTAGTTATGCCGATAGCATCTAAGGAGCATTTTAATGAAACTTCTTTTATTATTTCGCAAACTGCATCATATATGATTTCTGCGTTGATTTCATGTTCACCGCAGCTGCGGTTGACCTCATAGCTTCTGTATGCCTGACAAATCAGACTGCCGTCACTGTCATATGCCGTAAGCTTGCAACCAGTTGTTCCAACATCTATTCCTCCGATTATCATAGCCTCACCTCAATCAATACTTACAACATCATAGCCAAGATAGTATTTGAATGCTTCTTCAAGAATGCTTTTCACATGGCCGTTTGCCACAGTTGTGTGATGCTTGAAACCGCCTCTTGCAAGTTTGATAAGCTTTTGCTGAAGATTGTCAATGTGTGCAACGCCGCCGCAACCGAAAAATTCTTTTTCAATATCTTCGCCTGTAAATTCACCTTCACTGAAATATATTGTGATTTTTCCGTCCTCGGTTTTGCAGTTTGAAAATGTCATGGGAAAGGCTGCAATTCTTCCCTCATTTGTTCCCCAACCGCTTCCCGGATCACCTTTGTCAAACATTTTGTGTGATGTAACCTCTCCCTTGCCTGCCATCAGCTTTTGTGCAGTTGAACCGCAATGGAAAAGAATAACCTTGTCGGGATCGTCGCCATAGTTATTGTTCCAGTCAAGACATGCCGACGGTCCCTCTGTTGCAAGAGAGAGAGCACGCATTGTAATTGCCGAGCACATATCAATTTCACAAGATGCCACAATTCCTCTGTCATTGAGTTCAGAAATAAGTACACAGGGACACACTCTGAGGTATGTTTCCATTTCGTTCCAGCATCTGAGTGCAATTGCATCAAGATGATAATTCTCGATGTATTCATCAATCACTACGCTGATTTTTGAAAGCATAATTTTTTTGTCTTCAGGAACATTTGAAAAATCAGTATATTTCTCCAGTGAAGCCTTTTTAACAAGGACCTTTTCATCGGTATCGTTCTTTGCACGAACAAATTCGAATAATTCCGATAAATCAAATGACTCCACATTAATGCCGTGTCGTTGCATTGTTACTTCATCAAAACGAACTGTCTTAAATGCAGTTGTCCTTGCACCTATGCAGCCTATGGTAAATCTTCTCATTCCGTTTACAACACGGCACACAGCGGCAAAATCGTGTAAATTTTTTTCAAATTCTTTTGAAAGCGGATGAACAACATGAGGTGTCATAACTGTGTATGGTACTTTGTATTGTTCAAAAACATCGGTCACAGAAAATTTTCCGCAAAAAGAATCTCGTCTGTGCTGAAAATCCATTTTTCCGATTTCGTCGGGATATGCCTGCATGAGAATGGGAACACCTGCATCCTGAAGTGCCGCAATTGCTCCGTTTTCGTCAACGAAAATAGGCATGCAAAGTATTACCCCGTCATATTCCCCTTCGTGAGATTTGAGCCATTTTGCATAGAGCCTGCCTTCGTCCCTTGTTTCAACAGCGCCATAGCGTGTTGCATCCTTGTCCATCATAATATAATCGTAACCGGCATCGGTGACAGCTTTCACCATATCCTCGCGTGCACCCTCAATAAGTTCAGCCGGCATAAATCCCCGGTTGCCAAAATATAAAGCAAAGGTTTGTTTTTTCATATCATACACCCCACATTTTAAAATTATATCTTGATTATATTTGTTTTTGTGTTATAATGATAGACAAATATGTTTTGAAAATTGTAAATTTGTACAAAGAATTGGGATGATTTTAATGGATTTGAAAATTGATTTTGAAAAGCTTAATGACATTTTACTTTCATTTTACAAAATGTCGGGAATAAAAATAATAATTTTTAATGAAAACAGGGAAGTTATTTGCTCCTATCCGACGCTTGACTGCAGCTTTTGCCGAAAGCTCAAAAGCGTTCCCGATATGTATGAAAAGTGCTTGAAAAACGACATATAAATTTTTAACAAATGTAAAAAAACAGGTGAGCTTATAATATACACCTGTCATGCAGGTCTTGTCGAAGGGTGCGCTCCCATAAAGCAAAACGGTAAAATCCTTGGCTACATAATGTTTGGTCAGATATCAGATCTTCCTTCAAGAGAGGTGTTGTCTGACAGTGTATATCATTTTTGCAAAGAAAACGGACTGGATGAAAAAATATATACTGCCGCATCCAAATCTGTAAAACTAAAAAAATATGATGACATTATGGCAGCAGCAAAAATTTTTGAGGCATGTATAAGCTACATCGTATTGAACGAAATGATGCTTCCGAAGGATGACAAAATAATGCTTGAATGCGAAAAATTTATTGATGAAAACATTTCCGACATTGATGTTGAAAAGCTCAGTATTCACCTGAACATGAGCCGAACCACACTTTATAACCTTTTTAAAGATAAAATCGGAACAGGAGTATCGTCATTTATCCGAAACAAACAGCTTGAGCATTCAAAAAAGCTTTTGTCCGAGACAAATTTATCTGTGAGTGAAATTGCATCAATGTGCGGATTTTCCGATTACAACTATTTCAGCAGAGTTTTCAAAAAAAATTACGGAGCACCACCCAAATCACTAAGGTAATACTCCGTATGAAATTCATATTTTTAAACCGCTTTTAGTTTTTCAAGAAATCCAAGACCTTCATAATCAAATTTCATGTAAAGCCTCATCGCTTCCTCGCTGGTGTAAGGAGTGCCTGTTTCGCAGGTAAAAGGTCCCCCATAGCCAATGTCTGCAAATGCTTTCATAACCTCGTCCCACTTAATGTCACCTGCAAGGGGAGTCATGTGGGAATCTTCTCTTTTGAAATTGTTGTGAATGTGGGTACATTTAAGACGGGTGCCCACTTCCCTTATGGCATCTGCCTGATTGAAATCCATCATATTTGCATGGCCTGTGTCCCAGCATATTCCGACGCATTTATCATTAAAACTGTCGGCAAGATTTATAAGGTCTTCATAGTTTGATGTGAAAAAGGGCATCTGGGGAATAATGCCGCCAAAAATCGGCAGATTTTCAAGGGCAACACCTGTGCCGTACTTTGATGCACATTCAAGGTATGTACTGATTACCTTTCTGTTATCTTCCATTGCAGAGCTTGTTTTGTAGCCTGAATTAATGGCAGTTCTCGGGTGATACACACACCAGCCGCCGCCAAGCTCAGCAGTTATTCTTATTCCTTCTTTTATGTCTGCTTCTCTATCTTCGTCAATTATTTCCGATGAAATTCTCAGGTCATAGTAGTAAAGATGGGACTGAACGCATTCAAGGTCGTATTTTTCAAGAATCCTTGCAATGTCATCTCCCATAGCATTCCATTCATCAGATGTCTTGTGGTCAAGTGCCGCAAAGTTTACCGCCATGTGGCGAAACCCTGCATCGTGTGCCAGACGGCACCTTGTTTCAAAAAGCTCATTGTAGGGAATCTGAATTGATTTAATCATTATACATTCTCCTTAAAATCTGCCTTAGCAACAGTAATCTGCAGGCTTTTTCCACTTCACAACAATGGGAAGATCACTTCTGAATTTAACTGCAAAACGGCTTCCGGGTTCAACACCTTTAATTTTAAGAGAAGCACGGTTAAAGAACAGTGCATCGCCGTCGGCGTCCTTGGGGTCAAGAATGTTTTTGTGACACACACCGCCCGGAACATCGATTTTGATTTTCTGAACATTTTTTGAACTGTCCTCAAAAATAAGATTTGCAAAGACATTTGCTTTTCTTGTTGAATTGATAAATGTGAAGGTGCAGTCCTCTGTGGTAACTCCTTCAAAGAGCCAGGTCTTGAGTCCGAGACTTTTTCTGTGATACTCAATTTTGTCAAGAAGCATTTTCTTTGCATTGGGACAGGGAGTGTGAGGAAGCTTAAATGTAATGTTGCCGCAGCTTCCTGTGTAGAACTCTTCAACTCTCATTTCCATCATAAGGTGATAGTTAAAGTCGTTGTAGTAGTCTATTGTTTCAAAGCAGTCGGGAGCTTCTACCGGAGCAAGAACCGTTACAGGGTCGATGTAGTCAAATTCCATTATTCTGCCGCCGTTAAAGCCATGGTGTGGAATCTGGAAAATGTCTGATTTCAGATATTCGCCCCAACGCTGACCAAGCTTTGCTTCAATAAAGTTTGAATCACCAGTCCAGAGGATTGTCTGTCCTTCAATTATCATTTTAATAACAAGAGATGTTTTGTTAAAATCAATGAGAGGATTGGTGAAGGTGTCATCGGGAGATGCAAGAACCTCCATGTGAGCGTTTGCAATGTCATAGACCTGACCTGTGTGAACACGGTACACGGGAGCGCCTGTCTTTTCAATGGCATCATAGAAGCGTGGAAGGTGAATGATTTCATCATCGGTGTTGAGAGCGGTGATTGTTTCAAGCTCCCCTTCATTTGCATCGGGGAAATTATACATGAAGCATTCTATGACTGCATCATCTGCATATTTTCTCATAAATTCAAAATAGCATCTGTAATGGTCAAGATGGGCATGTGTCATAATCCACGCTGCAATCACGGGTTTTTCGCCGTCTGACTGTTGGGTCATTGTTTCCATAAGCTTGTCGGCATCAGGCTCAAATTCCCAACCGCCGTCAAAGATGATGAATCTTCCGTCGGAAAGTCTGATTACATAAGAAAGACCGAAGTCTTCAAGGTCAATCTGAGTGAGAAGGGAGTCGCATTTTGCAATGCCGCCTCTGCCGTCAAATTCAAAATAGTTGGAATTTGGTTCTTCGACAATTCTCATTTCCCTTACACCGGGATAGTATGCGGCAAAAACAGCGTCCTTATCTTTTTTGAAAATGTAGAATTTGTTATTTGCAAGCATATAGGATTTAACCTTTTCATAGCCTGCCTCATTAATTTCGGACATATAGCTTTCAAACTCACAACCATAAACCTTTTCATAGCTGTGAACAAATGCACCCTGACCTTCGTGGGATTTGTATATGATGTTGCCAATTTTAATTTCGGGAATACCCATTTGAATCACCTTCATTATAGATTTTGTTTTGCAAATTATACCACTTAGAATTATGGAAGTCAATGAAAATGTTGAAAAAAACAGCTTCGCGATTCAATTTTGCCAAAACTGAAATTATATTATTTTATACCAAGCAAAAAATCTGCTGATACATTAAAAAATTTGCAAAATGCTTTTATATCATCTATACTTGGCTCATACTTTCCACATTCAATGTATGAAATTTTTCTTTGAGTCATCTGTAGCTTTTGTGCAAGCTTTCCCTGTGTCAGATTACTGTCCTCGCGTAATTCTCTGATTATTTCGCCAAAACTTTTTTCCATTTAAAATCACCCTGGATAAAGTTTAACATAGACGGAAACTTTCTATTGACATTTAGACAGAAAATGTCTATAATATTATTTGCAGACAAAAAATTTTTATCAGGAGATGAATCTTTAATGAAAAAAATCACATCAATCATTGTAGCACTGTGCATGCTCTTTGCAATGACAGTAACAGCGAATGCATTAAGCGGAAAAGGAACAGCGGCAAATCCGTTCAGGATATCAACAGCAGATGAATTGCTTCTTCTTGCAGATTTCCCGGATGCTTATTTTGAACTGGAAAATGATATTGAGCTGACCGAAGCATGGACCCCCGTACCCGATTTTTCCGGAAATCTCAACGGAAAAGGACACTCAATTACAATTTCATCATTCAAATTATACGCAAACACCGGCTTGTTTAGTGTTTTAAGCGGAAAAGTTGAAAATCTCACGTTTGTTGCAAATGAAGTTAAAATAGACAGTTATACTCTTCGTGCTTCTGTAAATGCAGGACTCATTGCCGGCACCTGCTCCGGCACAGTTGAAAAATGCAGAGCTTCGGGGAAAATTACACTTGATCCATATTATAATTACCCTATATTTTTTGGCGGCATTTGCGGGATTTTAACCGGCAGCATAAATCAGTGTGTCAGCAATTTTGAAATAATAAAGCTTGCAGATTATTATGCATACTATGGCGGTATTGCATCGAAGGTTGAGCCGACAGGAACAATTACCGACTCAATGAATTATGATTTGTCCATCACATCCGATTCTTCCAACAATTATTACGGAGGAATTGCATACAACAATGCAGGGGAAATATCAAATTGTTATAGTGTCGGCGGTAATGGACTATCAACAAATTATGAGTATGGTGTTTCAAAATTATCCGGCGATGGAGTAATGAATAGTTGTTTTTACGATAAAAATGTATTTGGTTACACCGGCACAGCAACTACCTACGGAATCCCCAAATCCACCATTGCAATGAAAATGGAAATGACCTATACCGACTGGGATTTTGAAAATGTGTGGGCAATTGACGAAAGCGAAGAAAATCCCATTAACAACGGCTATCCTTATCTCAAAGCTTTATACCCCGACCACAGAGAGCCCGTAACTGTGTCTGATGTATCTGTTTCAGGCGGAAACATTATTGTAGATACAAAAATTACCGACACCTCAGAATCATATGTGCTTCATGTTGCAATGTTTAACAACAATAACAAACTTTGTCAGTACATTGTCATTCCAAACGAAAGATGTCTTAAAGATGTTTTTGCAGTTGTTCCGGATAATTCCGAAATTTCATATGTCAAGATATTTACATGGTCAGGTCTCAATCAGATTGAACCCATTGCTCAGAACGAAACAATTCAGATTGTAAGATAGTCAAAAACCCCACGGTACGAAAACAAATACCTTTCGCACCGTGGGGTTTTCAGTAATATATAATTTTTCAATAAATCAATCGGAATACACCGCTTTTGTGGGACCTGTCACAACAATCGGCTTATCACTTACAAAGCGAACCGAAAATTCGTCAACCTCGGGCATGCCGAGAGCAGCCAGTGACAGTCTGTTGAAAAACAGTGCATCGGGGTCTGCATCCTCGGGATTAAGAAGATTTTTAGCGGAGCGTCCGAAGGGAGCGGTAATTTTAAGACTTTTAATTGTTTTGTTGGGAGCTTCAAAAAGGAGATCTGCAAAAACTGCTGCAGGTCTTCCCGAAGTGTTGATAAATGTAAAATCGCAATTGTCTTTGGTGATTTTGTCGAAGAACCAGGTTTTTGCACCAAGGCTTCTGCGGTTTCTTTCTATCCTGTCTAAAAGGAGCTTTCTTGCATTGGGTGAAGGCTCATAGGGAAGCTCAATTGTTATGTTTCCGGTGCTTCCCACGATAATCTCGTCCACATTGAGATTGTAGAACAAATCAAGATTTGTGTCAAAATAGTAGTCAATATACTGATACGCATTTGTTTCTTCGACAGGCAAAAGGCACACTCTGGGGTTTGCAAGGTGATTTACCTTTGTGTCGC
The DNA here is from genome assembly GCA_045592485.1 of Clostridia bacterium. Taxonomy (GTDB): domain Bacteria; phylum Bacillota; class Clostridia; order UMGS1810; family UMGS1810; genus RGIG1828. The sequence goes on along the minus strand of JAZNUS010000199.1, from coordinate 29,249 downwards.
CTCCCTGGAATCCGTGGTGTGTTATCTGATAAATGTCTGATTTCAGATATTCACCCCAACGAAGTGCGAGCTTTGCTTCTTCAAGAAAAGCATCACTGTTCCACAGTGTCACCTGACCCTCGTAGGTCATCTTCATAACGAGAGAAATCAGATTGTAGCTGCCAATGGGTGAAAAGAAAACATCGTCGGGAGAGGAAAGAATTTCAATTTTGCAATCTGCAAAGGTAAACACCTGACCTGTGTGAACACGGTACACCGGAATGCCGAGACCGTCGATGAGCGCCTTGAATTTTGGCAAAAGCTTGATTTCTTTGTCGGTGGGAGACGGAACAAGGTCACTTTCAAGGTCCTCTTTGGTGGCTTCGGGGAAGTTATAGAGAAATTTTTCGATGGTAACCTCATTAAAATATTTGTCGTGGAAGGGATAAAAAGCTCTGTAGTGGTCGCAGTGAGGGTGAGTAAATATCCATGCGGCAATAACCGGTTTTTCAAGAATATTTTGCTCCCTGATAACATTCATCAGCTTGTCTGCTTCAGGCTCCCATTCTCTTCCTCCGTCAATAATGACAAATCTGCCATCGGGGAGGCGGAGAACATAGGACATGCCGTGATCCTCCAGGTCAATCTGAGTTACAAGCATAGAAGTTTTGCGGCGTCCGCCAACATCTTTGTAGCCAAAAAAGTTTGAATCGGGCTCTGCCACAATTCTCATTTCGCCGATATTCGGATAATATGCAGCAAAAATTGCATCATTTCCTTTTCTGAATGTTAAAAAGCTATTGACCGAAAGGCTGTGCTCTTCAACAAGCTCATAGCCCAACGACACAATTTCATCAAGATAGCCTTCAAATTCCTTTGGCAAAACATCAGAGTAGCTATGGACATAAACACCTTCGCCCTCGTGCTCACAGTATATGATTTTACCAAAGTTTATTTTGGGAATATTCATTACATCACCTTCGAATTTGTTTTTTGAAATTATAACACCCACAGGAAAATATGTCAACAAAAAGGGGAAAAATGGTGAAATACCGTAGTTTTTGTATAGTAATTGCAAACATTTCAAATTGGGGTTTGTCGATGAGTTTGAAGATGAAATTGACGCCGTAGCGAAAGCCTTCCCCCTGGTGGGGAAGGTGTCAAGCTTGCTTGACGGATGAGGGGATAGTGACACTCCAAGAAAAGAGCACTTGTGCGAATTTGATTGGTTAGTGGAGCGTTAAAAATCAGCATTTCCAATAGTTTGAACAATTTTCAAATTTACATTTGAATTTACTTTCTTTTATTTCCCCTCATCAGTCACCTTACGGTGACAGCTTCCCCACCAGGGGGAAGCCTCACGCTTTAGCCTCATTTGTTATCAGCTCGATAAATTCCAATTTAACAAAACAAACCCGCCATCTCTGACGGGTTTAAAATCATTATTAACCTTTTTTTATACGGTCAATTGTTTCTTTTACAACTGCTTCGTTTTTGCCTCGGCTTTCCTGAATAAGCTTTGTGTAAAAGAGCTCATTGGCGGCAGTTTCATATGTCACAGAGCATAGCTGTGAAATTATCCTGATGCTTCGGTCAATCAATTTTTTGTTGGATATTCCAAGATACACCATGAAATTGCCGTATATTCTTCCCATTCGTGCCATGGTGCCGGTGGAAACAGTATTTATGGCAAGCTTCATTAAAAGATGCTCAAAAATGCAAAGGTTGGTTTGAAGAATGTTAGTTTTGTCTGATTTCAGACAAAAGCATCCTTCTGATTTGTAGTTCTTTGCACATTCTCGGAAGCTGTCGGGAACCATTGGTTCATAACCAACCCACATAGCAAGGCTTTCGCCTTTCTCTCTTTCCTCCATACGCTCATTCCCTATTGTGAATTTGCAAAGAGCATCTCCATCAATGGGTGGAATTTTGTCAATGTCCTTCTGAGCAAGTCCAAGCTTTTTGTAATCCTCTCTTGTCCATTCAATGCACCTTGGCGCTCTTTTCAATGCGCATCTCCATGCATCTCCTGTTGAAAGAGACGGATTTTTGACAAATGCCCAGGAAGCGGGAAGGTCAGCTCTGTCGGAGGGCTTGAATGCAGGAGTTGAAAAGGTTGGAGCTCGCTCTGTTGTGTCAGTGAGGATGTCGAGAACATAGTCATCGGCAAAATAGGTTACTGTACCGCCTTTTTCATAAACCTCCTGTTCCTTTTCAATGAAGCCCGACAATTTTTCTACTGATATATCATCTTCCAAAGAAGCAATCATTGACTCAAATCCGGAAATGAGTTTTTCCTTGGTCAGCTGTGAGTTCTCCGGCAAAAACGATGAAATAACAAGCTCCAGAGCCGATAGGATAACTGCCTGCTCAATGGAGGACGACTGCATTCTCGTGGAGCCTGTAACCGCCATTGCACCGCAGGGCATATAGACAACTCCGGTGTTTAAATGATTAAACACATCGGCGGCACGCTTAAGCTTTGGTGTCACTGTTTCAGGATTGGTGCAAACAATCATCCACACCCTGCAGCCTCGGTCGAGGGCTTCCCTGGCAGAACCCAGAATACAGGTTGTCTCTCCTGTTGCAGTCACTCCAACAAACAAATCGTTTTTGTTCACACCAAAATCGTCAACCTGCTTTTTGCCCATGGAGATGTAATCTTCAAAGGATTCGAGAGCACGGATTATTGCATAGTCTCCACCTGCCATAAGTGACAGGACAGAGTTTTCGCAATCTGAAATCAGACTATACTTTTTTGCAAGATTCTGCACAGCTTCTCTCCATGATGCCTCAACACGACTGTTTAACCTGCCCGACGAACCGCATCCGGAGAGAATAATTCTCCCTCCGGATCTCATGGTTTTTTCAATTTCGGCAGTAAAGGTGTCAAAGGCGGCAGAATTCAGTGTATCTTTGTAGATTGAACAAAGCTTCCCGTCTGCTTCCACAAGCATTTTCACACCGTCTGAGGTGTTTTTTCTGAAGGTTTCGCCCAAGGTTTCGGTGAGAGGATTTTGCTGTTCCGCTTCAACAAAGCCAAGCATATATTCTTTTTCGTTTTCCAGAAAATCCTTTGCAAGCCTTGCGGCTTCCTTGCGCATTTGTATTTCGTTCATCAATAGTTCGCCTCAATTTCGTCTCTTCTTGCTTTGATAAGTCCAAGGGAAACTTCTACGCCATTTTCAAAGTTTCTGTTCTTCCAAAGTCTGACATGCTCTTTCATAATGGAATCAATTTCTGCAAGGAATGCTGTTTTTTCGTCTGCGTCTATTGATTTTTCAATTTTGAGAATTGCTATTCTTGCACCCATCTTAATCATGCGGCAAGTGAGAAGAACTTCTTCTTTAAGAGTGGGTTCAAAGTCGATTTTTTCAAATCTCTTCTGAATTGCTTCAACATAGGCAATGACATTCTCAAAGTCGAAGGTGTCGGTGAACCTGTCGAAGTCATAAACCGGGAAGGGGTTAATGATGGTGTTGTAGAGAATGTTTTCATCGAGCTTTGAGAAAATAGCAACAGTTGAAAGTGTCATGCCGTGAACCTTGTGGGGTTCGAGATGATAGTATTTACCAAGTCGGTAAAACTCTTCGGTAACACCCTTTGCTCCGAAAATGTTTTTGTCAAGATAGTCAAATGCACCAAAACGGAATTCGTGCTTGAAATTCTGTCTGTCCTGAGGAGCACCTGCGTTCCATGCGTACTGTCCTGCCATAGCCATTGGGAAGTAGCTGTTGGCCCAGTGCTGCATATGACCGTCTGTGGGCATACCCCAGTCGGTAATCATATAGCCCATTGCACCATATTTTTTTCCAAGCTCGGCAGCGGTACGGTTGTTAAATTCCATAACGCCTGTTCTTGATGTGATGCATTCCCATTCTGCAGTACCGGGAGCCACATAGAACCTTGCACCTGCTTCGGCAAGAGTGCGGCATCTGTTTTCCATAAACTGAGTGGAAATGATACCGTAGCCCCATTCAACGGCTATAGCATTCTGAGGGAATTTTTTGAAGGATTCGGGATTTGAAATAATCATATCATCCCAATACATAACCTCTTTGCCGTGCTTTGCACAAAGGTCGCTTATTTTGTGGAGATAATTTGCAAAAACTGTGTCCAGACCATCTTTTTCACAGGCTTCTTTTGTCTGACCAAGACCAAGACCATAGGCTTCGTCAAGACCAACATGAGCATATTTCGATCTGAAATGGGGGAAGAGCGAACCGTAGATTTTGTCCATAAGCTCAACAGAGCCTTCGTCAAGGGGGTTGAGGGTTCCGGTCTGCTTTCCTTCATGCATAATTGCCAGGTGCTCAAGCTCGGGCTTTTTGAGCCAATGACCCATGTGACCGAGACTGTTCTGATTTGGTACAAGGTCAATAAATCTTTCTGCACAGTATTCATCTAAAATATCAATGTCTTCGGGTGTGAGACAGTCGATGCCTTTTGTGTATTCGGGGAAGGCTTCAAATTTGTAGCAGAAGCTGTCCATGTAGAGCTGAAATTCGTTATATTTCAGGTCGGTCAGTGTGTCAATCAGCTCCTTAAGGAATTTTAGAGTGGGGATTTTTGAACGGCTGATATCGAGCATATAGCTTCTGCGTTCAAAGTCGGGCTTGTCCTCAATTTCGCACACGGGGAGAAAATCCTCACTGTTTCGACAAAGCTGACGAAGTGAGGTTAATGCTCTGTATGTACCCTCTTCACAGGATGAAGAAATGCTTACGCTGTCTTTGTCGATGACAAGCTTGTATTCTTCCTTTGCAAGGCAGGGTGAGGAAATGAAGTTAATGTCAAAGCCCTTTGCCGACTTATGAAAATCAAGAACCGATTTTTTTGTGTCAAAGGGTTTTACATTGGATTTTTCATCTGAAATTTTTTGTGAAATTGGAATAGGATAAATCATTTTTCATGCTCCTTTTACATTATAATTTATTAAAAACATTAATTTTTAAACATTTATCAAAAAAGGATTTGCCTTCACGACACATTATATCAGATATATTGACAAAGTAAATAAAATTTTATATAATAAAAACTATAATATTTTATCATCAGAGGTATGGTTATGGAACTTGTGGTATGGACAAAGGTGTACAGAGAAAAATTTGAATGTGAAAACAACTGTGAGAAAGAGCATATGCTCGCTCTGGTAAAATCCGGAAGCTTCTACCTTGAGACCTGCGGATACAAATGCAATGTTGGAGAGGGTGAAGCCGCTCTTTTTTTTCCGGGGCAGAAATTTCACCGCCGGGTAACATCTCCCGTTACAATGTATCTTTTTCGATTCAAAACCGATAAAAACCTCGGTCATTTTCCAAAAATCACATTCAGAGATAAAGAACGAATTAATTCAACCCTCAAATTCCTCGGACAGCTGGACGATGGAAGGTACTACAACGACTTTTCTTTTCGCAAAATGCTTTTCAATGATATTATGATGCAATATTTTCTTGAAGGTGCATCCTCCGATGCTCTTCAGTCGGGGAGCGATGCTTTGGTGGAAGAAGCCAAAAAAATTTTTGAGCAATATCTTCACGAACAAACCGCCCTTACCGACACCGCAGAGAAGCTTGGCATTTCTTATGTTCATTTTATCCGCAGATTCAGGCAGAGCACCGGTATAACCCCCTCCCAATACCTTGCCCGAATCCGTTTGGAGCGGGCAAAAAGCTTTCTTTCAGAAACCGACATGGCAATAAAAGATATTGCGCCCAGATGCGGTTATGAGAATGAATACTATTTCAGTAATGTGTTTAAAAAGTATACCGGAATGACTCCCACCGGATTTCGCAAAAAAATTGTCACAGTATAAATTTTTTAAAAAACAAAATTTGCTATTGACAAGCAGTGTGTGAGAATATATAATAAGTATAAGTATATTTAACATAGGAGACATATGTAATTGAGAGTGATTTCAGGTACGGCGAGAGGTCTCAGGCTTGAATCTTTAGATGGCTCAGACACCCGCCCGACTTTAGACAATGTTAAAGAAGCTGTTTTCAGTATGCTTTTTGACAGAGTGTACGAAGCCGATGTGCTCGACCTTTTTTCAGGGAGCGGAGCTCTTGGAATTGAGGCACTCAGCCGTGGTGCAAGGGCATGCGTTTTTTCAGATTTTTCAGACAAGGCTGTTGCTGTTGTCCGCAAAAATGTTGAAAAAGCAAGAATGACCGATAAGGCAACTGTGCTCAGGTCAGATTTTAAAGCGTGTCTTTCAGCTCTTGAAAATCAGGGCAAGGCCTTTGACATCATCTTTCTCGATCCTCCCTATGCCGCAGGATTTCTTGATGAAGCATTACGCCTCATAGGCGAAAAAAAGCTTCTGAAGCCCGAAGGTGTTGTGGTTGCAGAATATGACAACGGAACCAATGTTGATATACAAGGCTACAATCAATTAAAAAGCAAAAGATATGGCAGAGTTTGTATTGATATTCTGGAGGCAAAATGAATAAGACAGCAGTATATCCCGGAAGCTTTGACCCGATGACAAACGGACATCTCGACATTATAAAGCGTGCCGCAAAAACATTTGACAAGGTGTATGTGGCAATTCTTACCAACAGTGCAAAAAAACCTCAGTTTTCACTGGAACAAAGAATCGACTGGCTGAAGCGTGCCACTGCCGACATTCCCAATGTGGAAATTGCAAGTTTTTCAGGTCTATTGGTAAATTACGCAAATCAGATCGGTGCAAACATTATCATTAAAGGTCTCAGAGCAGTGTCAGACTTTGAATATGAATTTCAGATGGCGCTCACCAATCGTAAGCTCAGCCCCAACATCGAAACAATGTTTCTTATGACAAACGGAAAATATTCTTATTTGTCCTCAAGCATTGTTAAGGAAATTGCAAAGCTTGGAGGAAGTCTTGATGGGCTTGTTCCTGATTTTATGATTGATGAAATATACGAAAAAATTCAGAAAAATCTGTAAGGAGGATACATAAAATGGATGTAATAGAACTTTTAAGCGAATTAGAGGATGTGATTGACAAAGGCTTTGAAATTCCCTTTGCCAAAAAAACTCTCGTAAACAAAGAACAGGTTATGTCTCTTATCAACGACATCAGCATTCAGCTTCCTGACGAGCTCAGAGTAGCAAAATCTATTGCTGAAGACAGTAAGAGAATCATTTCCGATGCACAAAAGCAGGCTGATGCAAAAGTAAAAGAGGTTGAAAACAAAATTCTTGCCCTCATCGATGAGCACGAAATCACCAAAAAGGCAGTTGCCAACGCAAATGAAATCATTGCCAAGGCTCAAAAAGACGGCAGAGAAATCAGAGTGTCATCACTTCAGTTTGCCGATGATATTCTTGAAAAGGTTGAGTCAGACTTCAAGGCTGTTACCGACAGAGTTAAACAGTGCAGAAGCGAGCTCAGAAAATAATGTTTTCGTTTCAGAAAGCTTAAATTCCGCAGAATCCCGGGAGTTTTCTGCGTACTTTTCACAACAAAAACAGTAAACCCAAGCCTTTTGCATTTGTTGCAAAAGGCTTTGTTTCAATAAGAAGAGGTTAGTTATGTTAACAAATGAATCAAAAGAAATAATTGTTGTAAAGGTTGGTACCTCCACCCTCACCTACGATGGCGGCGGCATCAACATACGCCGTGTGGAAGGTCTTGTAAAGGTTTTGTCCGACCTTAAAAACAGCGGCAAAAAAATCATTCTCGTAAGCTCCGGTGCAATTGGTGTGGGCATGGGCAAGCTCGGCATTCAGAAACGCCCCGACAGCACAAGAGACAAACAGGCACTTGCGGCAATCGGTCAGTGCGAGCTTATGAACTACTATTCCCGACTCTTTGGCGAATACAATCATAAGGTTGCCCAGGTTCTTCTCACAAAAGATGTTGTCACCGACCCTGTGAGAAATCAGAATGCAATCAACACCTTTGAAAAGCTTTTGCAGCTCGGGATTATTCCGATTGTAAATGAAAACGATGTAATCAGTACCGATCAGATTGAATTTGGCGATAACGACACACTTTCTGCAACAGTTGCATGTCTTGTAAATGCAGACCTTCTGATTCTGCTTTCCGACATCGACGGTCTTTATGACTCCAATCCCAAGGACAATCCCCATGCAAAGCTCATTCCCGTTGTTGAAGTAATTGACGAAAAAATCGAGTCTCTTGCAGGCGGTGCCGGCTCAGACCGGGGTACCGGCGGAATGATAACAAAAATTCATGCAGCACAGCAGGCATGCAGTGCCGGAATAGATATGATAATTGCAAACGGTGCCAATCCCTACATTCTCTATGACATTGCCGACGGCAAAGAGGTGGGCACATTGTTTGTTGGCACAAAATAAAAAAATCAAGCATCGGAGATGATTCCAATGGAAATGTTAGAAAATTTGTGCGTTGCGGCAAAAAAGGCTTCCTACACCTTAAAAACCGCAGGCACAGAGGTTAAAAATAAAGCTCTTGAGGCAATTGCCTTAAGTCTTTTGGAAAATACGGATAAAATTCTTCGTGAAAACGAAAAAGACATCAAAAAGGCACATGAATCAGGCATGAACAAAGGTCTTATCGACAGACTCACCCTCACTCCCCAAAGAATTGAAGCCATCAGCGAGGGTGTGGGTCAGGTGGCATCACTCCCCGATCCCATTGGCGAGGTTTTGTCAATGACCCAAATGCCAAATGGTCTTAAAATCGGCAAGAAAAGAGTTCCTCTCGGAGTGGCAGGGGTAATTTATGAATCAAGACCAAATGTTACGGTGGACACTGCTGTTTTGTGCCTCAAATCTTCAAACGCAGTTATTCTCCGGGGCGGAAGCGATGCATTCTGCTCAAATAAAATTCTCTCCACAATTATGAGAGACTCTCTTGAAAAAATCGGTCTCCCCCCCGACTGCATCTGTTTTCTTGAGGACACCTCCCGGGAAACTGCAACCCGTCTTATGAAAATGAACAAATATCTCGATGTGCTCATTCCCCGCGGCGGTGCAGGTCTCATTCGCTCCGTTGTGGAAAATGCCACCGTTCCCGTGATTGAAACCGGTGTTGGAAACTGCCATATCTACATCGACCAATATGCCGATGCCGATGTGGCAACAAGCATTACCGTAAATGCCAAAACAAGCAGAACCTCTGTTTGCAATGCGGCAGAAAGTCTTCTTATTCACAGAGATGCACCAAAAGAGGTTTTTGAAAAGATTTCAAAGGCACTCAAAGAAAAGAATGTTGAAATTTATGGCTGCGAAAGAGCATCAAAACTTATGGAATGCGACGGCATTGCCACCGAAGAGGATTTTGCAAGGGAATATCTTGACCTTAAAATTTCGGTGAAAATTGTTGACTCCATAGACGAAGCAATTGAACACATTGAAAAATATTCAACACACCATTCCGAATGTATTGTCACAAAAGACTATGCAAATGCCAACAAGTTTCTCGACACTGTTGATTCGGCGGCAGTCTATGTTAATGCATCCACAAGATTTACCGACGGCTTTGAATTTGGTCTCGGTGCCGAAATCGGCATAAGCACTCAAAAGCTTCACGCAAGAGGACCAATGGGCATAAAAGAACTTACCACCTACAAGTATATCATCCTTGGCGACGGACAGATAAGATAATTTTAAAAAAGGAGAATACTTATATGGATTATGCAGTATGGATAATAATAATAGTGGGAATGCTTATTTTAGAGGCATCCACAACAAATCTTGTAAGCATCTGGTTTGCTTTTGGCGGCTTGGGTGCAATTGTTGCCGGGCTTTGCGGAGGCGATGGAATCTGGCAAATCGGAGTGTTTGCGGTGGTCAGTGCACTATCTCTCGGCATTGCATGGCCCATCATAAAAAAATACAGAAACCGTTCTAAAACTGCAACAAATGCCGACATGATCATTGGCGAAAAAGGCATTGTGACCGAGGAAATCACTCCGGACAAATTTGCCGGCAAGGTCAAAGTGTCGGGCAGAGAGTGGTCTGCAGTAACCGAGGACAGAGCGCCTGTCGAAGCAGGTGTTTCAGTAAAGGTAAAGTCAATAAGCGGTGTAAAGCTTGTTGTTGAAAAAGAATAAAAGGAGAGAATTTTATGGAAATATTTATAATTATACTTATTATTGCATTAATCGTTCTTATCAGAAACATCAAAATCATTCCTCAGGCTCACACTGCCATTCTTGAAAGACTCGGTGCCTATCAGGCAACCTGGAATGTTGGTTTTCATATGAAAATACCTTTCATTGACCGTGTGGCAAAGGTGGTTTCCTTAAAAGAGCAGGTTGTGGATTTTGAGCCTCAGCCGGTTATCACAAAGGATAATGTTACAATGCAGATTGACACGGTTGTTTTCTATCAGATTACCGATCCAAAGCTTTTTGTGTATGGCGTTGACCGCCCTCTTGCGGCAATAGAAAACCTCACTGCAACAACTCTCCGTAACATCATCGGTGACCTTGAGCTGGACGAAACCCTCACCTCACGCGACACAATCAATGTGAAAATGCGTTCAATTCTCGACGAAGCAACTGACCCCTGGGGCATAAAGGTAAACAGAGTTGAACTTAAAAACATCATTCCTCCCAAGCAAATCAGAGACGCAATGGAGCTTCAGATGAAGGCTGAGCGTGAACGAAGAGAGCAGATTCTTCGTGCCGAGGGTGAAAAGAAAAGTGCAATTCTTGTGGCTGAGGGTGAAAAGGAAGCGGCAATTCTGAGAGCCGATGCAGTGAGAGAAACACGCATAAGAGAAGCCCAGGGTGAAGCCGAAGCAATTCTCAGCGTTCAGACTGCGGCTGCCGAAGGTCTCAAAAAACTTAACGAAGCGGCGCCAAACGACCTTGTTGTTGCAATAAAAGGCTTTGAAGCCCTTGAAAAGCTTGCCGACGGTCAGGCAACAAAGATTATTATTCCATCGGAGCTTCAGGGCATTGCAGGTCTTGCAACAACCTTTAAAGAAGTTATAAAAGACGACAAATAAACTTGGATTGAGGTATTTACATCTATGCGAATGAGAAGAAAGAAACACCGCGAGGAAAGACTTGAGGCATGCGGTGAAATTCTGATAACGGAATTTCTTAATTACAAAAATGACATAAAAGGGGTTTTTGCAGATGATAAGCCTCTCCGTATGGAAGTCGGCTGCGGCAAAGGCAGGTTTATCACCGAGACCGCAAAGCAAAATCCCCACATAAACTTTATTGCAATTGAAAAAAATCTTGATGTTCTGGTCCTCGCTGCAGAAAAGGTTAAAGAGGCAGGTCTTGAAAATGTGCGTTTTGTGGCAGGTGATGCGAATATTCTTGCAGAATTTGACACACAATCAAAATGTGAGGTTATCTACATCAATTTTTGCGACCCGTGGCCCAAAAACGGCTACCGAAAACGAAGATTAACCCACGAAAACTATCTGTGTCTTTGGGAAAAGCTTCTTGAAGATAACGGAAGCATTCATTTCAAAACAGATAACCGAGGTCTTTTTGAGTTTTCACTTAACTCTTTTTCCGACTATGGAATGAGACTCAAAAACATCACCTTAGACCTTCACCAAAGCGGATTTGAAGGTAATGTTATGACGGAATATGAAGAGCTGTTTTCTTCAAAGGGTAATCCCATATACAGATGTGAAGCAATTTTTCAGAAAAAATTTTAAAAAATGCTTGACAAATGAAATTCTTAGTGATATAATGCAATGTTCGGTGACCGGGAGATGATATTTTCCCGGTTGCCGGCTACTGACTTTAGCGTTATTCCTTCAAGCCGAAACGGCTGACCTCTATAGCCGGAACCAAAGACGGCATAGAGATACCCTATACGGGGGCGTACAGGGTTCGACGGGGATTTTGAAGCAGCAGGAGCGAGCAGCGGCGGGCACCGCTTTAATCAGCCTAACTTAAATTTAAACGCTAACAATAACGTAGCATACGCTGCCTAATTAAAGGCAGCCGTTCTTCCTCGGGCTACCGCACCTGAGAAAAGAGCGTCATCCCCGCGGTGAACGTGTGGCGGCAAAGCTTTGATCCGCCCATGAACAATGAAGCTACTGATGCATAAAGCTTGTTTGTGTGCTTTATGCTGAGGGAACGATGAACACAAACTGCGCTCGGAGACCCCGCTGTGAATAGGTTTTCGGACAGGAGTTCAATTCTCCTCGCCTCCATTAAAAAATACAGATGCCTTTTGGGTATCTGTATTTTTTTAATGGAATCAATCAAAGAGAATTGAACTCCGGGAGGTAGGCGGCGTTCAAAAAACAGTCCGGGTGACTGTTTTTTAGCCGACTTGCTTCGAACGGGTACTGTTTGCGAACTGAGCATTCCTGCGAAGGAGCAAACGGTCGTGAGATGCATTTGTGACAGCGTCACAAATAATTCTCCTCGCCTCCACCAAAAGAATATTACTCGAACACCTATTATTTTTATAACGGCTTTGCTGTTGTAATATGGTTCGAGTGATTAAACAGAAAAGAAACTGCTTACTTGAGTGTAGGCAGTTTCTTTTTGTTAACGATTAAATATTAATTTGTAATAATATTACTTAACGGTGTTAATCCAGTCATAGAATTCCATATAAATGCTTTAACTTTTGATACATTATATTTAGAATCTATGGAAAAGTCTGTTTCGCATGTCAGTCCATCGCCCTGTGCGTATCTATTTTGCACAGGGGACATAGCTATCATTTTTCCGCTTGTATCATATAAAGCAAAAATAATGTTAGGTCTTGATGTTCCCGAAACATTTTTGTTAAATTCTACACCTACATAAAAATTACCGTTTGATGGTACTTTGTCTATTTCTTGATCTGAACTATTAAGGAAATAGATGTCAGTTATAGTATAATCATACGAATCTATCTCTACGATTGCATTAGACGAGGTAGCAGTTGCAGAATCTCCAGAAGCTGTATACAAATTAATGTCTGCTATGCTTACTGTCGTATCGGTTACCTTATCGGATTTCACCTTGAATGTAACAGTTAATAAATTGCCGTTAATAAGAGGCGTGGTTCCTGCGAATGTAAGTCTAACCTTATTTGCTGCAAAATCTGGATTTATCTGACTACTGCTGTTTTTCAACGAAGCTCCAACAACGGTTTTTACAACTTCTAACACGCTATTGTCGTATACAACATTAAAATTTCCGTCATATATATTTTGTGCATTTTTTAAATCAAATTTAACAGAAAACTCATTGCCAAAGTAAAGTTTTTGTTTGCTGCTACTTGCGACAACATTTCCATTGCCTTTGACTTGAACGGTTACATCGTAGGAAACAGAAAATCCTCCATAAATCACCGTGACAGTTTTTGTACCAACAGAACTAAAATCATAGTTTGTTGTAAATCCGGATGTAATAATTTTAGTATCCCCATTATTGTATGTAGCTAATAATGATAGATTGGTTGTATCAAGAGCATCACCAATGTAATATGATGTTTTTTCTGCATTGGTTGCAATTTGAACATCTATAACTGTAGGCTCTATAACATTAACCGTAAATGAAGTTGTTTTCCCTTCGTATGTAATAGTAACGGTTTTTGTTCCTGCGGCAGAAAAATCATAGCTTGTTGCAAATCCATTTATTATAGTTTTTGTTGAATTATTGCTGTAGATAACATCTATCTCTATGTTAGTTGTATCCAAACTTTCACCAACAAAATAAGTGGTTGTGCGAGGCATGCTTTTTACTTTTATTGACGTGATTTTAGGTGCATATATTGTAAAGTCTAAGCATACCCATCCCGAATAACCATTATATGTTGTATATCCCCAATTACCGCTAACTTGTGAAACATTTAATGAAGTATTGTCTGGAACACTAGTAACTTTTGCATATCCCGTTCCTGCACCGCTTCTCATCGTTAAATTAAAACCATTTGTATTTACTTTATAAGAATCGACGCTATAAGAACCTATTGGGTGAGTTTCGCCACCATTGTTGTTGCAAAATTTCCATTTTTGATGGCTTCCACCAGTGTATCGTTGAACTGTTAATTGAGAATTTTTAGTGTTAGAGCCTGCATATCCACTGGGTGGTGCGATGACATACCCATCTTTAGATGCTATTTCAAAAACGTAGCTCCCATCGTTTAGAGGAACAATATAGAATAGTTGTGCTGTATCATCGTTGGGATCGTATATATCTACTTTTTGTCCTTCTGCTATTGCCGAATTATTTCTTAATATATCTACAACTCTGTTCGTTCCGTTGCTTGAGCAGTACGGATATATTTTATATTTTCCGTTTCCTTGATGCACAAAATTAAACTGTTGATCTGTTGAATCATCGTAACTGTAAGTTGTTACCGGCGTTCCATTTGAATCAGCGCCACCCCAAACATTCAAATATGTTCCAGAAGCAATGTTTTTAACTGTAAAAATTCCGTTTCTTATCGTTGCAGATGTGGAGGAATGTATTGCCTGGTTAGTATCTGTTGAAGATGTTGTAAATGGTGGACGAATTACACCCCAAAAACCAGAGTAATTATGAGTAACTTTTGCTGCAGGCGAACCCACTGTCCCGTTTGCATTATACCAATTTTGATCTACACTAACAAAGCTATTTATGTTTGCAGATATTATAATTGCTACATGTCCGTATGAACCATTAGTCCACACTGCAATATCGCCAGGTTGTGGTATGAATTCTAGGGTGTTTTTAATCCTTGTCCACGATGAATTAGGCAAGGCTATTGTACTGTATGTTTTTGCATTACCAGATGGCATCCATCCCCAATTATCTGAACAGTACTTCTTGATTAGATCAACGCATTGAGCACCATAATAACCGTCAACATCAATAGATTTGCCTATTTGCGCTAATGCCCAATTAGCCCCCTCTTGTGGTGTCATAGCGCTAACGGTCATATTAGGCAATAATATAATAATCATTACTACTGATAACATTAAACTTAAAATTCTTTTTTTCATAAACAAATCTCCCTTATCTTAAACTATTAATTATTCCTGCATCATATCTTAATATCAATCCTGCATCTGCCGAATCTACTTTATTATCACCATTTATATCTGCAACAGAAAGCTGCTCGGATGATAAAACAACTATTCCTACATCGTATCTCAATATAAGCCCTGCATCTGCTGAATCCACCTTGCCATCCAGATTTACATCACCAATGTTTTCTGTATGGAATGATACATTATTTTTTTCGATATACCCCGTCAATCCGTTCGTTTTGATAAAATAAAAATCGTCACTTTCAAACAATACTGTTATTTTATCATTTTCATATAATGTAGCTCTGACTTTATTATTAGTTGTTCCCATTAAATCATCGGTAGATGGATTATGATAAACATTGGTTTCTTTGTTTATAGTTCCGACTTTTGAAATATCGTAGTATTCATCGGCATCTGGTACGGAACTATTTAAATTTACAGAGCTGACGGGAACATATGCAACCACAAATTTACCTGTATATACATAAGGATATAAAACCAAATAATAATCCCCATCTCTGCACAACACCTGTAGCTCATCATTTTGCCATATATCCCAAACTGTTGTTGAGTTTGAATCAGGTAACATATACGCAGTGCTTTTTGAATTTGCATACCCATTAATTTTGTTTCTTAGCTCGTAATCAGGAACACCATATCCTAAGATGTTTTGATTTCGTTCACGACTCATTACTTTATATCCGTTTTCTCCGCCTGTATTACCTTCTATGGTATAAACAAAATTTTTGTCAGCAGATGTAACTATACCAACATGATTTGCTCTGTTATCGTTTTCCCAATCAAAAAATATAATGTCTCCTTGTTTCGGAGTGTATGTATTATCTTGCCATCTATGATTTGATTTAAACCATTCGGTAAATGCATGGCAGTTCCCGCAAGTCGAAGCTTTACATATAATTGAAGTGGGAATATTGGCTTGGTCTGCACACCACAATACAAAGAATGCACACCAATGCCCATTTGGATTTCCATATTTTTCGCCATACTTTGTATAATACGGAATCTCAGAGTCTATAACAGGAGTACCATTTTTATTAGTTAATTCAGTATATCCGAGTTGTGTGTTTGCAACACCTACAATATCGTTCTCATAAACCCCTGTATTCTGATATGTATTAGGATAAGAATAATCAACAACATCATCAGGCACATTTGTATCAGGTATTTTACCAAACCAAAAGTTTATATCAACATTTCCGCTTATTCCCGGAACACTACCACTACTTGTTGCCTGCCACATTGTATAATCACCGGAATAAGTGCAGGTTGAATTATATTGGGCAACCCACTTATACCAAGATGAATTTGAAAAAACATTTGATGTAAGTCTTGATGTCCACCAATATTTATTGGCATAAATACCGACGGTATATCCGTTTTCTTGCAGTGTATCACAGAATACTTTTGCTATTTGTCCAATCATTTCGTTTGAACATTCTGCAACTTTTTCGTCCTCTAAGTCAAGATATACCGGATAATCAAGGTCATATCCTTTTAGCAGTCTTAAAGCGTGAGCAGCTTCGCTTTCTGCTTCTTCAATGCTTTGTGCATACGAATATAGGTACACACCAAATGGGATTCCCAAATTAGTGCATGCATCAGCATTGATTTTCCACTGCGAATCATCATATTGTGTTAAATTATCACCATATCCACATCGTATTATTGCATAATCAACATCAGAATTTTTCACGGCATTCCAATCTATAGATCCTTGATGGTGACTGACATCAATTCCTTTTAATACAGCACCTTCGATAACTTCGCCAACATCGTTGATAAAACCATCTTCTGTTTCTGACCAAGGTGTAAAATCAGAAAACAAACTGATACTTATGTCTGTTTCAAGTAATTTTCCCTTTTCGTAACGCCAACTGTTTTCAAATAGAATAGGAATACCTTCTGCTAATGCTATCTCATAAAACAATGTGGTATTAATTGTAAACACCATCACCAATGCAAGCAATAAACTTGCAAGTTTTCTCATTCTCTTTCAACTCCTTATACCAAAAATGCATCACCCATATTTCAGAGTGATGCACTAAAAACGCACAAACTCTGACAAGGTTGCTATACCAATACTCATTACTTTCACGAAGTTCTGATAAGTCAGAGAGTACGCTTTTAACAATAGCGTATGCCTCGTGAAAGCAAAATATACTTCACCTATTATAATGAGTTTAGTATAGCATAAAAAATTATAGCACATTATTCCATTATTTACAAGCTATTTTACAGATTTTCAGCACATTGCCGACAAAAATATTTACGCAAAAACAAACAGCACCCAAAAGTTCAGGTGCTGATATTACGTTTATATGCCTTTTCTTCTGCTGACCTTACAAGTTCATCTGATGCCAACTGCATAAGTTGCAGCTTGTTTTTGTAATCTTTGCCGTCAACAGATACTGTTTTAAATTAGTTTACATCATATACATATCAAAACTGCCATTTTCAAAGTCATTGCAAAAGCAGAGCTCTTCTAGCGAGAAGTGCTTGTTTAGTGTTACATATTCAAAAGTTTTCCTAGTTCCACTAGCACCGAAATGTCATTAGACATTCATTTCCTTTATCAACGGCGTGTTTTTTATACGCTTTCTCATAATGTTTTTGAACCGTTGTTTTGCGTTTACCACTGCCATATACAAATTTGCATGTGTCAACTTGCATATGCTTTCCGTATTTATTCAATATGTAGTCAACATACTCAAGTGAATATTCCTGTCCTGTTTCGATTTCAATATTGAGATATTTTAAATCTGTATCATCGATTTCTTTTATCAATATTGAAAGATTCAAAAATATTTGTTTCGGTTAGTTATGCACGATTTCTTTCATATCCAATGGTATTTATTTCAAGCTTGGCTCCGTCAATGTAGACATAAGTCAAATCAACATTATCTGCTTCAAATATGTATGAATTGATACCATTAAATATATTTTCGAAAACTTCACAAAGTCAAATTTTGGTAGACCCATTTTGATGCCTCCCTCAACAAAATACTTTTGTGGCTCAAATTTTTCCATAATTTATTGAATGTGTAGATTGGCTCAGAAATATTAATAATTTCTTCTAAATCTACCGGAATTTTCATTTAAATTGGTGTATAATATTCACTGTTGGAATTTATTGTTTTCATCGACTATATTATACCACAAAATGGTTGATTCTGCTATGGTTTCAGATATTTTCTCTGAAACATTGATTTTTTCAAAAATATGTAGTATAATTAAGTTAATACGCAAGATAATACTTATGTGAGGTGATTTTTGTGGAAACATATACATCGCCATTTAACATAACAAACGGCATGCTCACTCTTGTTTCAAGCATATCTGAAAAGGTGGGTAAAATCAGTGTTACAAGCAATATGCAGGCAAAGCCGCATTTGAGAAAAAACAATCGGATTAAGTCGATACATTCTTCTTTAAAAATAGAAGCAAATCCCCTTACCATGGGACAGGTCAGAGATGTTATAAACGGGAAAACGGTTTTAGGCATGCAAAAAGAAATTCAGGAAGTTAAAAACGCATATGCCGCCTATGGGAAGCTCCTTGAAATAAATCCATTTGATATAAACGAGCTTAAAAGCCTTCACGGAATAATGACAAAATATCTTGTGGATGAATCTGGAGAGTTCCGCAAAGGCGAAGAAGGTGTTTTTTCAGGTGATAAATGCATTTTTATGGCTCCACCTGCACGAATGGTGCCTGAACTAATGGAAAATCTTTTTGATTGGCTGTCCCGCAGCAAGGATGAAGTTCATCCCCTTATTATGTCGGCTGTGTTCCACTGTGAGTTTGTGTTTATACATCCTTTCTCTGACGGTAACGGAAGAATGGCCAGACTGTGGCACAGTGCTTTTTTGACAAAATGGAATCCCATATTTGAATATATACCTATAGAAAGTCAGATTGAAAAATTTCAAAATGAATATTATGATGTAATCGCAATGTGCCATACCGAGGGTAGCTCAAATACCTTTATCATGTTTATCCTGGAGCAGATTGATAAAATACTTGATGAAATTACAAAGCAGCTTTCATCATCTGATGAAAATATTTCGGAATATGTAAAAAAGCTTCTTGATGTAATGGAATATGATATGCCATACACTTTAACAACACTTATGGAGCTATTAGGTCTCAAGTCAAAAGAAACCATAAGACGACACTATATTCATCCGGCATTGAAGCTTAATCTTATACAAATGACTATCCATGATAAACCCCGAAGCAGAAATCAAAGATATATAAAAAAATATTGAAAACAGAAAAAGCCCGAATATGTAAGCAAGATTCAGCTTGCATATTCGGGCTTAATTTGTACTTTGTAAAGGTTACTTAATTATAAATTTGTCACTTGTTTTTTCCTCATATTCACATATCGGTTTAAGCGTTGACAAATCGCTCCATATATTAAAAAAGTGCGTAACCCCATTACAGAATAACGCACCGAAAAACGCATCTCCTGTAATTGTTAAGGTTGTCACACACTAACAAAATTTGCTGCACAAGGGCATAGGCAAAAACGAGAGAATGCGTTTTTACCTATTTAAAATGCCCTAATTGCAAATATTCCATTATAATGTTAGTATGTGACCATAACATTATAGCATAGAGAAGCAAAGAAGTAAATACCTCAAGACAAATTTTTATATTCCAAAAATATTTACATACAAAACAATGTTACTTTCAATTTAGTTATTACTCCATTTAAATGTTTACAATCCAATCAATGTGTGATATAATAAATTGAAAAATAATGATTATTCAATGGAACGGAATGATGATATGACCAGAAAAATCAAAGTAGGAAATGTGTTTGTGGGAGGCGGCGAGCCGGTTAAAATTCAGTCTATGTGCAACACGCTCACAAAAGATGTTGAAAAAACCGTTGCTCAGATTTTGTCCCTCGAAAAATGCGGCTGCGAAATTATCCGTGTGGCAGTTCCCGATATGGAGAGCGCCCGCGCCATCTCAAAAATCAAAGAACAAATACATATTCCCCTTGTGGCAGACATTCATTTTGACTATAAGCTTGCCATTGCCTCAATGGAAGCAGGCATAGATAAGGTGCGCATAAACCCCGGGAACATCGGCTCCGAGGAAGGTGTACGCCTTGTTGCCACCGAGGCGCGCAAAAGAAATATCCCAATTCGCATAGGCGTAAATTCCGGCTCCATTGAAAAAGATATTCTGCAAAAATACGGTCATCCCTGCCCCGAGGGAATGGTTGAAAGTGCCAAAAGGCACATAGATATGCTCACCAAATATGATTTTGATGATATTGTCATATCCTTAAAGTCAAGCAGTGTACCTCAGACAATCGAAGCCTACAGGCTTATGAGCCAAAGGTTTGACTATTCCCTCCACCTTGGAGTTACCGAAGCAGGCACATTCCTTGGCGGAACGGTGAAATCTGCAGTGGGCATAGGCTCACTTTTGCATGACGGCATTGGCGATACAATCAGAGTTTCTCTCACCGATGAGCCTGAAAAAGAGGTTCTTGTTGCAAAGGAAATCCTTGCAGCTCTCGATTTGCGCCGCTTTGGTGCAAGGCTTGTTTCCTGCCCCACCTGTGCAAGAACCAGCATCGACCTTATCGGTCTTGCATCGAGAGTTGACGAATATCTGAAGACTGTTGACAAGGACATAACCGTTGCGGTTATGGGCTGTGCGGTAAACGGCCCCGGTGAGGCGAGAGAGGCAGATGTGGGAGTTGCCGGAGGCAACGGAGAAGGCCTTATATTCAAAAAAGGCGAAATAATCAAAAAGACGGCAGAAGAAAATCTGCTTGAAGAACTCATAAAAGAAATTGAAGCGATGTGAGGTAAGTAATGTCACCAACAAATGTAAAGCTTTCGGAGCTTTTCAAAGGGGTGCAAATTCCCGAAGAGCTCTCCGATGTGGTCATATATTCAACCGATGCCAACTCCATTGAACGAACAATGACGGTTACTGTCTTGTCGGAGAGGCTTATTCCCTATGGAATAATTGAAGAATTTAAAGAAAAAATTATAGACTTATACAAGCTTTCGGGGTTTGTCCTCAAGGTGAAGTATCAGAATGTGGATATAAACAACATAGATATCGACCTTTATTATTCCAATCTTATTTTCTATGTCAACGAGCTTGTCCCCGGAGTGCGCCACATTTTCCAAAACAGCACAGCCGATTTTGCCGACAATGTTTTTACCGTACACTGCAAATACGGCACTCAGATGATTGACGGAACAAACTGCGAGCAGCTTTTGAAAAAAATTGTATCCTCTCAGCTTGGCTGCAATGTGGACTTTGTTTTTCTCGACGAAAGCGATGAAGAAGAAATTGAAAGGCTCAAAGAAGAAGCCATTAAAAATCTTCCCAAAATAGACTATGTTCCCAAAAAGGAAGACGGACCAAAGGCAGAAACCAAAGCTCCCGACGAACCCTCGGACATAATCCTTGGTAAGTTCATTAAAGAAGACCCCATCGAAATCAATCAGATTGCGGCAGACGATATGGGTGATGTGGTAATCAAGGGCGTTATTATGAACCCCGACTCCAGAGAGCTGCGCAACGAAAAAATTCTCTACACATTTTTCATTGCCGACACAAAATCGGCATATTCTGCAAAATGCTTTCTTACGAAAAATCAGTTTGCCGCTGTGAAAGGCAGACTTAAAGACGGCGTTTGTGTCAAAATTAAGGGCAAGGTTCAGTACGACAACTTTAAAAAAGAAAACACCATTATGGTAAATCACATAATGGAAGACAAAATGCCTTCACGAAAGGACAATGCAGAGGTCAAGAGAGTTGAGCTTCACATGCACACCAAAATGAGTCAGATGGATGCTATGACCGATGCCAAAACTCTTGTTAAACAGGCAATAAAATGGGGACATCCTGCCGTTGCAATAACCGACCACGGCAATGTCCAGGCTTTTCCCGATGCCATGCATGCCGCTGAAAAGAGCGACATCAAGGTTATTTACGGAATGGAATGCTATCTCATTAACGACTCCCGCACAATTGTTCAGGGCAATTCTCAGGGAGACACCTCCGGTGATTTTGTTGTTTTTGACATTGAAACCACGGGTTTCAGTGCAGAAAACGACCGCATTATCGAAATTGGTGCGGTGAGAGTTTCGGGCAGAGAAATCAGGGACACATTTTCTGAGTTTGTAAACCCCGAAAGACCAATTCCCGAAAAAATAACCGAGCTTACGGGAATTGACGATTCCATGGTTGAAAACGCCGGAACAATCGACACAGTTTTAAAAAGCTTCTACGACTTTGTGGGTGATGCAACTCTTGTTGCCCACAATGCATCCTTTGACACATCATTTATAAAATCCAATGCAAAACGCCTTGATATGCCCTACAGCTTCAATGCAATCGACACCCTGGAGCTTGCAAGAGGTCTTGTTTCGGGCATAAAGAACTACAAGCTCAACACCCTTTGCAAGCACTTTGGCATAAGTCTTGAAAATCATCACCGTGCATGCGATGATGCAGGGGCAACGGCACAGCTTTTGCTAAAGCTCTTTGAGCTTCTCGATAAAAAGGAAGTTTCAAAAATTTCTGAGATAAACGCTGCCCTTTCAGAAAATTCTGATTTCAGGTCACTCCCCTACTATCACTGCATCATACTTGCCCAGAATCTTGTGGGTCTCAGAAATCTCTATGAGCTTATTTCCAAGTCATGCCTTGAATATTTTTACAAAAAGCCACGCATTCCAAAGAGCCTTCTTCAGTCAAAAAGAGAAGGGCTCATAATCGGTTCTGCCTGTGAGGCGGGAGAGCTTTATGCCGAAATTCTCAAAAACCCCTACAATCCCGACATGGATGCCTTGGAGAAAATAATCGAATTTTATGATTATCTTGAAATTCAGCCCCTTGGCAACAATGCTTTTATGCTCGCAAACGGAACATTGTCGGGTGAAGAGGATCTGAAGCATATAAACCGTCTGATTATTGAGCTTGGCAAAAAATACGGCAAAATGACTGTTGCCACCTGCGATGTTCACTTTATGAATCCTGAGGATGAAATTTTCAGACGCATTCTCATGGCAGGTCAGGGCTACAAGGATGCCGACTCACAGCCTCCTCTGTATTTCAGAACCACCGACGAAATGCTTCGGGAGTTCGACTATCTCGGCGATGAGCTTGCCTATGAGGTTGTTGTTGAAAACACAAATAAAATTGCCGAAATGACAGAGAGAATAAACCCCGTACCTCCCGACAAGGCACCCCCTGTTATCGAAGGCTCCGACGACCTTTTGAGACAGCTTACCTACGACAAGGCAATAAGCATTTACGGCGAAAATATGCCTCAGCTTGTTCGCGACCGAATGGATGTTGAGCTTAATTCAATCATCGACAACGGCTACTCGGTGCTCTATATCATTGCGCAGAAGCTTGTTGCAAAATCACTTTCCGACGGCTACCTTGTTGGTTCACGAGGTTCGGTTGGTTCTTCCTTTGTGGCATTCCTTTCGGGCATCACCGAGGTTAATTCACTTCCGCCCCATTATGTTTGTCCCGAATGTAAATACAACGAGTTTCTGTCCAGCGAGGAAGTGGGAAGCGGATATGACCTTCCCCAAAAAAACTGTCCCGAGTGCGGTGCAGAAATGATAGCCGACGGTCAGGACATTCCTTTTGAAACCTTCCTTGGCTTTTCAGGAAACAAAGAACCTGATATTGACCTTAACTTCTCCGGCGACTATCAGCCGGTTGCTCACAAGTATGTTGAAGAGCTTTTTGGTGCAGGACATGTTTTCAGAGCAGGAACCGTTGGTACTGTTGCCGAAAAAACTGCATACGGTTATGTGAAAAAATATTATGATGAACGGGGACAGTACATATCAAACGCTCAGGCCGAAAGACTTGTGCGAGGATGTACCGGAGTTAAAAGAACAACAGGTCAGCACCCCGGCGGTATCATAGTTGTGCCCACAGAGCGTGATGTTCACGAATTTTCACCAATTCAGCACCCGGCAGATGATGTGAAAAGTGATATCATAACCCTCCACTTCGACTATCACTCCATTGACCAGAACCTTCTCAAGCTTGACATACTCGGACACGACGATCCCACCGTTATCAGAATGCTTGAGGACCTTACCGGAGTTGACCTTACCAAAATTCCCATGGGCGATCCCGAAACAATGAGCCTCTTTAGCAAAACCGATGCCCTGGGTGTTACTCCCGATGACATTGAGTCCGATGTTGGAACCTTCGCTGTTCCTGAGTTCGGAACAAAATTTGTGCGACAGATGCTTCTCGACACCAAGCCCACAACCTTTTCAGAGCTTGTGCGTATTTCAGGACTTTCCCACGGAACCGATGTGTGGCTGAACAACGCTCAGGACCTTATTAAAGCAGGCACAACCACCCTTTCAAAGGCAATCTGTACCCGTGACGATATTATGATATATCTTATTCACCACGGTCTTCCAAATGACATGGCGTTCAAGATTATGGAAAGTGTCCGTAAGGGTAAGGGACTCACTCCCGACATGGAAGCTCTTATGAAGGAGCATGATGTTCCCGACTGGTACATACTTTCCTGCAAAAAGATAAAATATATGTTCCCCAAGGCTCACGCCGTTGCCTATGTGACAATGGCATATCGCATAGCCTATTGTAAGGTTCACTATCCCTATGCCTTCTACGCTACCTACTTCACAGTTAGAGCCGACGATTTTGACTACACCCTTATGGGCGGAGGAAAATCGAAGCTTCTTGAGAATAAGCGAATGATTGAGTCAAAAGAGGACATAAGTGACAAAGAGAAAAATGTCATCACCATCATGGAAGTGTGCAACGAAATGTATGCAAGAGGAATAAAATTCCTTCCTGTTGACCTTTACAAATCCCATTCCTTTAAATTTATCCCCACCGACGAAGGTCTTTTGCCTCCCCTCAATGCCCTTCCCAACCTTGGCACCAATGCCGCCAAGGCAATTGAACAGGCAAGAGAAGAAGAGGAATTTTCGTCAATTGAAGATTTGCAGCAGCGCTCAAAGGTAACCAAAACCGTTATTGAGGTGCTAAAGAACTCGGGCGTGTTAAACGGTCTTCCCGAAAGCAGTCAGCTCACTTTCTTCTGATTATCGAACTTTGTTCTTGTTACAAGCAATTGCTGACGCAATTTCCTATGTAATAAGAAATTAACCCCGGTATTCCAAGATACCGGGGTTGTTGTTTATCAATCCAACTACTTGTTTGGATTATATTCAAAAATTTCTATACCAAGAACTCTCACTGTGCCTTCTTCCTCGGGAGCACAAAGAAGCTTTGCAAACATTCCGTTCTTTATGGCTTCAAGAGGTACGGTGCGTTTGTTTATATACACATAGGTAGATGAATCAACAACATAAACCGGAGAATCGCCCTTCTTCTTGTCACCAAAGGAATAGGTTCCGCCTTTTTTGGTAAGATTTTCAATTTCAACATCTTCATAGGAATAGATTGATTCTGAAAAGCTGTCCATTTGCAAATCATTCTCATCGCTACTCTGATATTCATAGTCAGGGTCAAGCTCAAGTCTCAATGTGCGTTTTTCGCTTCCGTTTTCCCCATTGAGAATTTTGTACTCAACCTGTGAGCCGAATCCGGTTTGTGCCATAATGGGAATGTCAAGGGCTCTGTATGTCATCAGCGCAACATCGCCTCTCCCTGCACTCACATTGACCATAAACTGCATACCTTCAGTTATACCGTTGCTGTTTGCAACAGCAATGTAGCCTGCAGGAAATCCCCCTCTTTGCTCGGCAAGAGGCTCGTAGCCCAAAGCCACAATCAACATCTTTATGTATTCTTCATTGGTCACAGAATCGTAGGGTCTGAAATATCCGTTTTCGTCACCGCTCACAATTCCCATCATTTTGCCAAGCTCAATCCAGCCCTCTGCCCAGTGACCGGGTGCAACATCCGGGAAAGAGCATTTAGTTCCCTCCTGAGGTGCCATACAAAGAAGGGTACATATCATCTTTATGGCTTCTGCCCTGTTTATGTTGTCTTCAAGGCGAAGGTTGCCGTCGGCATCTCCGCCAAAAATCCCATATGACTTCAGTTCCTCAAGCTCAGTCTCACCGATTGCCGTCGCAAAACCACAAAGACTCATGCCTGCACTGATTAAAACTACTAATAAAACTGTTATTATTTTTTTCATAAAATTCGTCCTTTCTTTAATACAACAGGTAATCACTCTCAATCATCCATGTGCTTCCTGTTGAGGTTGAAATTTCAATGTCATACTCCTCACCGGGATTAAAGCCTCCGAAAACATAGGTTGTCTCATTATCGGGAATTATGCCGTAGCCTGCAATTTGCTTGCCGTTTTGGTTAAATGCAATATTTACATGCTGATCATATTCCGAATCCATATAAAATATTATTTGTCCGTTATCGTCACACCTGATTTTTTCATGGTTGGCAACTCCGCTGTTTTTGTAGGTGAGCTTGCCTGTAATATATCCCTCTGAAACTCCTGAGTTGTCCGGATAAAGCTTTTCTCCGCCATCCTTGTCAATTTCAGAGATAATTTTTTCAAAGGTGAGACCGTCGTATCTTACCTGTCCGCTATATGGATATTTTTCATATTCGGTTTCCGTTTCCTCATCCGGAGTATTAATCGCCTCTTCACTGACCTGCACAGAATCGTCCTCGTGTTCGTTGTTACTTTCAGATTCAAAATATTCAACGGGCAAGCTGACTGTATTTTGTATGGCTTGTTCCGAAAAGCCATCCGGCACAGAATTTTCCGAATCCGACTCGATGGTGGCGTCCTTTGAATTATCTTCAGCATTTTCATTCCTTGATATGGCATTTAAAGATGTATCTTTTCCATTATCCAAAGCATCAGCGGAAGAATCACTGTATCCGTTTCTTTTGAGCTCCAACCTGAAACAAAGAGGACTGTCTTCACAGAAAAATCCCCCTGCCAAAGCACTGACACCTACGGAAAAAACAACAAATAAAACAGCAAAAACTGCTGACAGGCTTTTTATTTTTCCCCTCTCACGGGATACTATAGCTCCAAATCTTTCAACAATACAGCTTTTTCCGTTTGCCATATGAGTTGTAAGCTCGGAATTGCTCCCCGCTGCCGATGAGGCAAGGGTTAGAATGGTGTTCATATATGCTTTTCTCTGTGGTTCATCCATATTTTCGGTGGAATCAATGTCACACACCATTTCGCAAAGCCGTCGGGCTTCACCGGCAAGAATATATACCATTGGATTGAACCAGTGAACACATTTAACAAGCATACTTATCCATTTGAAATATATGTCTCCATGTTTTATATGAGTGTTTTCGTGAAGGAGAATATGCTCTATATGCTTTTCATCATAAACCCCGTCCGGAATAAGTATCTTTTTTCTGAACAACCCCACTGTCAGCGGTGCCGAAATTAAAGATGTACGCCAAATCTGCACATTATCTGCTTTGCTGAGCTTTATTGATTTTTTCCGTATAATCTGCAAATATATAAAATAGCGAATAAGCTTCGAAAGAAGAAGCATACATCCATACACAGCCCATACATAGGCTGCCGATTTAAACAAAACTCTTCCGTTTAAGTTTGTCTGCTTCTGTTGACTCAAAACATCTTCAACCTCGTGTGATGCAACAGAAAAATGTTCGGCCTCACCCATTTCAACTGTTGATGCCGAAATGTGCGGAGTCAAATCATTATCCGCAGCAATTGTTACCGATAACGGCAAGAGCATAACTCCAAGGACTGCGTACCAGATGTAATATTGCCACTTGAACCCGAAAAGCTTTTTTGTTATGGGTTTTGCCATTATAAGAACCACTGATAAAAGCGAACCCACAAAAGACATTACAAGTACACTTTTAAAAACCGACTCTATCATCAGCCTCACCTCACAGGTCAAAGAGCTTTCTTATTTCCTCAATGTCATCCTCAGACATTTCATCAGATTGAAAAAGGGAAACTGCAAGCTCCTTTACAGAACCATTGTATATTCTTTTGATAAAATCAGATGTTTTTTCTCTTTTGTAGGCTGATTCATCAATCATCGGTGTGTAAAGAATTACTCTGCCTTCCTTTTCTGACTTTACCGCACCCTTTGATTCAAGCCTCAGAAGCAAGGTTCCGACAGTGTTATACTTCCATGAATTGTTTTCCAGACAGTCAAGCACCTCCTGAATTTTCATAGCCTTTTTTTCACGCCACAAAACCTGCATAACCTCAAGCTCTGATTCGCTTATTACCGGTAATTTGCTCATTTTATCGCTCCCTTTCTATTCCTACAGCTGTAAGATAATTTAATCTTACAGCTGTAAGAGATAAAAGTCAAGATAATCTGTATATTGAAATATTATTGTAATATTATTATTCTGATATATAACGAAAATGCAATTCTTCATAGAAATTTGTCTTTGCTTTATTACAGGTTAATTTTAATAAGCCATACAAAAAAAGCATGGCTTAAGATAAAATTTTCATGACAATAGAATCAAAGTTTTTTTCTCTATAGGAACGCAGTTTCCTATAGAGAAAAAAAGAACCTGAAACAAATTGTTTCAGGTTCTCAGACTGTCGAAGAACCCGACCTTGCATCAAGCAAAAATCGGGTTCTTCTTCGTTTTTCTTAAAAACAAGATAAAATCAAATAATTTGGAAGGGGTATTGTTCCTCTTCCATTTCCATTTTGCAAGCTTTTTTAAATTCATGGTTGCAAATTTAAGCCTTACCCAGTTTGTTACCTGTGCAAGACCTGTATATGGAGTGTATCTCATTGCATGTTTTTCTTTTGCATCTGCAAATACTCTCTCGATTGTTTCTTTTCGCAATTTGTATAAAGCAGCATATTTAGGTGTATGCCGAATATCTTCTGCAAGTTCTATGTAATTTGACCATATATGCTTGGTCACAGTTTTTACACAATCCCTTGATTCTGTACATAAATGTCTTGTTGGACAGTTTTTACATATTTCAGGGTTGCTTTTGTATTCTCTGTAGCCATCTCGATTTGTAGTTTTGTAATCTAACACTTGGTATTCAGGGCAGATAATGCAATTATAGTATTCGTCGTATACATATTTCCACCATTCATGACCGCCTTTCTTTGTCATTGGTCTTTTGTATGCGGTGGATAAAACTCTGCCATCGTCAAATATTTTTTTGCAAATATGAGGCGTTTTGTATGCACTGTCTGCTACTATTGTTTCTATTTCGGGGAAGTTTTCTACAAGTTTATCATATACATCATCAAAGGCTACGCTATCATGAACATTACCGGGTGTTACTACTGCTTCAAGAATAAAACCATTTTTATCACAAGCAGTATGAGCTTCATAAGCGAACT
This sequence comes from Clostridia bacterium, assembly GCA_045592485.1. GTDB lineage: Bacteria > Bacillota > Clostridia > UMGS1810 > UMGS1810 > RGIG1828. The sequence goes on along the minus strand of JAZNUS010000199.1, from coordinate 2 downwards.
GT
>JAZNUS010000198.1:0-9512 GCA_045592485.1 Clostridia bacterium | reverse complement strand
TACGGAGTTTTAAAATAATAAATTTTGTCTCAGTCAAGGCAAAAACGCAGGAAATATGGTAATATTTCCGAGTATTTTAACGATGAGTGAGGCGAAATTTATATTTTAAAACCATCCTCAGTGCTGGTTGTTAAGGCTATTCTTGGAGTGTCACTATCCCCTCATCCGTCAAGCAAGCTTGACACCTTCTCCACCAGGGAGAAGGCTCACACACTAGCGCAAAACAGAGCGATAAACCCCAATTTACTTCACATATTTTTCTTCATATGATTAAGAGCACTTTTTTCAAGGCGGGAAACCTGTGCCTGACTTATGCCAAGCTCTTTTGCAACCTCCATCTGAGTTCTGCCTTTGTAGAATCTCAGATTTATTATGTGTTTTTCTCTTTCACCGAGTTTTTTCATTGCTTCCCGAAGTGATATTTCTTCAAGCCAGTTTTCATCAATACTTTTCTCGTCACTGAGCTGATCCATAACAAAAATAGCATCAGTTCCATCGTTGTAAACAGGTTCAAAAAGAGAAACCGGCTCCTGAATGGCATCAAGTGCAAAGACAATGCTTTCCTTTTCCATGCCAAGCTCTTTTGCAATCTGCTCCACTGTCGGCTCCGTTTCATTTTTTGCCATAAGCTGTTCACGGACAGACAACGCCTTATAGGCAGTATCTCTCAAAGAGCGGCTTACCCTTATGGAGTTGTTATCCCTGAGATAGCGTCTTATCTCCCCTATTATCATTGGAACTGCATAGGTGGAAAACTGAACATTCTGAGAAAGATCAAAATTGTCCACCGATTTCATCAACCCGATGCACCCCACCTGAAACAAATCATCGGCATTTTCTCCGCGCCCCGAGAATTTTTGAATTACCGAAAGAACCAGCCTGAGGTTTCCTTTTATAAATTCTTCTCTTGCTTCGGAATCACCTTTTTTTATACGGTCAAAAAGCCTGCGCTTTTCCTCACTTGAAAGTACCGGAAGTTTAGCTGTGTTTACTCCGCAAATTTCTACCTTGTTTATCATAACAAAACCCCCGAGTAAGATTTTGTTTTAACAATAAAATCTTTCCCGAAGGGGTATTTTTATATACTGTCGAATAAGAGACAAAGCTGTAGAATTATTTTTTTGAAAAATCAAATCGTGTTCCTTTTTTCACTACAGATACAATTTTTCTTTCGCTGTCTGTAATGATAAAATCAGCACTGTAGCCCTGTTCAATTTTTCCACGATTTTTTATTCCCATCATTCGATATGGATTTTCAGATGCCATTTTAAAAGCTTCGTTTTCGGGAATACCAAATTCTATAGCTTTTTTTACCATATCAAAAAGGAATGTTGTTGAACCTGCAAGATTTCCGCTTGCAAGTCTTGCTTCACCATTTTTAACATATGTCATCAATTCACCGAGCTCATATTCACCATCGGACAACCCTGTAGGTCTGACAGAGTCAGAAATAAGAATTATTCTCTCAGGACCAAAAAGCTTATATAGCATAAGCACTGCAGCTTTGTGAATGTGAACACCGTCGCAGATAACCTGTGCATAAATTCCCTTTTCACAAGCAGCACCGATGGGACCGGGATTTCTGTGATGAATCGGGGGCATGGCATTGAAGGTGTGGGTAAGGCAGACAGCTCCGTTTTCAATGGCTTTTATTGCAGTGTCATAGTCACAGTCTGTGTGACCAAGGCATACAGGAATGTCAATATTTTTAATAAATTCAAGACAGCCCTCGGTTTCAGGTGCCACAGTGATTGTGGACACATTTGAAATGCTCTTAAGCTCTTCAACACTTGCCATCCGGATATACTCAGGATTTTGGGCACCTTTATATTTTTCGTTTATATAGGGACCTTCCAGGTGGTAGCCTATAATTTCACATCCGTTTTCCACCTGTGGTTTTGTGCTTGTGATTTTTTTTACCTGCTTGATGTCGATTGTCATTGTTGTGGGACACCAGCTCACAACACCGTGAGAAAGCATAATGGGAGCCATCTTTTCGACACTGCCCTCATCGCAGGTATCCATTCCCATCATGCCGTGAGAATGAATGTCGAAAAGTCCCGGATAAACTCTGTATTCCGGTGTAGTATCGGAGTCTGATTTCTTTACAGATATAATTGTCTCGTTGTCAAATTCTATATCAACACTTTCACCATAGAGCGAAACATTTTTGAGCATATCCAAAATACTCACCTCTTTACTAAAAATTTACTTAACGGGTTTTTTATTTTGCATACTTTTTTACAATTTTTTCCATTTCGCCAAGCTTGGAAGAAATGTCACGGCAAAGCTTGAGATGATTCTTTGCTCTGACAAGATTCTGATCGGGATAATGGATTCTAAAATATGTGTCACCGTTGAAATAATCAGTGAGGAAACGGATTCCGCATTCATATGTAAGTGTGAGAGCACTTAAAGGAAGGAGCTCAATCTCTCTTTTGGTAATTTTGTTGCCCATTTCTTCGAGAAACGCTTTTGTGTAGCTTTCGAAGTATTCAAGGTCAAACCAAACCTTGTCAAGGTCTGCCTCGTCTTCAACTGCGGTTGATGCCCCGAATCTCATCGAATCACCATAATCAAAAAGAAGGGAGCCGGGCATAACGGTGTCGAGGTCGATTACACAAAGGCTTTCCTTTGTATATTTGTCGAACAATACATTATTAAGCTTGGTATCGTTGTGGGTAACTCTCATGGGAATTGCACCCGACTCAAGGTCTTTTGTTATAACTGCACTTTGTGCCTCAAATTCAGCATAGCCTTCATACACATCCTGTGCGGAGTCTCTTCTGCCGCTCAAGTTTTCGGAATATGCTTTTTTAAGGGCTTCAGTTCTTTTGGGTGTGTTGTGAAAATCAGGAATTGTTTCATAAAGTGTTGAAGCATCAAAACCTGCGAGCATATTCTGAAAACGGCCGAATGCAGTTGCCGAAGATGCAAACTGTTCAGGATTTTCGGGAAGGTTGAGAGCGAAAGTATCCTCAATAAAATTATACATTCTGTAACATGCGCCATCGCTTGCTTTGTAAAAAAGCTCTCCGTTTTTTGTTGGCACAACTGTGAGAGTTTCTCTGCCCGGGTCTCCGCCGTTTGCCTTAATTATGTCTCTGAGATACACAGTTACAGCATTGATATTCTTCATAAGCTTCAGGGGATCTGTGAAAATTGAAGTGTTTATCTTCTGAAGGATATATCTGGGAGTGGAGTCGGAAACAAAGGTTTCGTTTATGTGACCGTCACCATAGGGTGAAATATTAAAGTTAATATCAAACGCATCCATTATTTCGTTAAGAGTTTTATTATATTCCATCGTAGTAACCTTCTTTCATAAGCTTCTGAAGTGCAGCCTTAACAGACGGAGCATCTTCCTTGTAGGTGACACCGTACCATTTATCTTCGGAAATGTAGGCATCTACCTTCTGACCACGATTTTTGATGAGGTCATCAACAACAAAGGGGAGGAAAAATTCATCCTTCACAGGATTGCTGAGATTTGCCATAAAGTCTGCAAATCTTGTGTCAAGCTCATTGAAAAGCATTGTGTCAAATCCCCACATATTGAGTGAAACAACGGTGTCCATGGGGATGCCGCAATTACGGTCAAGAGCGGTGTGTTCAACAACCGATTTTAAAAGTCCGTTTTCAATTTCACAAACACCACGGCTGACCGTTCCGTTGTCGGTAAGGGTGTTACCAAGAAGATAACCTGCCATACACATCCGGCTTCCGCCTGCCAGTCCGTCGTGAATAAGCCTGAAGGACTGTCTGCCGTAATAGTCATCGGCATTGATTGCAGCAAATGGTGTTGTTACAGCATTCTTTGCACAAAGCACTGCATGACCTGTTCCCCAGGGTTTTGCTCTTCCTTCCGGCACGGCAAAGCCTTCGGGCAAAAACGAATCAATCTCCTGAAAAACATATTCTGTGTCTATAATTTTTTCAATTCTTTTGCCTGCCACTTCACGAAAATCGTGTTCAATTTCTTTTTTTATAATAAATACTGCTTTGTTAAATCCTGCTTTAACAGCATCATACACTGAAAAGTCAAGAATGATTTCCCCGTTCAGGCCCATGGGCTCAATCTGCTTAAGACCGCCAAAACGCGAACCCATTCCTGCCGCCATTACTACAAGTGTTGTGTCCATTATAAACTCTCCTGTCATTTTTTATTAGTTATAGTATCATAAAATATAATTGAGTTAATTCCAGCACATTGATACCATATAATTTTTATTATATTATATCACAATAATTTTAAGATGTAAATGTATTTTTAGTCCAAAAAATATATTTTTGCTTAAATGCCTAAAATTTATTTGTTGCAAATACCGCAAGGTGAGTAACCTTTCAAAATAAGGTTGTCCCCGGTCTCGCGGGAAATTTCTTTGTTTGATTCATTCATTTTAGCAACACTTGAACATGTTGGCAGATGAAATTTTTTTGAATTAATGTTTATAACAAAATATGAATTATCTGAAGCTGTGCTTGCACCAGTGGATGCATATGCAGATTCTGCATAGCTTGATCCGTCTGAATAATTAAGCACTATTCCCGGCTGAACATTATAACAGAACACGCTGAAGCACACACCTCTGCCGCCATCTTCAACAGAATAGCCCTCCATAAGCACACCGGCGGCAAGAAGATTGTTTCCTTCAAAAACCGGTGTCACGCGATAAAGAACTGAGTTGTCGGTAGTTTCCACATAGTCATTCACAAGATTTTCAAAAGAAAGCATTCCACCGGTATTAAGGTGCCTTGTGCCCGTTATGAGATTTTTTGGATTGGCATTTTCACCGGTGAGCTGGAACCCGATGAGGTGGCATCGGTTATAGAGATACTTTCCGCTTACATTGTCATATTGCACGCTATGCCACCCGGTAGGCTTAACAGATGAAATGTCTCCTCTTTTCTCTGTTGGCATTATGTCATCATCTATCAGAGCAACACACTTTCCGCATCTGTACATAGGGTCGAGTTCAGAATAGTATTCAAAGGATTTATCACCAATAGAATCAAAATCAAACATCGGAACATTTCCGTTTATAACAGTAAAAGCTGACCCGGAATATGTCGGTATTTTTTCCGCTGAAAAATAGAAGTCTGAATCTATAAATATGTCAGCAGAGGTTATTTCGGTGTCGGATATGATAACTGTTCTTGCACTGTCGTGCCATTCCACATCAAGACCGAAGCTTTCTGCTACAAATCTTATGGGAAGCATTGTGCGGTTATTGTGAATTATGGGTGACACATCGAGAACAGCTTCTTTCCCATTCCGGGATGCAATTGCAGAACCGATTTTAAGACGGATTGTTGAACCGTTCATCTCAAGCACTGCCGTGTTCGTGTGGGCTTCCCATTCCACCCTTCCGCCAAAAGCCTCGACAACTGCCCTGATTGGCACAAGAGTGCGTGAATCTTTGATTATGGGAGTTGTACCAAGACCGGGGTCAATTTCAGACCTTGAACCATTTACTGTCATAACAGGATTATCTATCTGAAGATTAACAACTCTGCAATCGGGCACATATGCTGCCGACACATTGAAAGCTAAGCTCAGACTAAATACTGTCAGTACTATTAAAAACAAACTTTTAAAGCTTTTCATATATATTTCACCTCAGAGCCAAAAGAGAGTAACTAACATAAAAACAGTGCGAAGTAAACTTTTGGGAATACTTCGCACAAATAGTTTTTCTGTTAATTATCAGTCAACAGTATAGAAATCGATTGCACCTGTTTCAGTCACTTCTACACCTTCGGAAAGTTTTTCACCTTCAGCTTTGATAAGGTCTGCAATTTCCTGGTCGGAAACTGAGAAGAGTGCTGCAGCAACATCAGATTTATCTGTTTCACATTTTTTGAGAATGTGATAGCCGTAATCTGTTTCAACGGGAGCACTTACCTGACCAACTTCAAGTGCGTATGCTGCACCTTCAAATTCGGGAACCATCTGACCCTTGGTGAATGTGTAGCCGTTGGGATTGGTTTCGAGACCGGGATCCTCACATTTTTCTTTCATAAGCTTATCGAAATCGGCACCGTTATCAAGCTGAGCCTTGATTTCATCAATAAGCTTTTTAGCTTCTTCCTTAGTGCGTTTTTCTTCAGATGCTTCAATAAGAATATGCTTTGCGGTAACAAATTTGTCTTCTACCAATGAAGCATAGTACGCATTTGCAATGTACTGATCGGTTACAACCGCTTCAAGAGATTCGGCATCTGTATTCATAAGCTTGAGGTAATCATTGTAGTTGATTCCTGCAGTTGAAATGCTCTGAGTAATCTGACTTTTAATTGAAGCAACCTGAGCTTCGATATTTTTGTAGTCTTTGTTTGAAAGTACAAATCCGTCTTCAATTGCTTTCTGACTTGCCATCTTTACGGTAACAATTCTTTTTTCTGCTTCTGCTTTAACATCGTCAAGCTTAATTTCGGGAATTTCTACATCAGCAGCACTGTCTGCGGCACTGTCGGCTGCGCTGTCTGCAGATGATTCAATCTGTGCTGCCAATTCTTCTGCCTGCTGTTTTTCGCTGAGCTTTTCATTGTGTACACTTGAAAAATACCAACCATAATAACCGCCGTTAACCTCGATATCGTCGGCTAATTTAAGTACAGCCTTGTCAAGCTGTTTAACTGCTTCTACCTCGTCATAGTCTTTTAAAAGTCCGCAACCTGCAAAAGACATTACGAGAACTGCAACTGCTGCCAAAGCAGCTATAATTTTTGTGATTTTTTTCATTGATTAAATCCACGCCTTCCTTTGAATTTTGTTGTAACATTAAAATGTTACTCTGTTGCATATGAAAATAATATACCATAAAACTGCATCGAAAACAAGTCTTTTTTTATTTTTTTAAACATTTTCAGGAAATTTTTTTTAATTTTGTTCCGAAATGACAAAGAATAAAGGTGCAACACCGCCGTTTAAGGCACTTTGAAAAAATTTTTTGAAAAAATAAAAATTTTTCAAAAAAAAGTGTTGACAAACAAAAAATTATATGCTATAATCGTTTTCGTTGGTTGAGAGAGCACCAAGATATGGCCCCTTGGTCAAGCGGTTAAGACACCGCCCTTTCACGGCGATAACATGGGTTCGAATCCCGTAGGGGTCATAAAAATAACTGTTTCACTTTTGTGAGACAGTTATTTTTTTACCCATATGGGTATGAGAAGCCATGGTGCTTATCAAACTTGAATTTTCATACTTTGTATTTCTTTTTTTCAATAACTACAAACCTTTCCGCACGCATGGGCGCCCTGAGCGCAGCGAGGAAGTACTCGTAGGGGTGTTCGAATCCCGTAGGGGTCATAAAAATAACTGTTTCACTTTTGTGAGACAGTTATTTTTTTTACCCATATGGGCATGAGAAGCCATGGTGCTTATCAAACTTGAATTTTCATACTTTGTATTTCTTTTTTTCAATAACTACAAACCTTTCTGCACGCATGGGCGCCCTGAGCGCAGCGAGGAAGTACTCGTAGGGGTATTCGAATCCCGTAGGGGTCATAAAAATAACTGTTTCACTTTTGTGAGACAGTTATTTTTTTGCCCATATGGGCATGAGAAGCCATGGTGCTTATCAAACTTGAATTTTCAATGAAAATATTGACTGCATCCTCCGGCTGTGATAAAATATAATTACTTATATAATAATATGTACAAAAGAATACAGAGGGTAATAATATGAACGAACAAAATGCTTCTTCTCTTATACAGTTCAGACCGGTAAGACCGGAAGATATTGAACTTTACAAAAAATATCTCCCAGACAGCTACAGCCGCGGCTGTGAATTTTCATTTGCAAATCTGTTTTTGTGGGGAAGACAAAACATTGCCGAGATTCACGGTCACATTGCACTGTTTTCGCAGTTTAACTGCAGAAGTGTATATCCGTGGCCTGTGGGAAGCGGAGAACGCAAGGCTGTTATTGACGCCATAATAGAGGACGCAAGGCTCAGAGGCATTCCCTGCCGTATTACCGGGCTTTCTCCTGAGGCAAGAAAAACTCTTGAGGAGCTTTATCCCGGAAGGTTTTCCTTTCACTGCGACGAAGGCTCTTTTGACTATGTCTATTCTATTGATGACCTTGCAGACCTTAAAGGAAAAAAATATCACAGCAAGCGAAATCACCTGTACCGTTTTTATGAAGCATTTCCCGACTGGAGATGTGAGCCTTTGTCAGATGACAATCTTAAAGATGCAATTGATATGGTTGAAGACTGGTACAAATGCCGCTACGAAGAAAATCCAAACAGTGATTATCAGATGGAACAGGTTGCCATTTCAAAGGCTTTCAGGCATTACAAGGAGCTTGAAATGGACGGACTTTTGCTCTACGGTGGCGGCAAGGTTCTTGCAGTTACAATGGGAAGCAGACTTTATGACGGAATAATGGATGTGCATTTTGAAAAAGCACGCCCCGATGCAGCCATTGCCTACACTGCAATAAACTGTGAATTTGCGAAATATATCCGCGACAAATATCCGGACATTGAATTTCTTGACCGCGAGGAAGATATGGGGCTTGAAGGTCTCAGAAAAGCGAAAAAAAGCTACAAGCCTCACCATATGGCAGAAAAATGCTGGGCGCATCTCCGGGAGGAAGGATATGAATATTGATTATCCGAAAAACAACATCGATGATTTAAAAAAGCTGTGGAATGAAGCATTTGGCGATGGCAATGATTTTTTGAATATGTTTTTTGAAAAAATATATTCACCGGAAAGATGCCTTGTTGCATATGAAAACAAGCAGACTGCCGCGGCACTTTATTGGTTTGATACTGAGTTTCAGGGACACAAGCTTGCATACATCTATGCAGTTGCAACCTTCAAAAGCTTCAGGGGCAAAGGAATTTGTCAAAAACTCATGGCAGACACTCATAGTCTTTTGAAAGAAAAAGGATATGCAGGCTCTGTTCTTGTGCCGGGAGAAAGCAGTTTGTTTGATTTTTACGGCAGAATGGGATATAAAGCTGTATGTCACATAAATAAATTCACTGTTGCTGCATCGGGTGAAAAAATTAATGTAAAGAAAACAGACAAGTCTGAATACACCTGTCTGAGAAAAAAGTATCTGCCATCAAATGGTATTATTCAGGAAAACGAAAGCATTGACTTTTTGAATGAATTGTACGGCTTGTATGCCGGAGATGATTTTGTTATGGCGGCAAATGTGAAGGACGGAGTTTTGCATTGTGCCGAATTTCTTGGCAATGACAAGCTTTGCCCCGGCATCACCGAAAGTCTCGGATGCTCAACAGGAAATTTCCGTACACCGGGAGACAGTATCCCCTTTGCAATGTATCTTCCCTTTAGTTCCGCAAACATTTCAGTTCCCGGATATTTCGGGCTTGCGTTTGATTAGCCTTAGCAACCAACACTAAAGGCGGTTTTAAAATATAAATTTCGCCTCACCCATCGTTAAAATACTCGGAAATATTAACATATTCCCTGCGTTTTTGCCTTGATTGAGACAAAATTTATTATTTTAAAACTCCTGCGG
>JAZNUS010000197.1:0-4388 GCA_045592485.1 Clostridia bacterium | reverse complement strand
AAAAATCAGCGTTTTCAATAGTTTGAACGATTTTCAAATTTATATTTGAATTTACTTTCTTTTGTTTCCCCTCATCAGTCACCTTACGGTGACAGCTTCCCCACCAAGGGGAAGCCTTTCGCTTCAGCCCAATCCCATCTCACAGCTAAACCCCAATTTAACACTTACTAACTACAACTTTGGGCGGAGGAAAATCCTCCGCCCAAAGACTTGATGTTTAAAATTCAATCAGGACAAATCCTGAACATAAATTGTTCTTACTTCATCACTTGAAGCTTCCACTTTTTTGGGATTGTTGCGGTTTTCAAGGAAGGTTTTTGCAACCTGAGGGAAGAGAGCAAGGCTGAGAACATCTTCTTCGCATTTGGCAAGACCTTCAGCCTCTTTGGTATATTTTTCAAGCTCGGGCTGGAGAAGATCTGCAGGTCTGCAGGTGATGACTTCTTCGTCGCCGATAGCTTTCTTTCTCACTTCTTCATTAACCTCAGCAGGAAGCTGACCGTATTCGCCCTTTAGCAGTCCTTTGGATTCCTTGGTAATCATCTTGTATCTTTCGCCTGCAAGAACATTGAGCACTGCCTGAGTGCCGACAATCTGGCTTGTGGGAGTTACAAGGGGAGGATAACCGAAGTCCTTTCTTACCTTTGGAACTTCAGCGAGCACTTCGTAATACTTATCTTCAGCATTGTTTTGCTTAAGCTGTGAAATAAGGTTTGAAAGCATACCGCCGGGAACCTGGTAAAGAAGAGTGTTTGCATCAACATTGAGCACCTTGGGGTCAAGGTCGCCGCGGGCTTTAAGCTCATTGGCAATGCCTCTGAAGTGCTTTGCAGCATCGGAGAGGATTTCAAGGTCAAGACCTGTGTCGCGTTCGGTGCCTTTGAGAGTTGCAACCATAGATTCTGTTGAGGGATTACTTGTTCCGTTAGCCATTGGTGAAAGAGCACAGTCAACAATGTCCACTCCTGCCTGACAAGCCATAAGGTTTGTCATGTCGCCTGTACCGGCAGTGTTGTGGGTGTGGAGATGGATGGGAACCTTCACATTTTCCTTGAGTTTTTTAACAAGGCTGAATGCATCATAGGGCAAAAGAAGGTTTGCCATATCTTTGATACAGATTGTGTCTGCACCCATTTTTTCAAGCTCACATGCAAGCTTAACGAAATAGTCTTCGTTGTGAACGGGGCTTGTGGTGTAGCTGATTGCAGCTTCACACATACCGCCGTAGTGCTTTACATATTTGATTGCCGCCTCTAAGTTTCTGGGGTCATTGAGTGCGTCAAAAACTCTGACAACATCAATGCCGTTTTCAATTGATTTTTTGCAGAATGCCTCAACAACATCGTCTGCATAGTGCTTGTAGCCGAGAATGTTCTGACCGCGGAAAAGCATCTGAAGCTTTGTGTTGGGCATATGTTTTTTGATTGTGCGAAGTCTTTCCCAGGGATCTTCATTCAAAAATCTCATACATGAGTCAAATGTAGCACCTCCCCAGCATTCAACAGACCAGTATCCGACCTTATCGAGAGTCTCCAGAGCCGGAATCATATCTTCAATTTTCATGCGGGTTGCTGCCTGAGACTGATGAGCATCTCTGAGAATTGTATCAGTTATATATAATTTAGACATAATTTTCCTCCGATAAATTTATTAACCAAGCATTGCAATGAGTGCGCCTGCAGCAATTGCAGAACCGATAACACCTGCAACATTGGGACCCATAGCATGCATAAGAAGGAAGTTTGAAGGATTCTCCTTCTGACCTACAACCTGAGATACACGAGCCGCCATGGGAACTGCGGAAACACCTGCAGAACCAATGAGAGGATTGATTTTGTTTTTGAGGAAGAGGTTCATAAACTTTGCAAGGAGAACACCGCTGGCAGTTGCAACACCAAATGCCACAACGCCCATGATGATGATTTTGATTGTTTCCCATGTGAGGAAGGTTGAAGCTGTTGCTGTTGCACCAACGGAAACCCCAAGGAAGATTGTAACAATGTTCATAAGCTCGTTCTGAACAGTTTTTGAAAGTCTTTCGCAAACACCGCTTTCCTTAATAAGGTTACCGAGCATAAGACATCCGACAAGGGGAGCAGCCGAGGGAACAAGGAGAGCAACAAAAATTGTTACCACGATGGGGAAAATGATTTTTTCCCTCTGAGATACAGGGCGAAGAGCTTTCATTTCTATCTGGCGTTCCTGCTTTGTTGTAAGAAGCTTCATGATTCGAGGCTGAATTACGGGAACGAGAGCCATGTAGGAATAAGCTGCAACGGCGATGGGACCGAGAAGGTGAGGAGCAAGCTTTGATGTTACAAAGATAGCTGTGGGGCCGTCGGCACCGCCGATGATGCCGATTGATCCGGCTTCTGCTCCGGTAAATCCAAGTGCTCTTGCACCGAGATAGGTTGCAAAGATACCAACCTGTGCTGCCGCACCGAGAAGGAGGCTCTTGGGGTTGGCAATGAGGGGACCGAAGTCGGTCATTGCACCAACACCGATAAAGATGAGACAGGGATAAATACCAAGCTTAACACCAAGATAGAGAATGTCAATGAGTCCCGGTGTTATTGCATTTGACGCATTGAAAAGATTCCAGTGAACATGTCCGTCTGCAAAAAGCTCTTCGTGGAAAACATCCGCACCCATAAGGTTTGTGAGAAGCATACCAAATGCAATGGGAAGAAGAAGAAGAGGTTCGAACTGCTTCACAATTGCAAGATAAAGAAGAAGACATGCAATGAGAATCATTACAACAGACTGCCAGGTTGTCATTGAAAAGCCTGTCTGCTTAAGGAAATTTAGGATTGCATCAACCTTTGAGGTTGTTTCCTGAGAGAGAATGTTTTCATAGGTGCAGAGAATTTCAACTTTGTTATCTGCAATTTTTCCCACAGACATATTAATCACGGGAACAGCATCGCCGGAAACGGACACTTCATAAACAAATTCCTGTTCTCCGCCGGCAGGGAAGGCTACACCGTCCGGCACAATTCCAAAGCTTTCGCCAATAGAAAAGCTGCCGTATTCTTCAACCGAAGAGGGGGATTTTGTGTTTTCGAATTTTGCGCCGTTTCCCGAGATTTCAAACAGGAGAAGCGCATTTACATCGTGAAGTGCATTGTTTGCAACTGTAATTTTCACAACACCTTCATCAGCAACATAATCTGCTGACTTAACAAATATGGAACAATCCTTTGCATCAGTCTGTGCTCCGTCATCGGTTGCCGCAAAGCATACCGATGCACAAAGTGTGATGCACATCACCAAAGCAAGGACGGAAAGAATTTTCTTTTTCATTATAATTTCCTCCGTTGAAAATTTTAATTATTTAATTGTGCAAAGTGTGGTTCCGTTAGAAACAGAAGCGCCCTTCTGAACACATACGGAGGTAACAACACCGTCGGAGGGAGCCATGATTTCATTTTCCATTTTCATAGCCTCGAGAATGAAGAGAACTTGTCCTTTTTTAACAGCATCGCCGTCTTTAACATTAACTGAAAGGATTGTCCCCTGCATGGGAGCGTCAACTGTGCTTCCTTCGCCTGCAGCGGCAGGAACAGCGGCAGGAGCAGCGGCAGGAGCGGGGCTTGCTGTTTTTGCTTTTGCAGCTTCTTCGTCGCTCATAAGTTCAATAGAAATAACATATTCTGTACCGTTTACATTTACTTTATAATTTTTCATGATTTTTTTCCTCTCTTTTTAAAAATTATTTGAGCTTTTCACTTATGCTTTTTTAAATGATAAAACCTTGATGTTTTTCACATCTGTTCCCAGTTCTTCGGCAAGAACTGCACACACACCTGCAAGAATTTCCTGCTTGTTGGCGATTGCACCGGAATCAGACAATGCCTGAGGAGCAGGCTGAGCTGTCTTTTCTTTGTTTTCGGGTAAAAGACCGCAAATAAGACTCATAAGCTTGCAAAGACCGATTATACAAATGAGTCCGATGAAAACCGTAACAATACCAACGATACAAACGAATGCATTTGACATATTTACGCCTCCCTTCATTGTTAGTTCATATACTTATGCATTGCCATGAATCAGACAATGTCCAATTTATGCCTTATTTTCCTTATTCTACACACGCCCCTTTTTTCCTCTTTTTTTCTGACAAATTTTTTTATTTTATTAAAAAATATAATAAAGTAGAAAAAAACAGTCTTTTTTTATATATTATTAACTATGTTTCCGATAATATAAAAAATGTTTCTTCCCAAATGAAAGAAACATTTTTATCATAGCCTTAACAACCGACACTGAAGATGCCTCAAATGGTGAATTTTCGGTATCTTTTGCCATGCGTCCTCGAAAGGCGCCAGCCTTCCGTCGTCCTCCGCACCAAAACATCCTCAAAAATTCATCCATTTGAGGTCCTACGG
>JAZNUS010000196.1:0-3319 GCA_045592485.1 Clostridia bacterium | reverse complement strand
CTCCTTATCTTAATGCAATTTATGAATCAAAGACATTTGAGCCCATCGGAGACTATCAATATGTTACCGACAAAATGCCACTTACCCTTGTTCCTCACGGATGCACAAATCTAAGAATTACATATTTCCCAAAAGCAGATTTAAAATAATCAGGATTTGTAGTTTTTATATGTTTTTCTGAATTACACCCTTGAAGTGCACTTCATTTTTTGTCTGAATGCGTAGCCTTAACGACCAACACTAAAGGCGGTTGTTAAGGCTAGCTTAATAGCTACAGGATGAAAATCTGCACTCATAGACGATTTTGGTCAGATTGTAATTTGTGATAAGCAACAAAAGGGCGTGTCTCAATAAGTGATTTTTCACTCAATTGAGGCAACGCCCTTTTTACATATAATGATTAATTACAGTCCATTTTTGCACTATATAATCCAATTAAAATTCTTTTTTCAATTCAACACCATATGCATCAGTGTTAAGTGAACCGGTCAGTAATCTGATAAAATCAACTAACGCCCAGATTCCGCCGCCAACTCCGGTACAAAGGGTCAATACAATTTTTATAATTCCGTACTTATTATAACCAAGATAAAAATCATGAATACCTATGCTTCCAAGGAAAAATGCCAACAATACGGCAACCAATTTTGATTTCTGTTCTCCATCAACACTAACTGCCATAGGTTTTACTGCTGCTCCGCATTTTACGCAAATTGCTGCACCGGGATTAATTTCATTTCCGCAATTAGCGCAAAACTTTTCACCGGTTCCTTTTGCAAATCCGCATGACATACACGCAATTGCATTTTCGTTGATTTCGTTTCCGCAATTTTTACAAAACATTTTTATTTCCTCCTGATTTCATAAAATTATTTTAAATAGCCAATTAATAATTGCAATTACAGCAATTATTACTAAAAAAATATTATGTATGTGACTCTTAAAATCAAAAAACACATACGCAAACACATATGGCATAAAAAATATCATGACATTATGCTTAAAAGCCATATAAAAGTCCAGATTCAGAACAGACAAAAGCGCCCGTGTCATTCCGCAACCGGGACAAGGAATCCCCGAAAGCTTTAAGAAAACACACGAAATATTAAAGTGTTCCATTAAAGCATATGCTGTTATAAAATACATTACTATTAAAAACAGCAGAATGATTTTTTTGCCATAAAAACAAAAGCTCTTATCCATTTATATTATAATCTGCACAAATGAGGTTTGCAGCCTTAAACAGTTTATGGTAGTAAATAAACGGACCAACGAGAATCAATCCACCAATAACATTCCAAAGCCAGAAATCAGAGCAGGAAATTTTATACTGTATATCTCTTCTTCTGAGTTCGTTGCCAAGTCTGTTGGAAATTTTGTGGAACCACACAAGATTAGCAATTCCAAAAGTAATTGGTGCAATCAGAAAATACAACAAGCAAAAATGCATTGTCTTTTTACCGTCATATCTGCTGGCAACAATATTTATATCACTGCTGAGAGACGACATAACCACCAACCCATAAATACCCAAAGTTATAATTGATAAGAATATGTACTTTGCAAGACTTTTATTTGTCTTTAGTTGACGAGCGGGAGCATTGCTTCCCTGTACTGCGCATCCGCATTTTACACAAACAACAGCACCTACATTCACTTCAGCACCGCAAGAACTACAATATTTCATTTCAAATTCCCCCTATTTAAAATTTGTCGGCTTTTGTCAATAATATTGTAGCTTAAATGAATTTATTTGTCAATACTATATATTAATTTGTTTTTATACATAGTCCTACAAATGGTCACTGATACAAATTTACAAGAAAAGCTTTTCAAAAAATTGGTACACCTATATAATCAAAGTTTTATGGCTCTATAATAAATGTTGGGGTGTCCAACAAATAGAGCTCAAGAAAATTTTAAAAAGATAGTAAAAAAAAGAGAGCATATTTGTTCAAAATCCGTTATAATGGAATTGTCCAAAAACCAGAAACGGAGGAACAGGATATGCTCTCTTGCCATTATACTAAAGATTTGTTAGATTTACAAGATGTAAAAGTTATTAAAATAGAAAATTTTGATTTTGATACAATAATACATACCGAATTACCTGTCAAACCACATATCTGCCCTTGTTGTTCTCAATCAACCTCATATATTCATGATTATCGAAAGCGAAAAATTAAAGATATTTCTGCTTTTGGAAAACATGTTACTCTCATTCATAACCACAGAAGATATGTGTGTAAACATTGCGGAAAAAGATTTGCAGAGGATAATTCATTTGCACCTAAATATTATCGTGTTACCCTTCGATTAATCAACGAAATATTTAAGAAAACAGAATCAGAAAGATCATTTACAAGTATTGCAAAAGAAGTTAATTTATCCGTTTCAACAGTTATTCGTTTCTTCGACTTGTTAGCATATGATGCACCTAAAGAACTTCCAAAAGTACTTTCTATTGATGAATTCAAAGGGAATACAGGCAAAGAAAAGTATCAAGTAATTATCACTAATCCTGCCGATGGAACGGTATTAGATATATTACCGGATAGAAAACAAAGCCACTTATTTATTTGTTCAAAATCTGCAAATTGCAATCATTATTCAAAAACGGCACACACACCACAAGGTGCGT
Organism: Clostridia bacterium; assembly: GCA_045592485.1. Lineage (GTDB taxonomy): Bacteria > Bacillota > Clostridia > UMGS1810 > UMGS1810 > RGIG1828. The sequence goes on along the minus strand of JAZNUS010000196.1, from coordinate 678 downwards.
ATGCCGTTTCTCTGTATCTTTATTTGTTTTTCGTTTAAAACCAAATTAGTTTAATTCTACAACCGCGTCACCAATAAGCATGGGCTTCTGGTCAGCTTCGTTCCATATGAATGCTCTGATGGTTGCAGCAGCTGCGTCAGCTGTGAGAGCTGCAGATGTGTAATCTGCTGCTGTGTCGTCTGCAGCAACTGTTACAGGCTGAGCAAGAACACTGATAAGAGTACCGTCTGCTTCATACTGTGCAATGTAGAGAGTGATAACTTCTGCATCTGTACCGAAGTTTGCGAGGTTTGCTTTGAAGCTGTATGTTCCGTTATCATTAGTAATCACAGGAGCTTTTGCTGTGAAGTCTGTATCTTCAACAGTCCAGTAAGAATAATGGAATCTGTTGTTTGTTGTGTGTGATGAGTCACCAACACCAATCAAAGAGTTTGAATATACTGATGTGAAGCCAACAAGCATCTTTGTCTGGCCTCTTTCAATGCATTCAAGAGCATAATTGGTAAGATCCGCATAACCAGCATTTACTTCTACAACACCTGTGTTATAGAGTTCACTTTCAAAGCTTCCGATATCTGCTTTATATTCGCCTGCTGCTGCCTGCTGATATTCATAGATGTTAATTTTGCCCTCGGGAGTTTCACCGGAGGTCTGAATAAGATTTGCAACCTGTGAAGC
>JAZNUS010000195.1:0-8027 GCA_045592485.1 Clostridia bacterium | reverse complement strand
ATTGGGGTTTGTCGCTCTGTTTAACACTAGGGCGAAAGGCTCCCCTGCCTAAGGGGAGCTGGCAGTGAGCGTAGCGAAACTGACTGAGGGGTTTTGCTGGAAGCATTGATATTTCTGCATTTCGTACCCCTCCGTCTTTGCCTTACGGCAAATCCACCTCCCCTTAGGCAGGGGCGGCTTTCACATCAGCCCAATTCCATCTCCCCGATAAACTCCAATTTATCGCAATGCTACTTAAGTTGACAACATTAAATTAAGAGGTGATTCAAATGAAAAAAGAAAAGAAATCCGGTAAAAGAACAGTCGGATTGTTAATTGTACTTGTAATATTATTTTTTGCTTTCAAAAACCCCGTGATGGAATTTCTGGACATAAAGGTTTATGAGGGCGAGGATGTGGTCTTTTCCGTTAATCAGGGAGAGGGCGCATCGTCTGTTGCAGACAGACTTCAGGAAATGGGAATAATTGATTCTTCTTTTGCTTTTTCTCTGAAATACAAGCTCGGTGGTTCGTCTTATGACGGAATTTATTATGGTGAGAGAACAATCAAAAACGGAATGAGCCTCAATGACATAATTATTCTTGTCACAACTCCTGTTTCGGCAGACACTCTGACAGTCACAATTCCCGAGGGTTATTCCATTGAAATGATTGCAAATATGCTCTCCGAAGATGGCATATGCACCTATGATGAATTTATTTCGGCTGTTCAGAATGAAAACTACGACTACAAATTCATAAAACATATCCCTGACGGAAATTATAAATATAAGCTTGAGGGCTTCCTTTTCCCCGACACCTATGAATTTTTCAAGGGAGTATCGGCAAAGGAAATTATCGATACTCTTCTTTCAACCTTCCAGAGGGAATATGACAAGAATTTCAGCTCCTATGACAACATTTTCGAAATTGTAACAAAGGCTTCCATTGTTGAGCGTGAGGCAGTGCTTGATTCGGAAAGAGCAAAAATTGCTGGGGTTATAAATAACCGCATCAAAAATGATATGCTTCTTCAGATTGACGCAACGGTTGTTTATGCAAAATCTGCAGGACTTTATGATATGACGCAGGTTACTTATAAGGACCTTGAGGTTGTCTCTCCCTACAATACCTATAAAAACACAGGTCTCACCCCGGGTCCAATCTGTAATCCTGGAATCGAATCTGTTGTAGCGGCAGCAAATCCCGAAAGCCATTCTTGTCTTTTTTATCACACTGATGAAGAAAAGAAGGACGGAAGCCACATTTTTACCGAAACCTTTGACGACCATGTTTCCACAATGAATTGATGAAAGGATTGACAGACAGTGAAAGAACTATTTGACCTTTTCAGGACCTTTGCCAAAATCGGTGCTTTTACCTTTGGCGGCGGATATGCAATGCTCCCCATGATTCAAAGGGAAATTGTAGATAATCACAATTGGGCAACAGAAGAAGAAATTATGGATTACTATGCTGTCAGTCAGTGCACTCCCGGCGTTATTGCCGTTAACACTGCAACCTTTGTGGGCTACAAACAAAAAGGCGTCCCCGGTGCTGCAGCATCAACCCTGGGTGTCGTAACCCCTTCGATAATCATAATAACAATCATAGCCGCATTTATCCGCAATTTTCTTGAATATGAAATTGTAGGTCATGCCCTTGCCGGCATAAATGTTGCCGTTGCCGTCCTTGTGATAACAGCCGTTATGGGACTGTGGAAAAAGAGTGTCAAAAATTCTTTTGGCATAATTCTTTTCCTTGCTGCTTTTGCATTTTCGGTTTTCACAGAGCTTTCACCAATTTTTGTTGTTGCCGGAGCAATTATAAGCGGTTTGATTTACGGTGCAGTAAATGGCAGGAAGGCAGGTAAGAAGAAATGAGTGTTTTTCTGCAGTTAATATTTGAGTTTTTTAAAACGGGTCTTTTTGCAGTTGGCGGCGGTCTTGCCACCTTGCCCTTTCTTTATGATATAGCTTCAAAATATGACTGGCTTGATGTTTCGGTTATGCCCGATATGATTGCGGTTTCCGAATCTACTCCCGGTCCGATTGGTGTCAATATGGCAACCTATTGCGGCTATAATGCAGGCTTTGAAGCAGGGGGATTTTTCGGCGGACTTCTTGGCGGAATCCTGGCAACTGTTGCTCTCATTTTGCCATCCTTCATAGTTGCAATTCTTGTGTCAAAGATTCTTGAGAGATTCAAATCAAGCACCCTTGTGGAAAATTCCTTCAAAGGTCTCAGACCTGCAGTTTGCGGACTTATTGCCTCGGCGGCACTGAATGTTTTTACTGCGGCGTGCGTAAAGGCGGATTCTGTCATATTTGGCAGCGGTTTCCTTAAATCATTTGACATCAAGGCTCTGATTCTTTTTGCACTGATTTTTGTGATAAATAAAAAAATAAAGGTTCATCCGATTTTCATTATTATTCCTGCGGCAGTTGTGGGGATAGTGTTTAAAATGTAATAGGGGAATCCATTAAATCATATAATAAAAAATGAAAAATGCCTGTCACTTACCTTGATATGAGTGACAGGCATTTTTTGAAAATTTAAAGCTTAAAACTCAATTGACTTTCTTGCATCCTTTGCACATTTAACAACATATTGCATAACTAAAAAAACACTAACCATAATGCAGGCACAGATTACAAAAGCAAATTTGTAGTTTCCGAATATGTCGTAGAAGCCGTTAATGACAATTGACCCCATTGCATAGCCAGCTTCCTTGACTGAAACAAAAATTCCGAGGAATTTGTTGTATGATTTTCCGCCGAAAAGCTCATCGGCATAAATGGGAAGCATAATGGTGTCGAGGGGCAAGGACAAAGCTGAGAAAATTGCATAAGTGTATGCGAGCCCAAGTCCGACACCTGAGCCTGAAACAAAATAGAAGCACACCATAACGGCAACAGATGAAAACAGACAAATGTTCATTGCGGCTCTGATTCCGAACTTGTCGTAAATAAATCCTGTGCTGAATTTGGTTACAGTCAGGAGAAGCATATTTATGCTTATGATTGTTGCCATGTTCGATGCATTTATGCCCGAATCTTCCAGGTGAGCAGCTCTAACTCCATACACTCCGTGAAGTACAAGCCCTGTAAAGAAAATGCAGATACAGGCAAGATAGAAGTATGCTTTCTTGGAGCCTTCTTCCCAGGACAATCCATCCCATGGGGAGGACTTCGCTTTCCCGGAGGATTTTTCCCCTGTGGGAGCTTCGCTTTTCGGGGGTTCTTTGTAGAATATGAGAATAAGTGCTGCCATGCAGGCGAGAATGAGAGTTGTGAGAATATAGGCTTTGCGGTACACAAAGGGATCGGTGCTTCCGCTTTTAATGAAGGTTATAATCCAGGTTGCAACCATTGACCCTATTCCGTTTGATGCAAGAATGGCACCCATAATTGTGCCTTTGTTTTCCGAACACCACTTATTGATAACACTTCCAACCATTGTTGTTGTTGTCCATGCAAGTCCGACTCCAAGAAGACAACCGCCCACGCAGAGCATAAATACATTTGTTGCCACGCAGTAGGAAATGCATGAGAGAATGAGACTCAAAAAACCGGCTGAAATAAGCTTTTTGGTGCCGAACTTTGCAACAAGAGCACCAAAGAAAAGGTTTACAATTGCTGTTGTAACATAACGGCAGCTGTCGTTAATTGAAAATACACTTCGTTTCATTCCGAGAGCCTCGGTCATTGGTTTTAAGTACAGATCCTTGGATGAACTGCAAAATCCGAGAACTATAAAAACCATCATAAACGACAGGGCAATAATAACCCATTTGTAATCAAATCTTTTTTCGGTTGTTTCAGGATTCATTTTTTATTCACCTTATTTTTCTATGTGCATTTTTATACAATATATATTATACACCATATTATATGCAGTGTAAATTACAAAAAATATAATATATATTGCAAAAAAGCCATAATCATATTTTAATTAAGATTAAAATTCTCATTTAAAACTATTGTCAAAATGTCTTTTTCAAAAAACCTTTCCCAATCAATGTTAATTTTGTATAAAATTTACACCTTTACGCTATTGAAATATTTTGTCGTTTTTGTTATAATGTTATAATACAAGTATGAGAGGTGAAAAAGATGACAGGCGAAGGCACGGTTGTCCGCACAAGGGGCGATGTCGCAACAGTTTCCGTTCGGAAAACTTCGGCATGCTCTCACGACTGCAGTGAATGCTCCACCTGCACTGCACCTGTGTTTGAAACAGAGGTTTGCAATCCTGTGGGAGCAAAAGCGGGTGATGTTGTTATAATCGAGGCCGACACCCGGAAGATTCTTCTTCTTTCTCTTCTTGTGTATATGCTCCCCGTAATGCTTTTTATCTGTGCCGCAGTTGTGTGTGAGGCGTTGGCAGTTGGCGGCGGAGTTACTGCTTTGGTTTTTGTGTGTATGATTGCGATATGGATTTTTGCCATACGCACAGCCAATAAGAAAATTAAAACCCGCAATGTCATTGTTTCGGTCAAAGACAAAGCGGTTTCCTGATATAAAGGATGAAAATAAATGAAAAGAATTAACATTGTTACCGGTCACTACGGAAGCGGCAAAACTGAGTTTGCCCTTAACTATGCCATAAGGCTGCGCGAGGCTTTCGGCAAGAGCACAATCTGCGATATGGATATTGTAAATCCATATTTCCGCACATTTGATGCTGCAAAAGACCTTTCAGATATGGGCATTAAGGTCATAGCTCCGGAGTATGCAGGCACAAATCTCGACCTGCCGTCTCTCCCAAGTGACATACTATCGGTTTTTTCAAATAAAGATGATGCGGCAGTTCTCGATGTGGGCGGAGATGAGGACGGTGCAATTGCTCTTGGTCAGTACTATCCCTATCTTAAGGATGAGGATTATGAAATGTTTTTTGTAATCAATGCCAAGCGCCCCGACACCTCCGATGCCGATGACATAATCAGACTTGCCGATGAAATTCAATATGCTTCAAGATGCCGCATAACGGCAATTGTAAATAACACCAATCTTTCCTACATCTCATCTGCTGCAGAGCTTTCAGAGTCTCTTGCACTGACAGATGAGGTGAGCAAAAGAATGAATGTTCCCGTGAAGTTTGTTTCGGGCACTCCCGAAATTTTGGAAAAGGTTGACACAGGGAACACAGAAAAATTTCCACTTAAGCTTTTTATGCAACTGCCCTTTGATGCATTTGCTTAAAATACAGGTAATTCTTTCAAAAGGAGGATGTAAATATGGCAAAAGTTACTTTTAACGAAGACAGATGTAAAGGCTGCGGTCTTTGTGTTGATGCCTGTCCAAAAAAGATTGTCCACATGGCAGCCGACAGAATTAATGCAAAAGGATTTCATCCTGCAACCGTTACCGAAATGGACAAGTGCATTGGTTGTACATTCTGTGCAACAATGTGTCCTGATGTTGTAATTGAAGTAGAAAGATAATTTTCAAAAGGAGGCTTTTATCATGGGTGATAAAGTTTTGATGAAAGGTAACGAAGCTTTGGCAGAGGCCGCAATCCGTGCAGGCTGCCGTCACTTTTTCGGTTATCCCATCACACCTCAGACAGAGGTTAGTGCATATATGGCAAAGAAAATGCCAAAAATCGGCGGAACATTCCTTCAGGCAGAAAGTGAAGTTTCCGCAATCAATATGGTTTATGGTGCAGGCGGTGCAGGTGTCAGAGTAATGACAAGCTCCTCCTCTCCCGGAATAAGCCTTAAGCAGGAAGGTATTTCCTATATTGCAGGGGCAGATGTTCCCTGCGTTATTGTAAACATAGTAAGAGGCGGCCCGGGACTTGGCGGTATTCAGCCTGCTCAGTCCGACTATTTTCAGGCAACCAAGGGCGGCGGACACGGTGACTACCACCTTGTTGTTCTTGCTCCCAGCTCCATTCAGGAAATGGTTGACCTCACATCCGATGCTTTTGACATCGGCGACAAATACAGATGTCCCGTTATGATTATGGGTGACGGTATGCTTGGTCAGATGATGGAACCTGTTGAGTTCAAAGATACTGATGCTGCCAATCTCCCCGAAAAAGAATGGGCAACCTCCGGTACAGGAATGAAGAGAAAGAAAAACATCATAAACTCACTCTTTATTGAAGCATCAGAGCTTGAAGACCTGGTTTTGGAAAGACAGAAAAGATATGACGAAATCTGCAGAAACGAAGTTCGCTATGAAGCAGTGGATGTTGAAGATGCAGACATAGTTCTTGTTGCATACGGCACAACTGCCCGTATTGCAAAAACAGCCATGGCTAAAGCTAAAGAGCAGGGCTACAAGGTGGGCATTATCCGTCCCATCACTCTCTGGCCATTCCCCTTTGAAGCTTTTGAAAAGGCTCTCTCTAAAAATACCAACAAAACATTCCTTGCAGTAGAAATGAGCATGGGGCAGATGGTAGAGGATGTTCGCCTTGCAGTAAACGGCAGAGCAAATGTTGAGTTCTTCGGAAGAACCGGCGGCGTTGTTCCCACTCCCAAAGAAATTCTTGCAAAGATTGAAGAAATCGGAGGTGCAAAATAATGGAAAAAGTATTTAAAAGACCTCACGCATTAAGTGATGTATCTTTTCACTATTGCCCCGGATGTCCTCACGGTATAGTCCACCGTCTTGTGGCAGAGGTTATCGATGAGCTTGGCATCGAAGGCGATACAATCGGTGTTGCACCTGTTGGTTGCTCCGTTTTTGCATACAACTACTTTGAATGTGATATGCAGGAGGCTGCTCACGGAAGAGCACCTGCTGTTGCAACAGGTATCAAAAGAGCACTCCCCGACAAAGTGGTATTTACATACCAGGGCGACGGTGACCTTGCGGCTATCGGTACTGCCGAAACTGTTCACATTGCGGCAAGAGGCGAAAATGTCACAACAATTTTTATTAACAACGCAATTTACGGTATGACAGGTGGTCAGATGGCTCCCACAACTCTCCCCGGTCAGATTACACAGACCTCTCCTTACGGAAGAGACACCAAAACTCAGGGAAATCCCATCAGAGTCAGCGAAATGCTTGCAACTCTCGATGGCCCTGCATACATTGAAAGAGTTACAGTTGACACAGTTCCCAACATCAAAAAGGCAAAAGCCGCTATTAAAAAAGCATTCCAGCTTCAGATGGAAGGCAAGGGCTTTACTCTTGTTGAAGTTGTTTCAACCTGTCCCACCAACTGGGGTATGTCACCTCAGGAATCCTTTAACTGGATGAGAGAAAATATGCTTCCTCACTATCCTCTCGGTGTATATAAAGACATAACTGCAAAGGAGGACAAATAATTATGACTTATGAAACAATATTTGCCGGATTCGGCGGTCAGGGTATCCTTTTTGCAGGAAAAGTTGTTGCCTATGCAGGTATGCTTGAAGGCAAAAATGTGTCTCATCTTCCTTCCTACGGCCCCGAAATGAGAGGGGGCACTGCAAACTGCAGTGTTATCGTTTCCGACGAAGATGTGGCATCTCCCATTATCACTGAGCCTTCCGCCATTGTGGTAATGAACGGACCATCTCTTGACAAATTTGAAAATGCAGTTGTTCCCGGTGGTAAAATCTTTATTGATTCTGCTCTTATCACAAGAGAATGCAAAAGAGACGATGTTGATGTATATTCTCTCCCTGCAACTCAGATGGCAATTGATATGGGATTTCCCAAGCTTGCCAACATGATTATGGTTGGTAAACTCATTAAGGAAACAGAAATGTTTACATGGGACCAGCTCAAGGGTGCAGTTACAAAGCTTGTTCCTGCCGCAAAGGCTGCAATGCTTGAAAGCAACATCAAGGCATTGGAAGCAGGATATAATTATTAATATCTGATTATAAAACCGTTTGATTCTGGATTTTTAACCCGGAATTGAACGGTTTTTTTGTGAATTTGGATATTGAATTGGAATTTATCGGTGAGTTATTACAGAAACACTTGTGGAACTTTTTATAATCACGCAGTTCTTTCCACAGGAATTTCAATAACTGCCATTTCTTTGTCTGACCACCTTCGACTCCGGCACTCAGCCGTCGGCTCAGGTTAAATCCG
>JAZNUS010000194.1:0-2215 GCA_045592485.1 Clostridia bacterium | reverse complement strand
TGTCTGTATCTGCACGGAGAGGGAGGATGGGCGGGCTGCTGCCTTGAAAATTACCCTGAACGGTAAGGTATATACCATATTTACAGATAATTTTACACAGATATCCCATAATTTTCAAAAAACAGGCATTCCCGCCAAATTTGAGCGGGAGAAGGTTGAGTTTTGAAAAAGTGATTTTGTCAGATTTTTGTTTTTGAGCAGAATTGTCATCAAAAGTCAAACAGGAGTTGCTCTTCGTTTCGCAACGGTGGAGGTTTATTATCGACAGGCAAAAGAGCAAGTCTCAATAATTCTGAAACATTCCTTCTACTCCACAACATTCCTTTGACTAAAGTATAAAGTCTTCGGAAAGATTGCGTCCATTCCGCAAGCCAGCCTATAAGCCGTAAAAGCAGATATGCCAACAGAGCTGTCCAGATTTGCCACTTTATAGCGTTTTCACTGGTTCCGAGGAAATCCGCAAGCTGTAAAGTCTGCTTGATTTCCTTGAAAAACACTTCAATTCCCCATCTGGAAAGATAGAGATCACAGATGGAATAGGCAGACCAATCAAAATTGTTGGTTATAAAATTCATGTCACAAGGTTTGCCATTAACTAATACGCAAGCAGACACCAAACGAAGTTCTTGAGGATATTTTTCTAAAGAATTTGCCGTCATTTTTATTCGGCAATCACTCAAAACAATGGGCTGCTGTCCCATAAAAATATTGTTTTCCCGCATATGCTTTGCCTGCTGTATTTCTTCATCGGACAGTTGCTGTCCCATAACTTCATAGCAGATATTTTCTTTTGCCCGGGTAACCCAGGTTACGCCCCGTTGATGCAGATGGCTCAGGTGGTCAAAGTCAACGTACGCTTTGTCAAAAACGACTATTTCGCCGGATCTGATAGGGGCACAAACTTCCCAAGCCATTTTCGGATCGGAGTCTTTAGCTCTGTTGACTATCGCGAAATTAGGCAAGAAAGACTTCAAATCTAAATCCAAATGCATCTTTGCTGCGGCTTTTTGTTCACGGTGCTTTGCCCAATCCAAACACTTGGCTATCAGTTTTATCGTGGTGGAATCAACAATGTGGATCGCTCGCTTAAATCGCCATGGCAATCCGGGATAATGGCGTGCGTTTGATATAAATTCAGGATATTTTTGTTTGATTTCTGCAAGGACTGTCCAAAACAGTTCCTCTGCCATTGCAGAATCCCTGGTCGAGTTTGCATGAGCCAAGCCATTTCTACTTGGCGGCACGCAGTCGCGGATTTGAGACAGATACCCAGAATGAAATCTTAAACAGTCACAAATGTCATTCAAACTTAATGCATGACTCAATTGTGCATAGAGCATTGCCACTACATGACTGGTTGCCGAAAATGATCTCGTCTGGATTTTGTACCTGTTTTTAAGTTTTTCGATAAGTTTTTTCGGAATGTGTTTGACAATTTGTCCTAACACTGCCATATTATGTTCTTGAGGATTCATGATTTTCTCCTTTGGATTGTAGCAGAGAAAAAGGTAGCATGAATCCTTTTTTTTGTCAAATCAGAAAAATTTTATGGGATATCTATGGATTTTTTTCACAGTTTTCAATTGAAAAAGTAAATGCACAGGAAAAAAAGTTTTTAGTGCGTTAAGTCTTACAAAAAGAAAAAGTGCATTAAGTTCTACAAACAAATCTTTGTGCAGTCATTCTGACTGAAATATAAAAGAGAGGCAATTTCAAAAGTCTTCAAAAATGTCTGAAAACTCTTGCCGTGATCTGAAAATGGAGCGTTTTCGGTGGTTACTCTTTGAGTAGCCACGCTCAAACTACCATTTCCATCTCATCAGCAATCTCTTTTCAGCCAAATTTTGCCGGACTTTTGAAATTACCTCAAGAAATAATCTTATTTTGCATATTCAGTAATGAACCATCAGATAATTTCAGTGATTCTGTCCATGTCTTGGATTTTTATGGGATATCTGTGGCAAAAAAATAGAAAAAAATTTTTTTTTTCAAAAATAACTTGCAATTTCAAAAAAGAGGTGTATAGTACGTTATCTTTTATAGGATGCCGACGTGGCGGAATGGCAGACGCGCTGCGTTCAGGTCGCAGTCCGCTTACGCGGGTGAAGGTTCAAGTCCTTTCGTCGGCACCATTTTTACACTCAATTTTATATATTTGCCCCATATTTGCCCCACATCCCTTGCAAATCTTTATTGCCTCTGTTACTAATATGGG
>JAZNUS010000193.1:0-2965 GCA_045592485.1 Clostridia bacterium | reverse complement strand
TTACCGCTCTTGGTAGTAATGACGATTACACCGTTAGATGCACGTGAACCATAAAGTGCGGTTGCAGCAGCACCTTTCAATACTGTCATTGATTCGATGTCTTCAGAAGCTACGTTAGAGATACCACCCATACTCATGGAGTGACCCTGTGAGTTCAAAGTGGAGTTCTGCAAAGGCACACCGTCTACTACGTAAAGCGGTTGGTTACTACCATTGATAGAGCTGAAACCACGGATGATTACAGAGCTGGCAGAACCCGGGTCGGCAGAAGCTGCCTGAACTTGCAAACCGGCCACCTTACCTGAAAGGGCGTTGGTTACGTTGGTGTTGCGCGAAAGGGTGATGTCTTCCGCTTTAACGGTTGTTGCAGAATAACCCAAGGTCTTTTCTGAACGGGTAATACCCAAAGCGGTTACTACGACTTCGTCAAGCAATTCGCTTTCAGGCTTCAAGACAACTTTCAAGTTCGGTGCGATTTCTACTTCTATAGTACGCATACCGATGAAAGAGATCATCAATGTCTTGGCGGAACTTGGCACGTCTGTAAGTGTGAACTTACCGTCCATATCAGTAATGGTACCATTAGTAGTACCTTTTACAACTACAGAGGCGCCTACTACAGGTAAACCGTCTTCTTCAGAGATAACTGTACCAGTTACCTTGGAAGTCTGAGCGTTTACCAGACCAATACCTATAAATAGGCAGGTCATCAACAGCATTAGTTTTCTTTTCATAAAAATACTCTCTTAAGTTTAACTTTACATAAATTTGTTTTCATTCTCTCTAACGGGTCGCAAATATATTTATCTTTTTTTAATAAATAAAGAATTTTAGTCAAAAAATGCAGATTTGCTTGACATTTGTGCGTTTTTTTTTTTTTGTTTGGTGACAAAATGTTTGTTATTCCATTTAATACTTTATAAAAAGTTTTCTTGTTTGTTGCCGTATTGTTGAATTATTTTTATTTTTACGATGTATGTGAATGGTTTTTAACAATTTTGTTCCCTTGGACTCTTTTGCGGACTATGCATGCACAATATTTGCAGAATCTTTTCCGTGAAGTTTGCAAGATTGGTTTTTTTGTGAGTCTTTGCGGAACTTGTGCATTTGTATTTGCCTGTAAATCAACTCTTCTGATGGACTCTCATTCGGCACTAAATTCAGGAATGTGGCTTGTATGCCACATGGAGCTGCTATTGCTTTGTCGTTTCTACCCATTTTCTACCAGTTCAGACATTTTATGTGTTGTATAATTCCCTATAAAGATAAAACCTTCATTTCCTATATACATGGAAAGTTCTTCCCCAACACTTCACCCTATTCACCGGATGTTTCATACACCTTATTATATATATAGTCATTATACAGGCTGGTGAAGGGGGTGAAGGGATGGGGAACGGAGTTCCATGTATATATGTGTCATTTCACTCTTCAAGAGCTTTTTTGAAAAGATGCTGAACTTTTTTAAAAAAGCTGAAGAGGAATTTCAAAAAGCTCTTGATGTTTTTGTGAAGACGCCTTGATGAATAGGCCGGTACACCTTGGCGAAGCAATAGGAATGACTTGGCGTTTTCTACCCGTTTTCTACCGCTTTTTCCATCAGCAGGAAATTCTTGTCTGTTTTGGCGCATTTCTTCAGGTCTTTTACCATGGTGCGTTCCATGACTTCACCGTATATTTGAGTGGTCGAAAGATTCCGGTGTCCTAACAACTTCTGTACGGTTGTAATGTTAACACCTTTATGCAGTAGTAGGGTGGCATTGGTATGCCGTGCCGAATGGAATGAAAAGTGTGTGCTGATTTTTGCCAAATTCTTCAATCGTATCAAATCTTTGTTGACGGTGGAGTTGTGCTTGATGTTGAAAAACTCAGAAAGAGAACTTTTGTATTTCTGCCAGATTTTCCATGCTTTCCCGTCGAACAGCAGGCTGATGGGCAATTTTACGTTTACTCCTGTCTTTACGGAGGTATAGATGAGCCATGGGTTTCCTCCTCTACGGACGAGATTTTTTTCGGATATGGATCGGAAGTCTGAATAGCGGAGACCGGTGTAGCAACAAAACAGGAAAGCATCCAACGTATGACTCAGTCTCTTTTCTTTGCCTTTCAGGGCCAGTTCTTCCAGTCTTTTTATTTCTTCCGGTTGTAGGAAGCTGTGTTTGGATTCTTTGGTTCGGATACGGTATCTTCTGAATGCATAGTCGTTCGCATCGATGTAATTCCGGTCGATTGCGGCATTGACGAAACTTTTCAAATGTTTCATGTGTTTGGCTACTGTGTTTGTCTGGAAGCCATGTTTGTAAAGGAATTGCTCGAATTCGTGTATATATCCTGCATTCACATCCCTGAAATGCGCTCCTGGCTTGAACTTTTCCAACCAACGGAGGGTGCTGGCATGATTTTTTTTGGTGCTTGCTTTCTGTTGGGAATTCTCCACCAGGGCTTTGACGAAGTGTAGGAAGGAGTTTCCGCCTCTACCTTTTAATTCATCTTTCAGCTTTTGGAGTGAGATTTCATGACCGTTTTTCCATAAATCCAGCTCTTTGGCTTCCAGTTTGACCAGAAACTCCCTTAACATATAGTTGAGTGTATCGGAATGAGGGTGGGATTTGATTATTCGTCTTTTGTCGTCCCATTGTTCTGGCTTTAAGTAAATGTGTGATGAGAAATAGGTCTTTCTCCCTTCCAGATAGGCTTCTATTTGCAATAGTGCGGTGCCGTGTGCGTTCAGTTTCTTTTTACGGTTGAAAACCGGTCGATAGGTGATTTTTTTCATGATTGGGTTAGTTTTTGCCATTTTTAGTCTTCTATGGATTAAAAAAAAGATAGTTATTTTCGGCTCTAAGTGTTAAAATGTGGCCATTTGGTGTGTTTTATAGCATGAATAAGGTTAAAATAGCAGGTTTATTAGTATTTGTTTACTCAAAATTAAAAAAATGTTATTACCTTTGCCGCCTCATTCGAG
>JAZNUS010000192.1:0-4619 GCA_045592485.1 Clostridia bacterium | reverse complement strand
ACGAATCGCCCGTATGATATCTGTCATTTGCGGGCGATTCGTGAATCGCCCCTACAACACATTTGAACAATTTGCTTTCGATCTCCCCGATAAACCCCAATTTAATTAAATTCCATCATATCATCGCCAGGATATTTGCCTTTGGCAAAAGCCCCACAACGCGTTCTGTTTCAACACCGTCCTTGAAAACAATGAGTGTAGGTATGCTCATTACTCCATATTTTTCCGCAAGCTCACTGCTTTCGTCAACATTTATTTTGCCAACAACAATGTCAGGTCTTTCATTGGCAATTTCATCAATTATCGGAGCTACCATTTTGCACGGTCCGCACCAGTCAGCAAAGAAGTCAACAAGGGCAGTTCCTTTGTGCTCGAGTATTTCGTTTTTAAAATTTAAAGAATCAAGTTTTTTTGTCATTTTGGTTTCCTCCTGTTATTTATTTTGTGATTATTATAATCCTTTTTGTAAGTCTATTATACATAGGCACTGATTGTTTTTCAGTGACTTTTGTCACAGTGCATATCATTCGGCTGCCACATCTTGACTGAATTTAATTGCTGTGATATAATTGGTTAAAATTTTTCACAGAAATTTATTGCTATGAAGATTGAGTACTTTTTGCAATGTATTATGAGATTTTTGTAATTTACAATGATTATATGATATGATAGAATCTTTATAACATCAACTAAGGAGTTGTTTTTATGGTTAGAGGAAATATTAAACTTGAGAATCCCGGAAGATTTTCGGGCAAATATGAAATTCCCGCCGAGAAGGTTCAGGCGGCAATAAAAAAAGCTACTGACAAATGGCTCAGAAAGCTTGATGAATTTGACGGCAAATTCCCGGGAACAATGTCTAAGGAAGAAGATAAATATGTTCTTGGTGAAAACAATTCATGGACTCAGGGGCTTCATGTTGGTGCGGCTATTCTTGCCTATGAACTGACCGGCAACGAAAGATTTCTTGAACATGCAAAAAAGCTTACCTACACATTTTTTGACCGTTTTGAAACAAAAACCGGTCTTTGGGACCATGATGTAGGCTTTGCTTTCACACCGTCCTGTGTGGCATATTACAAGGTGACAGGCGATGAAAAGGTTAAGGAACTTGCCATCAAAGCGGCAGATCATTTAATCGACAATCTCTATTCTGAAAAAGGCGGTTTCATAATGCTTTCATGCACCAATAAGACCGAAGTCGGAAGCCGCACAATTATGGACACTCTGATGAATATTCACCTTCTTTTCTGGGCACACGAAATGACCGGAGACGAAAAATATTTAAAGGTTGCAAATTCTCAGATTGCCACAACCGAAAAAACACTTGTGAGAGAAGACGGTTCTTCCTTTCATCACTATCAGTTTGACATGGAAACCCACAAACCCGTTCGCGGTCTTACATTCCAGGGACATGCTGACGATTCATGCTGGTCAAGAGGTCATTCGTGGGGAATTTATTCTTTCCCTGTTGCCTATAGCTACAACGGCGACGAATCACTCTGGAAGCTTCATCGTGACATTACATATTTTGCTCTAAATCATTTACCTGAGAGCTTCATTCCTTACTATGACTACGATTTCGTTGAGGAATGTGATGAAGCCCACGATTCATCAGCAGCATTAATCACCGCCTGCGGTATGATTGAAGCCTGCAAATATCTCGACGACAGTGCCGAAGAAAAGGAATACTACCTCAATGCATCCCAAAAAATGATAGAGGCAGTAATCGACACCTGTATGGATTATGAAAACAAGGACTTCGACGGTCTTGTAAATTGGGTAACCTGTTCTGCACCGCACAATCTTTGCATTGACGGTTGCACATCTTATGGTGACTACTTTATCCTCGAAGCTCTTATGAGACTTTCCAATCCCGACTGGAAAAGATACTGGTAAAGGGCAGCTTTTTGCGGATAAATATAGTCCGTTGCTGTTTTGAAAATATGAATATGGCAGAGATTCTCTGCGCAAAAAAATCCGGACATAGCTTAAGTCCGGATTTTTTTATGGAGTGAATTTCACATATTTTCCTCTGAACACCTTGTCTCTCAAAATTGGTGTGTTTGAAATATCTGTATCCATCAGAGGAATACTTTGTTGTTGTAATATCCTCGCCAACATAGAAATAGGTTAGTTTATTCTCTGCATTGTACACAAAAGATGCATTTTCTTCGGAAATAAAGTCCGTCTCTTCAAATCCCGATTTGCGGTTGCCCCGCGCGTCATAGGTGCAGAATGCATCCGACCTTTTATAGATTAGGGACGGGCAAAAATTGCGCAATTTGATTTCTTTCTTTTTGTAACAAAAACTGCCCAGTCCCCAAACTGTCCTCTAATGCAATTATATCACATTTCGATGCAATATACAATGAGTTTTTACACAGTCTGCCGTCCCCAAATTGTCCAACGGACATCAATCAATTATATTAACCGGTTGAAATCCTACTCTAATTTTATTTTCTTTAAACACATTACGAAGCTTTTTTGATACAATTAGAAAACGATTTGGATTTAGCCCATATGAAAACTCATATGAAAAGTTGAAATCTTTTGCTTGTACCAAGTCACTACGTGCGTATTTCACATTTGAGGTTATCCAATACTGTTTATGTTCACAATCTTTTTCTCGCCACTCACGAAACCAAGTGTTTTCATGCATTGGCGGAAGAATGTTATCGTTTTGAGGTTCAACACAGAAATAATCATCCATTTCTCTCCCCTTAAAATCCCTCAGCATATAGTTGAAATTAAAACCAGTTAAATTGTTTTCCTCAACCAACCACTTTACGGATTTTGAAACTGTTATGAGGCTGTCAGTTAGTTGCAATATTGGCTTATTTTTAATAAGCTTACGGTCAACCAATGCATCTCCTACAAGCTGTCTGCCTGCTTCACATTTTGAACAATTTCTGATAAACTTTGTATTATAATCTTCTAAATAAACAGCTTCTAATTCCATGGGTTCAGATAACCACATATAGAAATACTCACAGTTTTCTTCTTCCTTGGATGTATAAACCGTTTTTTCGAAAATCTCACAAGTTAGATTTTGCTTTCTTGCTAAATCTAAAACATATTTGTATTCTTCAGAATCCTTAAATAATGGCAATTCAAAATAACCTTTATCTGAATACATATATTGTTCTTTTAATTCCTTAGGAATAGCATGTTGCACACTATCGTAAAGACATTTTCTTAATTCTCCATCAGCATTTACATGAACAATGCATATATCATACATAATTAATCACCCCAACTTATGCCAGTTACACCAGCATCTTTTAACATTTGCTTTAACGGTTCAATATAATCGTCCATTCCAAGGTCTGTATAGACTTTTTTAGTTGCATTCCATATATCTTGCGCTGAATAATTTTTTCTGTTAAACAAGGTAGAATATGGCAGTTCATCTCTCATTGCATTTGTAATTTTTTGATGCGTGTCCTTATTAACTGCAATACTCAGAATATCATTTGCTTTAATTCCCAATGTGTTTGCAAATCTTTTTTCAATTAAGTGATGTGCCTCTAACCCTGTTCCTTTCGATAACTTCTTTAAAGCTTTATATGGCAAAACAACAGTACCATCTTTAATTGCATCTAATCTTTGCGTTTTGTTCAACACCTTTAACGCATCAACAACATCATCCGTTTTAGAACCAGCTTTAACTACATATTTACCAGCTTTAGTTACATAGGAACCGGGAACAAACGGAACAACCACTGATGCAACATCCCAAACCAAAAATGCAGCATTAATCCAACTTGGATTTGTAATGAAATCTTTTAAGCTCCATATAGCTCCAGCGATATCAATGATCGTTTCAGCAGCTTCGCCTGTAGCATCTCCATATACATTAGGATTCTGATTTCCATAAACATACCAGTTATATCCATCTTGTGCTGAATCTTGTTGAGTGAACCGTCCTGTTGACGGATCGTAATATCTTGATCTGAGGTAGTAAAGTCCTGTTTCTTCGTCGTAGGTTTGTCCAAAGTATGTGAAGTGATTGGCTATGGTTTCTTCTTTTTTCAGGAAGTTGCCCCAAATATCATAGTCATATTCGTTTACGACATTGCCTGCAGTATCGGTTATCTGAACAACATCACCATGACCGTTGTAGAGATAATAATAGGATTTTCCTGTGAGAAATTCTTTTTTTGTAAGAACTCTGTCAGGTCCCCAGATATATTGTGTTGTGGGGAACATCAGAGTAATGTAAGTTCCGTCTTCCTGAGACACATTTACAGGAAGTGCTGTTGCATTTAATCTGCCCTTTGAATCGTACAGATAAAACTCGGGATAATCGGAATTTGTGTGCTTGAAATATCTGTAGCCATCAGAGGAATACTTTGTTGTTATAATATCCTCACCAACATAGAAATAGGTTAGTTTATTCTCTGCATTGTACACAAAAGATGCATTTTCTTCGGAAATAAAGTCCGTTTCCTCAAATCCCGATTTGCGGTTGCCCCGCGCATCATAGGTGTAGAATGAATCCGAGCCTTTTGTTCCCGAAACAGAAGAAATGCGGTTTAACTTGTCATAAGAATAGGTTGTGGTAAATTCTTCTGTTCCAACTTTTTCTTCGCAGGTTATGATGTTTCCGTTGTTGT
>JAZNUS010000191.1:0-10281 GCA_045592485.1 Clostridia bacterium | reverse complement strand
CAACCGCTGACAAGCTTTATTTCGAACCCCTCACACCTGAAGATGTTATGAATATCATTCATTTCGAAAAACCAATAGGTGTAATTGCATCTCTCGGCGGTCAGACTGCTATAAATCTTGCACAGCCTCTTAAAGACCGCGGAGTTAAGATTATAGGAACAGACTGCGACGCTATCGAACGCGCAGAAAACAGAGATAGCTTTGAAAAAATTCTTGATAAATTAAACATTCCTCAGCCAAAGGGCAGGGCAGTTACCAGAATTGAAGATGGTGTTGCTGCCGCAAAAGAAATCGGTTATCCGGTTCTCGTTCGTCCAAGCTTTGTGCTTGGCGGCAGAGCAATGCAGATTGTTGCAAACGAGGAACAGCTTTGCCACTACCTCAAAACAGCCGTTGAAATTGATGTAGATAAGCCTGTACTTGTAGATAAATACATCAAAGGTAAAGAAGTTGAAATTGATGCAATTTGTGACGGCACAGATGTATTTGTTCCCGGAATTATGGAGTTGGTTGAACGAACAGGTGTTCACTCCGGTGACTCAATCAGTGTTTATCCAACATTCAGCATTTCTGACAAGGTAAAAGGAATCATACTTGAATATGCAAAGAAACTTGGACTCGGAATAGGAATTATTGGTCTTTACAACATTCAGTTTATTGTTGATGAAAATGAAGATGTATTTATCATCGAAGTAAATCCCCGTTCTTCAAGAACCGTACCTTTCCTTTCAAAATCCACAGGCTACAGTCTTGCAGATATTGCAACAGAGGTTATTATGGGTAAATCCCTTAAAGAGCAGGGCATATTTGAAATTTATCCCAAGGAAAAAGACAGATGGTATGTAAAAGTTCCTGTATTTTCTTTTAACAAGATTCGCGGACTTGATGCATATCTTTCACCGGAAATGAAATCTACCGGCGAAGCAATCGGCTATGATGATAAGCTTAACCGTGCAATTTACAAAGCACTCCAGGCATCGGGAATGCGTCTTCAGAATTATGGTACAGTGTTTGCTACAATTGCCGATAAAGATAAGGAAGAGGCACTTCCTCTCATCAGACGATTCTATAACCTCGGATTTAACATTGAAGCTACAACAGGAACTGCAGAGTTTCTCAAGAAAAACGGCATCCGTACACATGTTCTTCAGAAAATCAGTGATGATAACAACGAAATCCACGATGCACTTCGCATGGGACACATCGCTTATGTTATAAACACAAGAGACGAAGGCTCAGTGGGACAAGCAAGTGACGGATATATGATCAGAAGCTATGCAATCGAAAACAATGTGACAATGTTTACAGCCCTTGACACTGTTAAAGTTCTTTTGGATGTGCTTGATGAAACAACACTTACAATTTCAACAATTGATTCCTAAAACTGTTTGACATATCACTTGTTTTATGGTATATTAATAAAAGAAATTCTTTGTTACTGACGGAAATATGTATGAGCATATGTGGAGCACCACAAAGAAGCAAAGAAATTTATCAGCCGACCGTCTGGGCACACATATCCATTAAAGGATTTGTGTGCCTTTTTATAATTTGAAAAGGAGATAAAATTGATGAACATTTACGAAATCAACAAGATTGACGAATTAATCAAAGGTAACTCATATGTCGGAAGAGGAATTGTAGTTGGCAAAACTTCCGACGGCAAAAAGGCCTGCAGTGCTTATTTTATTATGGGAAGAAGCGCTAACAGCCGTAACAGAATTTTTAATAATCGTGATGGAGCGATTTTCACAGAACCTTTTGATGCTTCAAAGGTTGAAGATCCCAGTCTTATTATTTATGCCGCAATCAGAAGCTTTGAAAATAAGCTTATTGTTACAAATGGTGATCAGACAGACACCATTTATGAAGGTGTAAAAAATGGCGAAGGCTTTGCCGAAGCTCTTACCAAAAGAGAGTTTGAACCCGACGGACCCAACTTCACACCAAGAATCAGTGCAATGCTTGATTTTAAAGATAACGATTTTACATATCAGATGAGCATTCTGAAAAGTGCCGATGCAGAGGGGTCTGCCTGCAACAGATATACATTCAGCTATCCCTCGCTTCCCGGTCTTGGTCATTTTATTCACACATACATCTGCGATGGAAATCCAATCCCAACATTCTGTGGTGAGCCTGAAAGAGTTGCCATCGGAAATGATATTGATGAATTTACAGATATGCTTTGGAACGCACTTGATGATAATAACAAGATTTCTTTATATGTTCGCTACACAGATCTTGAATCCGGCGAAATCACAGATAGAATGATAAATAAGAATAAATAAAGGAGAATTGAAAATGAAAGAATTTGAACTCAAATATGGTTGCAACCCCAATCAGAAGCCTGCTAAAATTTTTATGGCAAATGGCAGTGATCTTCCCATAGAAATCCTTTCAGGAAGACCGGGATACATTAATTTTCTTGATGCATTTAACAGCTGGCAGCTTGTTAAAGAGCTCAAAGAAGCTCTTGGCCTTCCCGCAGTAACATCTTTTAAACATGTTAGCCCCACTTCTGCAGCCGTTGGCATTAAGCTTTCAGAAAATTTAAAAAAGGCCTGCTTTGTTGACGATATTGAAGGTCTTGATGATTCTCCGCTTGCCTGTGCATATGCAAGAGCAAGAGGAACCGACAGAATGTGTTCCTTTGGTGATTGGGTTGCTCTTTCCGATATTTGTGATGCAACAACTGCAAAAATGATTAAAAGAGAAGTATCCGACGGTGTTATTGCACCCGGATATACTGATGAAGCTCTCGAAATCCTCAAACAGAAAAGAAACGGAAACTACAATATAGTAAAAATTAATCCTGATTATGTACCCGATCCCGTTGAACACAAACAGGTTTTTGGAATTACATTTGAACAGGGCAGAAACAATTTCGAGATTAACCGTGAGCTTCTTTCAAATATTGTTACAAAAAACAAAGAACTTCCGGAATCTGCAGTTCGTGATTTAATTATTGCTCTTATTACTCTTAAATATACACAGTCGAACTCCGTATGCTATGCGGTTGACGGACAGGCAATTGGTGTCGGTGCAGGTCAGCAATCCCGTATTCATTGCACAAGACTTGCAGGCTCCAAAGCTGATACATGGTTCCTTCGTCAGCACGAAAAAGTTCTTAATCTTCCTTTTAAAGCCAAACTCGGAAGACCCGAAAGAGACAATGTTATTGACGGTTATATCAACAGAAACGAAGAAGATGTTTGTGCAGATGGAAACTGGCAGAAATATTTTGAAACCCAGCCCGAACCTCTTACTGACGAAGAAATTACAACATATCTTGCATCAATCGATGGTGTATCACTTGCTTCCGATGCGTTTTTCCCATTTGATGATAACATCAAAAGAGCTCTCAAGAGCGGTGTAAAATATATTGCAGAGCCCGGTGGTTCAATCCGTGATGATGCTGTAATTGATTGCTGTGATGCAAACGATATGGTATGCTCATTCACCGGAATGCGTCTCTTCCATCATTAATTTATTAAATCAAAAAGACTGTTCGCGAACTTCGAACAGTCTTTTTAGTTTGTCTCATCTTATACACCTGAATAAGCAGAAAAACCGCCATCAACAGGGATTACAACACCATTTACAAAGCTTGATGCATCTTTGCATAACAGAAAAAGTAATGCGCCGATAAGCTCTTCAGCTTCGCCAAATCTTCCCATTGGGGTTGCATCGAGAATTTTTGTTGTTCGTGGTGTAGGAGTGCCGTCATCGTTAAACAAAAGCTTTTCGTTTTGTTTTGTTACGAAAAATCCGGGAGCGATTGCATTACAACGGATATTCGTTTTTGAAAAATGCACGGCAAGCCATTGTGTAAAGTTTGAAATTGCAGCCTTAGCTCCTGAATATGCCGGTATTTTGGTCAGAGGAGTATATGCATTCATACTCGAAATATTTATAATGCTTGCATCCTCTTTGTCAACCATATCAATAGCAAAAACCTGTGTAGGAAGAAGGGTGCCAAGAAAGTTCAGATTGAACACGAATTCAACACCTGCCTGGTCAAGATCGAAAAATGTTTTCACATTTCCGATGTTTTCCTTGTTGAAGTATTCATCATCACAGGTTGCTTTCGGATTGTTTCCGCCGGCACCGTTGATCAGAATATCACATGTACCAAAATCTGCTTTGATTGCTTCTTTAACTTCTTCAAGACTTGATTTGTCAAGAACATTGCATTTGTATCCCTTGGCAATTCCGCCTTCTTTGACAATTTCCTCAGCATTTGCTTTTGCAGCTTCTTCGTTAAGGTCTAAAAGAGCTATTTTTGCATTTGTTTTTGCAAGAGCTTTTGCAAACATTGAGCAAAGAATGCCGCCAGCACCGGTTACGACAATAACCTTGCCGGAAAGATCTATTTCAAAAGGTAATTTCATCATTATTCTCCTTTAAGTTTATCCAGTGTTTCCCAAATACCATTCATATATGTAGCACCAAGGGCACGGTCAAAAAGCCCATATCCCGGTTTGCCGGTTTCTCCCCAAATCATTCTGCCATGATCAGGACGAAGATAACCTTTGAAACCACCATCATGATATGCTTTGAGAATTTCCACTATATCAAGAGAACCGCATTCTGAAAGATGTGCACTCTCTTCAAATGAACCGTCATCAAGGATTTTAATGTTTCTTACATGGGCAAAGTGGATTCTGCCCATTGCTCCGTATTTTTTAACCATTGCGGTGTAGTCGTTGAATTTTGCACAACCGAGACTTCCGCTGCAAAGAGTAAGTCCGTGATGAACATCATCGTAAAGAGCGAGGAATCTGTCTATGTTTTCTTCGGTTGTGATAATTCTCGGAATACCGAAAATAGGCCAGGGGGGATCATCCGGATGTATAGCCATGTTAACATCGCATTCTGCAGCAACAGGGATTATTTCTTTAATGAAGTGTTCAAGATTTTTCCAAAGACCTTCTTCTCCGATTTCTTTATAGCTTTCAACAAGTCCGCCAATTTCATCGGGAGTATATGATGCATCCCAACCGGGAAGCGACATCTTTGTCGGATCCATTTTGTCAACATCTTCTTTGTAGTAAACAAGGGCATTTGAGCCGTCGGGGAGAGGTTGATCGAGTCTGGATCTTGTCCAGTCAAAAACAGGCATAAAGTTATAACAAATACATTTTACTCCGGCTTTTGCAAGTCTTCTGATATTTTCTTTGTAGTTTTCGATGTATTCATCGCATTTTCCTCTGCCAAGCTTAATGTCTTCGTGAACAGGAACGCTTTCAATAACCTCCATTTCAAGACCTTTGGCATTTACCTCTTTTTTCATTGCATCAATTGCTTCCTGTGGCCAAACCTCGCCTGCAGGCACGGAATAGACAGCGGTTACAACACCGGTCATTCCAGGGATTTGTCTGATTTTGTCCAGGGTAACGGGATCGTCGCTTCCGTACCATCTGAATGTCATTTTCATAATAGTATTTCCCTTCCATTTAATTTTGCTGATTCATATATGGAAAACATTGCTTCCATAGTGTTTTTAATATCTTTGGGACAAAAGTATATACCTTTGTCATAAAAATTTGAAATAAGCTTTTCGTGACTAAGGCCCCAATAAGCTTTTTTGCCTGTGGCAACCTCATCTTTTTCAAGAATAACACCATTTGACAAAAGACAGTTATCTGCATATCTTACCGTAGCATTTTCAAAAACCACCTCAAACTCAGGCGGAGTGCTTACCACATGGGCGTTTGTTGCAAAAAATATACCTGTAGTATCGTTTTTCAGCTTAAGATATGTAAATACGGAATCTTCAACTTCAATCACATTTTCCAAAGAAAAATTTGCAACTTGAGCTTTTACAGAGTGTATGTCTGAAATCAGATACGAAAAATAATCAAGAGTATGCACAAATTGATTAATAAGTGCCCCTCCGCCTTCAGTTTTAAAAAATCCTCTCCAGGGCTCGGATTCATAGTATTCTTTGTCTCTTTTCCAGGTTACAATTGCTTTTGTACCCAAAATCTCGCCATATGTTTTGTTTTCAATTATTTCTTTCAGTTTTTGAGTACATGGATTGTATCGATTCTGAAGAACAACGCAAACTTTTTTTTGCAGGTCATGGGCAAGGAGCTTATAAAATTCTTCTTTTGTCATTGTAACAGGCTTTTCACATACGACCTTTTTGCCTGCTTCAAGGGCTTTTATCACCATTTCGTAGTGAAGATAATGAGGTGTGCAAATGTGTACAGAATCTATGCTTTCATCTTTGATCACATCTTCGTAATCTCTATAGCAAATAACCGAACCTTGCTCTTTAAATTTCTGCAATTTTTCGGGATTAATGTCACAAACTGCATATAGTGTTGCATTACCGGATTTTTTAATAGCGTTGATATGCAATGGAGAGATTGCACCTAAACCTACTACACATATATTATACATGGCTTAACAATATCCTTTCGATGTCAGAAAATCATAGCTCATTTTCATGGATTTGAATGGATCGTCGTCAGTATGGTTATTATCCTGTTCAACAAGAGCCCAACGGGCGCCGGCTTTTTCAGATGCATCTAAAATTTTGTCCCAATCAAGATTACCAAATCCAACTTCACAAATTCTTGGTTTAAACCAGTCGGAAACATCAATTGTAAAATCTTTGAGGTGGATTGCCATTGCGCGTTTACCAAGTGAAGTAATTACATCGACAGGATTTCTTCCGCCATACTGTACCCAGTGAGTATCTACAATAAAGTTGAACACTTCCTTGTCGGTTTCGTTAACAAGACGGTCAAAAATAACCTTTCCGCCGATTTTACCAAATTCAAGAGCATGATTGTGATAACCGAAATACATATCATTTTCTTTCAGAATTTTGCATATTTCATTGGCATCTTCAATAAACTGATTGAGTGCTTCTTCGGATTCGTAACAGTATTTGGGCATAATGCTCACACCGCACAGATCGCAACCAAGAGTTTTGTTATAATGAATAATTTCATTTATATCATTTTTAAAATCATCAAAAGCACGATGAGTTGTAACAACTTTGAGATTGTATTTATCGAGAATCGGCTTCATTTCTTCAGCCTTAAGCGGTGTGCCGGAAATCTGAACAAGAGTGTAACCTATTTCGCTTATGGTTTTACATGCATTATCAAAATTTTCTGTGTCCTGAATAAAATCTTTGATTGTGTAGAACTGTGCGCCTATATGTTTATCCATAATAATCCTCCATTAATATGTATTTGCAGTATCTGCAACAACCTTGTTGACATTCTTTTTGACTGTTGAATTTTTAATTTTATCCTGAAGCATATCATAGAATTTGTCGTGAGGGAAATTTTTAACATCAACGGTTTCGCCGGTCCAGCTGCTTAAGTGAATTGCATTGGAAATCGTAAGGCCAAGAATTCCTTCTTCACCGGGAGCAAGAAGCTTTGTTCCGTTTATGACCGCATTTGCAAAGTCTTTGAAAATACCAACATGCTGTTCACCGCCTGAGAAGTCAGCCGGAACTTCGCATTTCCAGCATTCAGGTGTCCCAAAGGGTTTGGTGTTTATTCTGTTATGTTCGCGTTCGGAAATAATATTTCTGTTGAATATCATTTTGTTGTTTTCAATAACAATATTTCCCATATCACATGCAATTTCAAGACGATTTGTTCCGGGAGCTTCACCGGTTGAAGTGATGTACTGACCTGTTGTACCATTATCGTATTCCATAAATGCCGCAACATCATCTTCAACTTCAATGTTATAATATTTACCGTAGCTTGCTTTTGCATAAATTCTGTCAGGCATACCAAAAAGCCATTGCCACAGATCAAGCTGATGGGGATTCTGATTAATCAAAGCTCCGCCGCCTTCGTCCTTCCAGGTTGAACGCCATGCACTTGAATCGTGATATGCCTGAGGACGGTACCAGTTTGTTATTATCCAAGTGATTCTTTTAATATGTCCAAGATCGCCTCTTTGAATCATTTCACGAAGCTTCTGATAAACCGGGTTAGTTCTCTGATTATACATAATCCCGAACAGCTTGTCAGATTTCGCTGCTGCTTCATTCATTTCGAGAACTTGTTTTGTATATACGCCTGCGGGTTTTTCTGTAATAACATGCAGACCATTGTCAAAAGCTTTTGCAACAAGCTGTGGATGATCATAGTGGGGGACAGCTATAATGACAGCATCGCATGTTCCGCTTTTGTACAGCTCTTCTGCATTTTCAAAAACCGGGATTTCAGGGTAGAGTTTTTTAAAAGCTTCCCTTCTTTCGTTGTCGTGGTCACATACAGCTCCAAGTACCATTTGAGGAGCTTTACCCTCATAGATGTTTTTAGTATGGGCAGTACCCATATTACCATAACCTATGATACCAAGTCTTACTTTATCCATTACATAAGCCCTCCTTTTTTATTCGGAAAATATAAATCTAAAAATTTTATTTGGATATAACACGCTCAATAATTTCGCCAAGCGCTTTGAATGCAAGGGTGAACTTGTCCGGTGTACTTTCTGACAGAGAAAGCATATCATCTGAAAGCTCCAGATCTTTGAGACCTGAAAATACACCAAGGTGAGGTTCCAGACTTAAAAAGCCTTCATAATTTCTTTTGTGAAGGTCAGTGATTATTTCTTCAACATGTCCGATTCCATATCCGGCAGGGACAACTCTTCCATCCTTTTCTGCATCTTTAATGTGCATATATACAACATAATCTTTTAAAAGCTCATATCCGTCAGGGTAGGTTATCTGATTGCACTGCACAAAGTTTGCAGGATCAAAAACCGCTCTGAGATTTTCAGAATTTACAGCTTCAAGTATTTCAAGACATCTCGGAGCAATATCACCATAGATTTCTTTCTCGTTTTCATGGAGAAGAATTACATCCTCTGACTCTGCAAGCTTTGTCATTTCTTTCATTCTGCCTATAACTTCATCTTTGTATTTGTCGTGTTCACCTTCAGGAATAAAAAAGCTGAAAACTCTTATATATTTTGTACCAAGAATTTTTGCTGTTTTAATTACTCTTTTAAGCTCTTCGAGGTGAGGTGCAAGGTCATCGGTAATTTTAATCTTTCCAATAGGAGAGCCAATGGATGATACTTTAATTCCATATTTATCCATTGCAGCTTTAAGCTCATATGCTTCATCGTCATTAAGCTTTGAAATGTTCTTTCCGTTTATTCCCCGGGGTTCAAAATATTCAATTCCAAGTTTGTTTAAATGCTCAAATTGCTTTACGATATTTTCGTCAATTTCATCGGCAAAACCCGATATAACAAAATTAGACATAACATACCTCCACATAATAATTTTATTATATTATAATATAAATTTAATAAAAATTCTAATTATATATTGTTAAAAACATTGCAAATATTGCGAAAAGATGATATACTATGCTCAGGAGATGATTTTTATGGAAATATATTCCCGTTTTGGAACCAATACATTTAATTATGGTCATGCAAAAGATACACATCCTGACAGTAAAGATTTCAGGCTTCACAATCATAATGATACATATGAAATTCTTATTTTCCTGACAGGAAATTCTGAGTTCCGTGTAGAGGGTACATTATATTATCCGAAGCCCGGTGATGTTTTAGTGACTCACAGTGCAGAAATGCACAGAATGTATCATAATGAGCCTATTGAGCCATACGAAAGGATAGTTATCAACATACACAGCTCGTTTTTTGCCAAGAACAACTGTGAGGATTTCAAAAAAATTTTCACTGCAAGACCTCTCGGCGAAAACAATCTTATTTCAGCCGACCAGACAAAAACACACAATATCGATGAAATAATAAAAGGCATCGATAAATATATCTGTGAAAATACCAATCCTCCTGCAGTGCTAATTCAGAGTAAGCTGATTGAACTGCTCTATAATCTCAATAAAATATCTTTTACATTTGAAAATGTCAGCTTTCATGATAAGCAAATTAAAACAATTCTAAGGTTCATTAATGACAATATTAAATCGGAACTAACCCTTGACACGATTGCAAATCACATGTATATGAACAAATATCATCTTTGTCATATTTTCAAGGAACACACAGGATATACCATAAATAAATATATAACATATAAGCGAATTTTACTTGTCCGGGAATTATGCGAATCAGGTATGAGTCTTATTGATGCCAGTCAGGAAGCGGGTTTTTCCAACTATTCAAATTTTTATAAAATGTATAAAAAAGAAACAGGAAACTCTCCGAGAAGTGATTTAAAATAATAGTCTATAAGAACAAAATTGACTTCGTCAATTAAATGTTCGCTTCGCTCACATTTTTATAAGG
>JAZNUS010000190.1:0-21241 GCA_045592485.1 Clostridia bacterium | reverse complement strand
GCTTGAAATTTTCGCAGAACCAGTCCCAGCTTCCAACATCGATAAAATCGGTTACCCTCTCTCCTGTGCCGTGCTTTGAAGATGCCGCACCGCCATAGCCGGAATTGTTGGAAATAACCGCCGCAAAACGCTCGTCCTGAGCACCGCACCAAAGGGCGGTTTTCCCAAGTCGGGAATGACCGATTACAGCAACCTTTCCGGTGTCAATGTCCTTGCGACATTCAACAAGGTAGTCCATAACACGGCTTGCTCCATATGCCCACATGCCGATTTTACCCCATTGTGTTGCCTCACGGGGATTATCTGTGCCGAAATATTTTGCAAGGCCGTCTGAGTAGTCACCGTAGTGCTTGTCGTTTACAACATCTTCATAGACCATGACAACAAGTGCAAAGCCGGAGTCTGTTATTTCTTCAACGGGAATGTATTTATCCGGCACAGGTTTAAATGCGATGTGCAAAAATGCAGGAGGATTTTTGACATTTTTCGGAACAAAAATCTCTATTGGAAATGAAAAATTTCCTTTTTCGGTTTCGACACTGATTTCCACCTTTTCATTCAGAACCTTTCCGGCATAAGCATTGGAATCGGAATTTGTAACTTTTCCCCTCACTTTAGCAGGAAGAGTTGGTGTTTTACCGTAGGAGTGAACAGCGAGAAGCTCAAGAAGTTCTTTTCGTCTGGTTTCCCAGTTTTCGGATGTTACCTGACCGCCGTCGTTCATTTTCAGAATATCAAGATAGTCTCTTTTATCAAGAATGTTTTTTATCATAGCAATATTCACCCTTAATTTGTTTTTCTGTTTGATTTTCAAATTATATCATCTTTTAAGGATAATGTAAACCCTTTCTGTGTTCTTTTGGTGATATTCCGTATTTGTTTTAAAAGCTCTGTTGGATTAAAATGGTATAAATTATGATAATCAGATAAATTGGGGTTTGTCGCTCTGTTTAACACTAGGGCGAAAGGCTCCCCTGCCTAAGGGGAGCTGGCAGTGAGCGTAGCGAAACTGACTGAGGGGTATTGCTGAAAGCGTTGATATTTCTGCATTTCGTACCCCTCCGTCTTTGCCTTACGGCAAATCCACCTCCCCTTAGGCAGGGGCGGCTTTCGCACCAGCCCAATCCCATCTCACCGACAAACCCCGATTTAAACCGTTATTACAAAACCGTGGAGCAACCCACTAAAAGGCTCTCTCCACGGTTTTGTTTTTTATGAAGCTTATTTCAGACTCACTTTGCAATATAGCCAAATGCCCAGTGTTCAGCCGAAACATCGGCAAAATCAGTTTCCGTGCCATTTGAAGCAAATCCGAATACTCTTGACATAATTGCAATAGCTTCTGCTCGGGTAATTGTCTTATCCGGTCTGAAGGTTCCGTCTTCATAGCCGTTTATATAGCCATACTCACAAGCCTTGGCAATGAATGGAAGTGCCCAGTGGTCAACAGTATCACTAAAGGATGCTGATGTGCCGTAGTTATCTATTATACGCATAAGCATTGTTACAAATTCTGCCCTGGAAACTGCGTTGTCAGGCTTGAATGTGCCGTCTGAATATCCGTTTACAATGTCTGCTGAAGCAAGGTCGCTGATTTCTTTTTTTGCCCACATATTGATGTCGGAAAATCTGTTTTCATCAATATGATAGCCATACATTTCACTTGCACGCCTTAAGATGGCGGCGGTCTCTGCTCTGGTTATGGCTTTGTCGGGCTTGAATGTGCCGTCTTCGTAGCCTTTTATAAGGCTTCCCTTTTCAAGGTCATTGCGAAGCTTAATATCATAACCGTTAAGCTTCATATCATAGGTCAGAACATTGCTGTATATATCTCCTTCCGTCCATACAACAGCACGAACCGTCATATTTTCGGTTATTCTGATGGGAGATTCATATTTTCTGGAATTCTTGTTGGGGGTTGTTCCGTCGGTCGTGTAATATATAACTCCGTTTTGTGCAGATATTACCAGAGGATAGCCATAATTTACGACATGCGTTCCGGGCATAAGAGAGTCTGCCCCCATTCCTGCTCCACCGTAAATAACAAGACTAGGCTTTCCCTTGCCCGATGACGAGCCTGAATCTGCGTTGTCTTCTTCAACATTGTATGTCAGAGTCATTACATCACTTTTTCCAAATCCATCTTTGATAACAATTACCTTAACGGTCGCCTTACCCTTTGAAAGCTTTATGGGTTCTGTGTACTTCAGCGAATCCTTTGTGGGTTCACTGCCGTCGAGAGTGTAATAAATTTCTCCGTCGCCTTCAAGCTCAAGAGCATCGTCTGTCGTAATTGTTGCACCGTCGGGAATTGAAGGAACTGCAGGCTCGCTCTTTCTGAGAACGGTTACCTTCAGCATATCTTCGAATCTGTATTCAGTAGCTTTTTCACCGTCTATGCGTGAGCCGAGGCTCCAGCTTGCTTTAACAAACGCTGTTCCCGGCGAAATGGCAGTGAGCTTGTTTTCAGAGTCAAGCTCTGCAACCGAGTTGCCTTCGTGAATAATCAGAGATATTTCATCGCCCATGGAGCGAAGCTCGCCGTCAGCACTTCCGAGAGCCTCAAGCTCCACAACATCGCCCACATTCAGGGTAAGATGCTCCGCATCATTGCCGTCTGCTCTGATTACAACAGAATCTATGGGTTTAATTTCGGGATTCACAGCAAGAAATGTTACAGTTGTCTCCTGACCGTCAAAGCCTGTCGCAGTGAGGGTGCAGGGTTCAACATAGCGGTCGGTTTTAAGAGGCACATCTATCTCAAATCTGCCGTCTGCCGACACAGCATAGCTCTTATCCATAAATGTTACATTTTGCGCTGAATTGGTTTTACCGCTTAATTTAATTCTGCCTTTTTCAATTTCCGGAGTATTGTTATCCAGTGCAAGTGTTGGCTTGCCTGCAGCCACAGCAAAGGTTACGGGAACGGATGCGCTTATGTCTCCCATTTCGTTCATAGCCTCAAAGTATACTGTGTGTGCACCTGCCGAAAGGTCTGTAAGGTTAAGCTCAAATTCCGTTTTGCTTTCCTTGCTCCATTCGCCGGCTGTATTATCTGTAATAAATCTGCCTTTGACAGCCTTGGGTGTTTTTGCCTTGAAAACTGCCCTGTCGTCTGTTATGTAGGGAAGCTGAACGGTGCTTCCGTCAAGACCTGTGTAATCACCCTTGGGGAAGTTGCCCTCAAGCTTTAAATCAACTGAAATAGTTTCAGGTGTACGGACAGTTATCTCCGATGATTTAACCATTTCTTCACTTTCGCTGAATGCATCGGCGGCAACAACTTTTACACTTGTAGCTTCTGCACGGTAAACCTTTCCCGGCTCAACATAGGGAAAATCAATCCTAATGTCTGCTTCTTTATCAAAATATTCATTTTCCACAACATATTTCTTGTCAGTTATATTGTAGAGCTTAACAAAGTAGCCATCACAGTCTTCGTTTTCTCCGTTTTCAATTTTAACATTCAGAGCACCGTTTCCGGCATTTGAAAGGCTGATGCCGTCCGGAGACTTTGGCTGATGAATGTTTACATATTCCACAGCATCATCTGTAATACATCTTGAAATTTTACCGTGAGGAGAACGAACAAGAGCCATAAGATAATAGTTTCCGCTGTTTATGTCATATCTCGTTTCCGGAGTAAGTATGACTTCGTTTGTGTCTTCGGTTACTTTCTGTGATACCAGGAGATGTTCAGAAAGGTTTTTGTAAAACTCTTCGTCAAAAACAATCTTTTTACCGTCAACCACCTTGTAAACCCGAACCTTTGTTTGTCCGTCAGAATCGATGTATTCCTCAACCTTAATGTTGTTGTAGGTTTCTTTGTCTTTAACATAATAGAGTTCTACAGTGCTTCCTTTAAGGCTTACATCTGATTTTACGCTTGCTGTTTTGTTACCAAGAGGCTTAACCTCGGTAGCTGTTGCCATTCTGGCAAAGCCTGCAGCTTCCATTTCACCCATTCTGATGTCTGAATCTGTTGTAAGGGTGTAGGTGTGGTCGCCGGAGGGCATTTCAGGAACACCGATGAGAATTTTTCCGCCTTCGCCGTTGTCGGGAACTATGTATATGTTTCCGTCGGGTGTGTCGTTGCCACCCATAACGAGAGGCTTTTCTTCGCCGTCTATCATAAGTGTGAATGAATCGTAGGACGGAGTTTCACCAAAATAGTTTACTCCAATGAGAGTTGTGTGTCCGGGAACTGCTCCGATTGTTCCGGTGACATAGTTTACACCGGCACTCATAAGTGTTGCTTCAGGTTTTCTTACAGAGAGCCTGCGCATATTGTTTGGTGCAAGCTCGGGCATTTTTTCACTGCCGCCCTCTGAGAAAAGCTCCCAGTTTGTGTTGCCGTCCCAGTCACAGCTAAAGCCGATGTCGTTGCCGATAAGCGTTATGCTCAGATCGAATCCGGTGTCAGACATTGTTCCGCCGGCACCGAACACCGATATTCCTCCGATTACCGGAATCATTTTAGGAATATACAGAGCACCATAGAGCTTGAACATAAACTGAACCACATCTCCGATTTCGCCTTCAAGATCTACCGATGCTAATGAAAAGGACAGTGTGCCTTTGAAGATATCAAAAAGGTTTAATTCGCCCGATATCAAAAGCGAGAACTGTTCGGGAGTCAGAAGGTTTCCATCATAATCGTGGACAGCCACCTTCCAGTTGGTGTTGAAAATAACCGTTATTCCGAGTCCCGGCAATTTAAGCGCCGAACCGTTGAGAACAACACGGGCATGATTTGTGCCAAAGCTTCCAATTCCGTTGAGAAGAACCACCTTGAAAAGTACAAATCCGACGCTTATGGTTATGTCGGTGGTTGCCTGATTAACCATCATACGGCGTTCCTCGGGAGTGTTTGCCTGGGAATAGTCGCTGACAAGGTCGGTTATATCCTTCAGGTCTATGCCGAACATATAGAATCCGAGTACTCCCGGAATTAACGGAGCGGCACTTACGGGAGTTACCGCAAAATTAACATTGAATGAGTTTGGAAGAAGGCTTGTGCTGTCGTTGATTGTCACCTCTTTAAGTCCGGCTCCTGCAGATACAGTAATCTTCTTTTTAATGGTGACAGTAAACTTCAGGTCATATTTCCCCGATATTGTGTCAACACCAACCTCTGCTGCAAAAACATCCATCTGAGCGCATCCGATAATGTTGGTTGCAACAAAAGCAGCCTTAAATGTGGTGTCAACGCCAACAAAGCCGTTTTTGTCAAACAGAACATTGTCTATTGCTGCCGTAAGATTCAGGCCGACACCCACTCGATCGAATTTGTTTTCCTGATACTTTTCCTTGTTTTTTTCTGCCACGGGACTGTAGCCAAGCAAATTGAGAGTGCCGCTGTAGCTTATGGTGTTGCCCTTGGCATTTTTCCCAAACACGCCCGCCTGAAGATTAATGAGCCCCATTGCAAGACTCAGATAAGTTGCAGATACACCGTCGGCTTCGAGCTTGAGGGATTTATCATTGAGTGAATATACAAACTGATCGGTGCATTCAATGAACCATTTGCAGTCAAAAAGAGTTTGTTTTTTAGCCGCCGAATACAGCGAGCCTTTACCTGTGACACGGACACCGGAATGGTTACCTTCTTTGAATTTAGCTATTCGGGTTCCCTTTTCAGCCACGGCAACATCATTTATTGTCACATCGCCAACGGCAACAAAGCCTGTTACGCTTCCGTCATTACCATATTCGACATCAAACATTGCACCTTCATCAGACGAAATTGTCAAAAGCATCTCACCCATTCCGGGAGCAAGCTCTGCTGTCTTTTTGGCAATGGCTTCGGGAGATGAAAAGCTATCCACCTTGTAGACTGATTTCTGACCGTGGTTCTCACGGTAAACCGCAACATACTGAACTCTGTTCATTACCAGAGTGGGGTCATCTACAATTTCAATGGATTTGTAAACATAGGTTTCACCGAAAACCTCGGCAAACTCATCAAAAAATGCAAACTCAAAATTATATTTCCCTTCAACCATATCTCTGCCATAGAGAACTGACATATCGGTGGCAGAGTTAAGAAGAATAGCGTCTGTGGGAACTTCATAGCGGACAGAAGGGTCAGATTCGTTTACAAAGGCAAGACTCCATTTTGTTCTGTCTTCAAGAAGTGCCTGATCAAAGCTTCCTTTCAGAAGCATGGTCCTGTTACCTGATTTATGATATTGGCTTCGGCTGATTTCCGATATGGAGAAGCTGTTTCCGCTTTTTTGAGGAGCCCTTGCAAACACATATTTCCTGACGCTTGTTTTGCTGTCTTCGGTGTTGCCGGTAAGCGTTGCCACAATGTCAATTGTTTTGTACACTTCGGGCTCTTCCACAACGAGCTCATAGTCAAAGGTTGCAATTGTTCCCTTTTCAATTCGCCCGATAAGCTCTGTGATGTTCTGAAAGCCTGTCATTTCGCTTCCGGATTTTTCGTAGAGGAAAAAAGCCCCCTCTTCACTCATTAAATCAAGCTTTGGAGATTCAAGGTCTTCACTGCCGTCGACATTGTTGTAGATAGTAACCTTAATATCAACGGTGTCGTCAATATAGTGACCGTTTTGGTCGAGAACAAGTCCCGAATCATCAAATTCAAGGGTAATGTCGAAATTACTCTTTTTGCCTCCCATGGAAAAATCGCCGACACCATAAAGAATTCCTCTTTTGAAGCCTGCTTTCGCAGGAAGCTCTTCTTCGTTCCAGTAAAGAGCGGTGGCGGTGTCCACGGTTTCATAGTTATTGAAGCCGCTTGTAAATGCCATGTTATGATCCGGTGTGCAGGTCCATTTGGAGGATGCCAGATTGTACCAGTGTCCCACAATCATCTTGTCGGGTTCATCTGCCACCATGTTATCGAACATAAAAAATTCCTCTTTTGTGGGGAGCTCAAAATTATCCACATAGCGAATGTAATCCCCGGGATTTCTGCCACCTTCAAAGAACTGCGTTTCTTTGGTTATGGGTGCAATTTCCGATTCAACCATCGGAGTCGGGGCATCGTTTGTCCCCAGGGCATTGTCAAACATCACTCTGATTCCCACAGAATGCGGCTTGTCGGTTGTATTCTCAACGCTGTATTCAAAGCTCACATTACCGCTGTTGAGTGTGTTGTCGGTTCTCGAAAGATAAACCTTCTGAGTAACCTTTATGCCGTCCACAGACCAAAGGGTTGTGACAATGTTATTTACCGCATCTACCGTTGTCTCACCGGGTTTGGCTGTGAGACCGAAAATTCCGTAGTCCTGACCGAAAATATAGTCTTTTCCGTCAACACGGATTGTGGTAAACGAGGTTTCAATTGAATCTCCGGCATAAAGCAGATTCATATTGTTGTCAGCCGCTTTCTGAGGATGCCCTTCAAGGGTTTTAATATTAAAAAATCCTGTCTTCTCATTTATTGAAAAGTTAAGATAATCATTACCGATGCTTTTTGAA
Organism: Clostridia bacterium; assembly: GCA_045592485.1. Lineage (GTDB taxonomy): Bacteria > Bacillota > Clostridia > UMGS1810 > UMGS1810 > RGIG1828. The sequence goes on along the minus strand of JAZNUS010000190.1, from coordinate 13,795 downwards.
GCTTCATCCGCCGATGCGGGTACTGCCGATAAAAGCATCGACAGTACCATAATCAGCGCAAGAAAAGAGGCTGTAATTTTGTTTGTTATCTTCATTTTTGGCTACCTCCTATCCAACATAAACCCAAGCCACAATAATATCCTGATACAGTGTTCTTACACCAACTGTATACCAGCCTGAGCCTTCGGGGGTGTAGTGATAATATCCGTCATCGGATTTTGGAAGCTCTGTTGTCAGAAGCTTCATCTGTGCAGCATTTTTTTCGCCCTTACAAACCTTGACAACAGCAGGATAATTACCATAGTTTGTAACCTTTACCTTGAGTTCTTTGCCCGATGTGTAAACTCTTGATGCTGCATTGGGCATTTCTTCATTGATTGTTACAAACACATCGTCCGAGTCTGACAGCACAATGCGTTTTGTTCTTTCTGCGTAGTTTCCTGCATCATCGGACACTGCAAATTTCAAAAAGTAAGGCTGACTTCTGTCAAAACGGTTTGCCAGAAGATTTTCCATATCAAGACCGCCGTTATCAATTATAGCTGCAAAATCTGTTTCGCCTGCAAGCTTTACTTTTTCGCCTTTTCCGTTGTAAGTGTAAACACTGTATTCGGTCAGGTTTTCTTTTGTAAAACGGGAATCGGGCGCTTCGCCGTCTTTTGGCTTGATGAATAGCATTTCATTTTCATTAAATTCGATGAAAAGACTTCGTGCCATTATGTTTGACACATTTACGGTCCTGCGGCTTGAATTTCCGCATACATCTTCTACAACAAAATCATATATTCCGTTTTCGGAAAATGATGTTTTAACAGAAGTTGAATAAACCTTTGAACCGCTTCCGAAAATTCTTATGGGTTCATTTGAGAATAGTGTCACATATACATTTGAGTTTGTGTAGTATCCGGTGGAAGCCTTACTTATGTTAACACTGTCAGCTGTCAGATCTGCCTCGCCCGACACAGTGATTTTTTCTGTATGTCTTGGCGCCGAATCAAAGCTCCACTGAATTTTTTCAATTGCCGGAGGTGTTTCGTCAATTATCGTAACATCAGCCTTTGTTTCGCCAATGTTTCCTGCACGGTCGATAACATAGAAGGTGTGCTCACCGTTTCGTGTCACATCAACATAGGTTGAATCTTCGTAAATATCAAGCTTGTAGAGCTTGTCGAAAACTGCCTGAACCTCTTCGCTGAACACAAACTCTTCGGGATTTTTGAGATATTCATTCCACTGTTTTTTCAGCTCTTCAATGCTGACACCTTCAAGAGGTCTGTCGCTTGTTCGTTCAACATAGAGAAGATACACCAGCATTGTTCCGTCATCGGCACCTTCTGCCTTAAACCTCACCCGCGCCTTTGATGTGTCAACATTTTCGTTTTCATCTTTCACTTCAGAAACAACGGTGCTGACCCTTGGCGGAGTTTTATCGATGTTTGTAACGGTAACAAGTCTTGACACGGTGTTTCCTGCCTCGTCCACACATTCAACCTCAACGGAACCGTTTTTGGTGAATATGATGTCATTTCCGGAAATGATGTATTCACCCTTGGACAGATATTCATCTTCTGTTTTTTCCAGATCCTGAACATACATTCTTCGTCCGTCGGCAGAATAAAGGGAAACCGTGACATTTCTGTTTGTGAGTGCTGTGTAGTTCTGAGTCATTTCAACCTGAAGCTTACCTATTACCGCAGAGTTAGACTTGAGGGTGTATTCCCTTGTGTTTCCGCAAAAATCTTCGGCTACAAGTGTCACTGTTTCGGGAGAGTCGGTTACATATTCATAGTAGCTGTATATGCTGTCCCGGTCTTTTCTGGTGAGGGGGATATTTTCTGCGCCTTCCTCACCTTTCACATATACCGCTGAAACCCCTGAACGCATATCGCTTACGGAAATTGTGTATATAAGCTCGTCAACATACTCACCGGAATTGTTCTGGTAGGCAAACACAGAGGGGGGAGTTCTGTCAATGGGTGGGCTTACCGTGTGGATTACCTTTTCACCGTTTTCGCTGACAAGTTCAAGAGAAATATCCGTTTCATCTTCGGTGTAGATTAAATCCTTTGTTGTCGAAAATGGCTTGCCGCCTTCCGGATGAACAATTTTTATGTAAGCACTTTCAAAATATTCACCCTCCGATGCCGGATTCATATCGCCGTCATAGAACTCTATTTCATAATCTCTGCCTTCAACAAGACTCTGACTGATCTCTATTTCCGATATTTCGAAATTGTCGATTCTCGTAGAATTGCCGTTGGTGTCAACAGCAATTATCGTTGGTTCACCGTTTTTAAGATAGGTGTATATCAGCGCTCCGTTTCTGAACTTATTGTCAAGGTAGCCGTGTTCATAGTCTATTGTTACCGAGCTTATTGAGTAGCGGTCATAGAATAAATATGCTATTCTTAAGGGGGAATACCTGTCTGTCCGTCTCATTTTGATTGAATCAAGCAAAACGGGAGGTCTGATATCACTGTTTACAATAACAACATCGTTATATTCTTCAAGAGTTGCCTTATCCTTGACCTTTATACGGGCAACAACTGATGTGCCGTTTGTTTTTGCAAAGCCCTCAGATGCTTCCACAACAAGCTCTCTGTAGTAACCTTCAAATTCTGAGCCGCTCTCATCTCTGATTGAAAAATCTGCAACATTAAAGCCTTCTGAAAGCTCAGGTTTCACACAGGCAACAGATGATTTTGAAGATATGTCGATCATAATTCCTGAGGTTGAGTTAAAAATATAATCTTCATCTACGCCCATCATTCCCTCGGGAGCTATTTTTGTGTAGGATATGTTGTAGCCGTCATACTCAACAAATTCTGTGCCGCTTATATCCACTTCAAGCTTTTGAATCCGTGACAGACGGTCGATAACATAAACAGTGCCGCCGCGTTTTGCATCAAGTACCCCATTAAGGGTTGTTGAAAAATGAAGATCGGCAGTGTAGAGCCCTTGTGCGGCTTCGATGCCGGATTCTATCACGGCTTCCTCCGCTTCGCCGGTAAGCTGAGCAACAGGAAGAGTGAATTCCATTGTTTCAACTGCCCGGATTGTTTTTCCGAGACCTTTCGCTGTTCCGCTTGTGGAAATGAGAACAGGACTTTCCACGCTGCTCGCTATTGTCATAATCCTGAAGGTATCTATCACATCGCCGTGTTTGTTATACATTGCAGCAACAAGATCATTGGTTTCAGCGGAAAGCTGTGCCTGACGGAAACGGTAAACCTCAGATTGTTTGTATTCAACATTTGTTCCTGCTGATGCCAAAAACTCACCAATCAGTATTCCTTCTTCGGTGAAGCTGTCGTATCTTTCGGTTGCTTCTTCGTCGACAAGAAGTGTTCCTGCATTAACAACACCAAACTTTACAGACGAAATATTTGCAATTAAAGCATAGGTGTATTCATCGGTATTTTCGTTATATATCCGATATTCCGGCTCAAGGTCGTCTATGTACAAGCATTCAAAATCATAGTCCTTTGAATTATTCCATATGTCGCTTACAGTAACAAAAATTCTGCATCGTTTTTTGATTATTATGCAGTCAAGCTCCTGGTCGGTTTCAATAATCTGAACATATTCAGGATAGTCAGCGGGAGAAACCTCATTGCCGTCTTTATCGAGAATTTTTCTGAGAGACTGAATTGTTGCCTCACCCATAAATCCGCCTCTGTCCACGCCTGCGTAGCGATATCTCACATATTCATCGGTATATACTATATCTTCGCTCCAGCCGTTTTCATCACTGCCCACTGCCTCGGGATATGCCACGGTTTCGGGTGCAGTGGTATCGGTGAAGGTTGTGACTTTTACAATGTCACCGGGCTCAGAGTTGGCTCCGCATTTAAATCTCACACTGTATTCCATCATTCCGTCCTCAGGATTTACAGGCAAATCGGCGCCAACGGTATAGATTGCGTAGCTTATGCCGTCTTCTTCTGCAATGTCAGCTGTGGTGTCCTTCATGTATGCAGGCTCATATTCACTCCATGTTTTGCCGTTGTCGGTTGATATGGAAACCCACACATCATTTTCGTCCAGTTTTGGATAATCGGGACCGGCATATTTCATACGAAGCTTTGCTTCCACTCTGTAAGCATCTGCCTTGCGTGTGAAAGGAATATTGTTATGGATAAAGTTATTTATGGTGTCTTTGTTAACCACCACATCAGTGCCGGCATCCGGCGAAGAAGCAAATGCACCCACTTCCTCGCTGAATCTCTCATCATGGGCAGAAAACACCTTTATGTCCTCAAGATAAGGAGCATCAATAATGATATCCTTACCTTCCTGTCCAAGAGCGTGATACATTGTTCTGTGACCGTTTTTATCGATAACATTTACAACAAGATGGTATCTGCCTGAATAAAAGCCGTTTTCCCTGATGATTTTTTCAAGGTCTATGCTTGCATAGCAAACACCGTTTTTCACATATTGGGAGATGTCTATTTCCACCACATCACCAATATCATTGGAAAGCACTGCTGTTGCAAATTCAACATTTTTGGGGTGGTTGTATGCAGGAGATGCAATTCTTACAGTGCTTGCATTTCCGGCAGTGTCATAAGTAATTGCAGAGCTTACACCGGGTTCTTTGTCGTCATGGTGATACAATTCGTGGAATACTTCGCCGTATTCCTCAACACTCATATACTCATCGGTGTTTCTGATGCGTTTGTAGCTGATGATGCAACCGTCGGAAAGCTCTTCCTTAGGAATGAAAATATCGTTGCCGGTTTCGCTCTTTATATATTTCCATTCGCCGCCGTTTATCCTGTACACCAAAAAGTCATACACTGTTCCGACAACCTCATCGGAGGGCGGCAGAAAATCGGTGAACCAGATGTCTCTCGGAGGCAGATAAGAAGAGATGGTGTCAGGCTCTTGCAGAGCACATTTGTGAAGGTCGCTGATGTAGAAGGTGCTGATTACCTCTTCCGAGCGGTTTCCGCTTCCGTCTTCGGAATAATAGGTTATGGTGCCTGAGGAGGATTCGTCCCCGGTGACATATTCTGTCTTTATGGTAAAATCACTGGTCGAATCCATAAATTTGTATTCTTCGTCTGATTCAAATTTATAATAAATTCTTGCATTCTCAGTTGACGAATTTTCTTCAAGCCTGAACTTATAGACCCAGCATCTTCCCTGAGCACTTTCTTCAAGCTCGCCCCTTTTTCCTCCGTTTTCAACCATACCGAGCGGAAGCTTGGTGTCTGCTTCAAGATAGAATTTCTGAACATTCTTGTTTCCGATTTCATCGTAAACAGTTGTTTCAATAAAAATGTCATATTCGTGAGAATCAATTTCAATACTTTTGGGGATTTCAAAATCAAGATACATATCCTCGATAATGTTATCTCCCATATATGCACCGCATTCCTCCGACTGTATTGTTCCTTCGTCGAGGGGATTTTCTTTTGATACATATTTAAGCTCGGCTTTCACACTGCCGTTTACCTGTTCATCTGATTTAAGATACACACGGAATTTATTGGTCTTTTTACCCTTTGTGTCAGCCTCCTGCGCGCTTGCATAAACGCCCTCAACCGGCTGCCTGTTTTCATTTGTAAGTTCAATTGTCGGTGCATAACTGTCAACTTTCATTTCAAACACCGAATTTTCATTGCTTTGTGCAATAATTTCGGTTTGGGAATTTAAAGCCCTGCGCAGTGACGGAATCAGTATCAGGTTTCCGTATGAAACATCAAGGCTTTCGCAGGAAGCATCCAGTGTCCATTTGCCGCCCGATTTAATTGCCGGGAATCGAACAATTGCACCGTGAGCGGCATTTTCGGGAATACGGATTATGTATTCGGCTGCGTCAAACCTGTCCTTTATTGCATAGGGATTAGAAACCGGACTGCTCACACTGTATTTCGGTGTCCCCTGATTGTAATAAGCATACACATTTGCATAATGAGTTTCGTCACCTATGGTTATGGGAAACTGCGATGTTTTTGTTGTGCTTTGTTCAAGCTCCTGATTATAGAACACTTTAAACACGATAAAATCACCGGGTTTTATTATTGTTTTCTGGCTTAAGAGCTTATCATAGGTTCCGCTGATATTTTTAGAGTAAACTGTGGTAATCTCTGCTTTGCTTATGCGGGGAATATAGCCGTCTATGATTATGTTATCGGTGCTTATGCTTTTTGAATCAGAATTCATAGTGTTGCCTGCAAGGTCGGAAACCCTGCCGGCTACAGGAGATACGGAAACCGAGAATTTACCTGTGCATCTTGCCATGGGGTTGTCGGGCACTGTTGCCGAGTAATACAAGGTCGGATACTCAGGGTTGATTTCATCATATTTCACAGGTGTAAAATTGTCGAGGGTTGTTGCAGTGAGGTTAAATGCCGAGGTGTAGTTACCGTCTTTGCATCTTATGGGCTCCCAGAAACTAACTTCAATTTCAACCTCATCACCGCTTGCAAAATAGCGTTTGCCGCCTTCCTCGGTGCCTCCGGTCACCTTTATAGATTTTATGGAGGGTTTTTGGTCGTCCTTCAGGAAAATCTGAGGGTTGTGAACCTCGGCATAGTTTTTCGATTTGCCGAACCAGTTGCCTGTTGTGCCTCCCACACTGATCTGAAAAGAGTTCACCTTATTGCTCACCGATGTGAAATCGATTATTTGGGGTATAAGGGTGTCTCTCGCTTCATCCTCCGACATTTTGGTTTCTTTTGAGGCAACATTTGAAACATTTCCGCTTTCGTCAATACTCAGCTGTTTTATGTTCATATAAGCTCTGCCCTTTACAACACCTGCCTGGGTGTCGATGTGTCCGTCGTATTTTCCGCCTACCTTCAGATTGTTTTCATAGGCGTTAAGCTTTTTTAAAAGCTTTGTTTCATCGGCGGAAAGAGACCAGCGAACCTCCTTTGACCAGCCCGAATCGGAGTCTCCCGATTTTGCCGATCTGTATGAACGGTAATTGCCGGGATAAGAGGATGAATAACTATATTTATATACATTGTCTTCTGAAATTTCTGTTTTGAATTTTCCTCCTACACTTACCGAGGAATGATCGCCGTCTGTTGTAATTCCAAAATCCATGGTCTGAAGCCTGAAGCCACCTACAACAGAATCGGAAAACTTTATTTCTTCAACTCCCGACGCCGAAGCAGTAAGCTCCGGCACGGGAATGAGGCTTGTTATTATTGATAAACAAATTATCAAAGAAATTAATTTTTTAAGTCTCATTTAGCCTGCTCCTTTCGCTTATTTAACCTTGTAGCTTTTACAAAGAGGAGTTATGTCGTCTGAGGTGTTTTTCCATAGCATGATGTGATCACCTTCAGAAATTTGGAAAATGTCTTCAACACTGATTTTTTGTTTTCCTGCCAAATCTCCGGTAACACTCAGTGCAAACTCTTTAAGGTCATTAAGCTCTCCGTTTTCATAATCTCCCACAATCAAAGAGTAAGTTCCTGCAGTGGGAATGATAACCGTGATTTCTTTTTTTCCGCTGTCATAGGCTGCAATTTCAAAATCGGCGTAAACAATTTTAAACGAGCCTCCGCTGCTTGCGACTTCATATCCTTCAAATCCGGGATACGACGGTGATTCCTTTTTCTGTTTGAAAATTCCACCGGTAGTTTTTGAGTTCAGAAGCCACACAATTTCGCCGGATTCGAAACGATCATCGGAAACTGCTTTTTCGCTAAGTGAATCTGCAACGCCTTCTTTGCCTGCCGCTGTGCTTCCGAGCTGAACAAAATCGGTGTAGCAATTAGTCATCTCTCCTGTTGGCCAGTCACCGCATATTCCGCCAAAACGGTTAAGGGAACCGCCAAGTGTAAGATTGAATGAATGGCAAGCTCTTACCGTACCCTCACACAGTCCTGCAATACCGCCTGCCGAGGGAGCTGCTCTGAGACTTGAATTTGCCACATAGCATTTTTCAATTACTCCGCTTTCGGTGAGCTGACCGGCAATACCGCCAAGGTTATAGTATTTTGATGTATCCATAAAGTAGAGGTTTTCCACACCGACTCCGGATATTCTTCCGCTCACCGTTCCGAAAAGACCCATGGATTTTGATTCATCGGGAACAATCAAATTGATGTTTTTAATAACATGACCATTTCCTGTAAATGTTCCGCTGTAGCCTGCGACATCAGCTGTGTCAAGCCCTGTTGAGGCAATTGGAGTAAAGCTTTTTCCCTGAAGGTCGATATTTTGCATCAGTCTTGCACAGGCAGTATAATTTCCTGAATTTACAAAATCTGAAAACCACAAAAGGTCATCTGCAGTTGAAATTTCAAAACAGCCTGTCAGACACTTTGTACACATACCGTTTTTGTAGCTGTGTTCTTCCACCACTCTAAAACTGTTGCACTCATTACAATAGCTGTCACAAGGATTATCCCATGTGTGGTCAGGTTTTGTGGCATAGAGAAAACTGTTTGAAATCAATATGCTGTCACCTTCGCGGCAGCTTCTATAGCCTTTGTACACTGTAGGGCTGCTCTGTTTATCGTGTCTTGGATTGTCTCTTCCACACCTCTGATACCATGCCTGAGTTCCGTCGGTAACACCGACATTCAACAGCCAGGCAACTTCACCCGATGTGAAATCGCCGGTTGGTTTTTCTTCTGTTTGGGTAATGTTTCCTGTGCCGCTGCCAATTACATCAAAGGTGCTTAAAACAGAATCACCGTTAGGATAATAATACACATTTTTAATAGTTGGATTATAGGAATCCCCGATTACTCCCACAACATATCCTGCGTCATTTCTTCCCTCTATGGTAAATTCTCCGACATTAAAAGCACAGTTTTCAATGGTAACATCACCGGCAATCTCTCCCACAATACCGCCAACATTACTTGATGAAACAGCGAGAGTCATTATTCCGTAGACAGCACAGTTTTTGATTACATTACCGTCGCCGGCTACCCTTCCTACAATGCCGCCCACCGACAAAGTCCCTATTCTTTTTGTCAGATTGAAGCGAACATCAGAGATAACATTTTCAATGCGTGAGCCGGATATTGTTCCTGCCAATGCTCCGATTGCTCCGTTTGGGGAGTGAGATATTTCCCCTGCAATAACCAGATTTTTTACTACAGAATTTTCAAGTTTGGAGAAAAGTCCGGTGTCGTTGTAATAGGATTCCCAGTTGGTCTGATTTAAAGTAATTGTTTTGCTGTTGCCGTCAAATTCAACGGGACGGTTAAAGCGGAATGCTTCCCAACCCACATCATCTGTGATTGTAATATTTTGGGTAAGCTTGATTCTTACAGTTTCGTCTGTCAGGCTCTGTTCATTTTGGGAAAGCCACACAAGCTCCGATGCTGTTCCCACCTGATACACACCGTCAACCTTAAAAGGAATATCCCCCACATTACACTGAGCGCAATAGGCATTGCCGCTTGCTTTTTCCGGATGAGCAACTGCTGTCTGGAAGCATTGTAGAGTGCCATTGTTGGTGTAGGTTCCCCTATTTATAAAGCCGCCTTTGTTTACAAGAGTACCGTTATTAACAAAGGTTCCGTTGTTTATAAGATATGCACCCTCTGCTATTTCAAGGGTTTTTCCTTCTTCCACTGTAAATGTTTCTCCTGCGGGCAGCTCAAGGTTGCAGCGAAGGGTAATTGTGTCTGAATACCAGGTTAAGTTTGTTCCCTCATATACAACACCACCGCTGAAATTTTTGGTGCCCGGAGTTTCGCCTGCATATATGCCTCCGCCAATGTGGTGAACATTGGTTTCTGCAAAAATTTCGGAAACTGCCTTTACAATACCTCCGGTAACAGTTACATTGCCACCTTCACCAAAGTTTCCACCGCCGATTCCCGAGGCATTTTTTCCGCCTGCAGCAACTACGATGCCAAGGTTAACCGTCACATCGGAACCCTTTCCATAGTTGCCTCCGCCTATACCTGAGCCGTAAAGACCGCCTGTTGCTTCAACAATTCCGCCATTTACGGTTATCACTCCGCCGTTTCCATAGCTGCCGCCGCCAATTCCGGCACCATACTGACCCCCGGTTGCGTTGATTCTTCCGCCGTTTACAACTACGGTTCCCATAGCCTTGTTGTAGTTTCCGCCGATTCCGGCAGAATTTTTTCCGCCATAAGCTGTAATATTTCCGCCATTTATTTCCAAAACTGCATCTGAGCAGGAAATGCCGGCAAAATTGTTTGTACCTTTGGCAACTATATCGCCGCTACCCTCTGTCTGACCATAAACTGTAAGCTTTGTGTTTCCATCATCGGATAGCTCAATTCCGGAGTCGGCGTATAGATGACACAAATCTTCAAGGACAAGATTGACATTTCCCGAAACTGTTATTTTGCCCGATACCCTGACATCGCCCTTGACAACATACCAGCCATCTGTTAAAGCAAGTGCTGTTCCGGTTGACTCAATAACCGTGCAGGAGGCTGATTGCTGATTTGCAGATGAGTCGATATACACAATGCTCTCCGCCCCGGCAGATACCAATGGCGAAAAACCGGAAACTGTCATTATCATCGATATGAGAATTGCCAGAATTTTTTTTAATTTCATTACATTCACCGTTCCCTCTTTAATAATTTTTATCATATATAATTCCGGAAAATACCAAAAATAATCTATACATTGCTTTGAGCAAGCTCTTTTTCGATTCTCCGTATTGTTGATTTAAGCTCAATCAGTGCCGAATCACACGCTGGCTCATTAAGCAGCCGTATGGGTATGCTCTTTGACTCGCTGTCAGAAGCGTTGTTTCTGCAGTATCTTGTGTTGAGCAGTCCTTCTGCCTGTGGAGCATAAATCAGAATAAGATGATAACTGCTTTCATCCGCTATTTCGGTTGCATCTGTGAACTTGTCTATGGAAACAATTCCGTTTTTCAGGAGAAAATTACAGGCTGTGGAAAGCTCGCCGCACACTGCAACACGAATTTTCTTCAATATGTCGTCCATTGTGTGAAATACAGTGCCTTCAGATTTGTGTTTGATTTTCATAAGTCACCTTTTTAACCTTTCTATATTAATACCGGACACAATTAATTTCTACTATCAATGGTATCATTATAACACAAAAATACATTCAAAAATGTTCTGCGCATATTTAGCCGTTTTTGCGCATATTTAGCCAAAAGGTAAGAAAAGCCCGGCAATCAGATGATTTAATCTGACTGCCGGGCTTTTGATGATATTCTGAATTTCTGTCCTCATGTATTATGCCAGTCGGAAACCTATTTGTTTTTCAGGAATATCACCTTTTGTCCTTCATTTCGCTCTATGCGATAGTTTACAAATTCTTTGTGCTGTTCATATTCCGTCATAATTCCGCCCTCGCACTCAAAGGGAGGCACATCGTTTCTGACGCTTATGTAAACCGGTGATTCAAAATATCCTTTGCCAACCTCATCTACCTTGGTAAAATCAATTTTTATCATACCGTCCTCTTCGGTCATAACAGAATGGTTTCTGTACCAGAGCTGCATGTGAGCAAATTCAACATCTCTTGAAAGAATCACACCAAACTGTTCTGCCTGACGATTGAAAAACGCTGTCCATTTACCGAGATTTTCAAAATTAAGCTCGGGATCAAGCCTCAGGAAATTCGGCCAGTGACTGCAAATGATGCCTGCTGTTTCCTCAGTGTAGGTAGGGAGCTTGTCGGGGTTTAAATCATAAGCCTCCCAAAAGGCAAGGAATCCGGCTTCTTTGTTGAGCATAATCGTGTTGTCAACACGGGTAGTGTCGATGTAGGGTTCCTGCCAGAATTTAATGCCATAGTCTTTTACAATTTTTGTGAAGCTTCCGTCCTTCCACGCATCAAAGCAATGTCCGGGGCAGGTGAAAACACGAAGCTCTTTTTTGAATCCCCAGTCATTGTAAATTTCCATAAATCCGTCAAGATGCTCACGAACATACCACTCAGGGGCGGGTTTTCGTTTACTCTTGTCACCCGGTTTAAAGTCAGAAGGGGGTACAAATTCGGCACTAAGATAGTTTCCGTTTTCGTCCCAGCATTCATGAAGGAGCCCATGAAAAGCCATTTCAAGATAATCGGCAGAATTTATGAAATCACGGATTTCCTCCTCTTCTTCCATATTAATACACGGTGAACCCGTCCACTCTTTTCCGAGCTTATTGGAATATGGAACTTTTGCAAGAGTACCCCTTCTGTCCCAGTCACCAAGAACAAACATACCGCAAATTTTCATGTTCACACTTTTTCCGATTTCGTTGATGATTTTGTAATCCTCAATGGTGTGACGGCGCGGTATACCGCTTCTTGTTGGTTGAAAGCCTTCCCAATAAGGTGTTCTTCCTTCTATCCAACCTATGTCATCCATGGAAATTTGAAAAGGAACAGGAATTTTTATATCGCTGATATTCATAATACTAATACCTCCCATCAATTATTTTTAATGGTAACACAAACAATATCATAACATAAACAGAAAACAAAAACAGCCTTGACTGCCAACACTATAGAGAGATTCAATGTTGATTATCAAGGCCTGGTTTTTACACTGCTGTTTATGTTGTTCGAACCATTACATCCGGCCAACCGGGAAGAGAATTTTCAACTGGTTAATCTTTGACTGATAAGCTTTTTGCTGCTTATCCTTCATAACCATATCACCCAGTTGCCCTTTAATTTCATCGAAGCTGTAAACTTTTTCTTCATTTTTAGCATTAAGCTTGATAAGATGATAGCCAAACTGTGTTTTAACAGGTCCTGCAATTTCGCCCACACTCATTTCAAACACTGCTTTGTCAAATTCAGGAACCATCTGTCCTCTTGTAAATTCACCAAGGCTTCCGCCATTCTCCGATGAAGGACATGAGCTTTCATTTCGTGCGGCATCCTCAAAGGACACTTCTCCGGCGCTGATTTTTTCAAGAATATCTTTTGCTTTTTCTTCGGAATCCACAAGAATGTGACTGGCACTTACGGATTCTCCGGCTACAAAATTTTCCTTGTTTTCTTCATAAAATGCCTTCATTTCATCGTCTGTTGCAGGCTTTATTCCTTCGAGAGTCTTTGACATTGCAAAGTTAATAAGCATATCTTCCTTTACTTTCTGAAGTCTTGCTTTAAAATCTGCATTATATTCATACATATTTTTCTGTGCATCAAGAAGAAACAGCTTGTTTGCAATAAGCTGCTCAATCACCATTGCTCTGCCCTGTTCGTTGTTAAGGTTCTGACCGCTTTGCATCAGTCTCATAATCATTTCATTGACTTCCGCTTCAGTTACTGCAAGTCCGCCTACTTTTGCCAAAATTTTGTTTTCCATAAGTCTAAATTCCTTTCGATATGTGTTCTTGGGTTCTGATTCTGAACCAACAAGAATTGTGCATTTGTGTACAGAGTGATTATATCACAAATATTTTAAAATTACAAACTTTTCTTTTTATAAAATATTTTTTGTGTTCAAATTGGAATTTATCGAGCTAATAACAAATGAGGCTAAAGCGAAAGGCTTCCCCCTGGTGGGGAAGCTGTCACCGTATGGTGACTGATGAGGGGAAACAAAAGAGAGTAAATTCAAATATAAATTTGAAAATCGTTCAAACTATGGAAAACGCTGATTTTTAACGCTCCACTAACCAGTCAAATTCGCACAAGTGCTCTTTTCTTGGAGTGTCACTATCCCCTCATCCGTCAAGCAAGCTTGCCACCTTCCCCACCAGGGCAATGTCGTCAACTTAAGAAATTTCATCTCATATTTATTGGGAATTTATTGGATTTATGTTTCCTTATTCGCTCAAAAAATCTGTTTTTTCGCACAGGAATAATAGCTTTTCTCAGCTCTTTTATAACGATTTTTATC
>JAZNUS010000189.1:0-12166 GCA_045592485.1 Clostridia bacterium | reverse complement strand
TTTCTTTGCTTTTTGTGTTAAAATATTCATAGAAAATCAAAATTCCTTTCGTATATGTTTTCTTCGCAAAAAACATTATATCACATTGAATTTTGATTTTCTATTTTTTTATGGTCCACATGTATTATATCAATACATTTTGGTGATTTTAAAAATGATTTGCTATCATATGCACAAAACTACAGTTCAAAATCTTCTTTTGAAAATTTAGAAAAATCAGGTTTTTTCTGAGGAACATATTTATATATATCATAAATAAATTTTTTGCATTTGTTATCGGCAGTTGTTTCCCGGTTTGTCAAAGTGCAAAAAAACGGAATTTCTTCACGGGTTAAGTCTGCATATTGACAAAGCTTACATTTTGGATTATCAGTACCTTTTATTTTCATCATATTACCTTCTTCATTATAATAAATCGTTTTTATTATAACACATATAAAATACTATGTAAATCAATTTTATTAAATTGCCGGAGATATACACTCTCCGGCAATCAACATGCTATTTAATATAGTCAAATTCAACTTCATACATCTGAACAGGATCACCCTCAGAAATTCCAAGCTTTTCAAGAGCTTTGATCACGCCTTTTTTACGAAGAGAATTCTGGAAATACTGAAGTGATTCGTTGTCCTCAAAATTTGTCGAACCAAGAAGGCGTTTCAGCCATCTTCCTTCAACAATATACACACCATTTTCGACTCTTACTGTAAAGGGTGCTTCCTCTTCATAGGAAATAACCTGAATCTCATCATCGTCTTCTTCAAAGAGAACAGGAACGGGAATGTCGTCGAGAATTGAAGCAACATAATTCATAAGGTCAGATACACCTGATTTGGTGGCTGCAGAAATGCGGAACACCTTGTAGCCTCTTTTTTCCATTTCATCGCAGAATCCGTCGTAAACCTCAGTGTCAAAAACAAGGTCCCGTTTATTTGCTGCAACAATCTGAGTGCGGCTTGCAAGAGTTGGGTTATACATTTCTATTTCTTTGTTGATAAGGTCGAAGTCTTCAATCGGGTTTCTGCCTTCAATGCCCGATGCATCAACAACATGAATAAGAAGTCTTGTTCGCTCGACATGACGGAGAAATTCGTGTCCAAGACCGATACCCTCGCTTGCACCTTCAATTATGCCCGGAATATCAGCCATTACAAAGCTTCTTCCAACACCCATATCAACAACACCAAGATTTGGCTCCAGGGTGGTGAAATGATAGTTTGCAATTTTTGGTCTTGCATCGCTGACAACAGAGAGAAGTGTGGATTTTCCCACATTTGGAAAGCCCACAAGACCTACATCGGCAAGAAGCTTTAATTCCATAATAATTTCACGCTTTTCGCCTTCAGTTCCGCTTTTTGCAAAACGGGGAATCTGACGGGTTGCAGTAGCAAAATGACAATTGCCCCAACCGCCGTTACCACCCTTGCAAACAACAAACTCCTGTCCTATTTGCTTCATATCGGCAATTATTCTTCCTGATTTGGCATCTTTTATAATTGTTCCAGCTGGAACCTTTACATAAAGATCCTGCCCGTTTTTACCGCTTGATTTTGCGGCTTTTCCGTCCTCACCGTTCTGAGCCTTGTAGTGTCGGCGGTAACGGAAATCCATCAATGTTGAAAGCTTTTCGTCAACAACAAAGATTACATCTCCCCCATGACCGCCATCGCCGCCGTCGGGTCCGCCTGCGGCAACATATTTTTCACGGTGGAAAGAAACAAGACCGTGACCGCCGTTGCCGGCTTCAACATATATATTAGCTGTATCTGCAAGCATTTAAAATACCTCCTTATGGCTTCTTTCTGATTAATAAACAATCAAAAAAGCAAGCATAACTATTATATATAAATCAAGTGTTTATTAATCAAAAAGAAAATCTCAAGCGCAAGTCGCACCTGAGATTTCATTTTCAATTATTCAATGTATTACTCAGCAATCTCGTATACGCTGACCTGTTTTTTGTCTTTGCCGACTCTTTCGAATTTAACTTTTCCGTTAACTACGGCAAAGAGTGTATCGTCGCTGCCTTTTTTAACATTGATACCGGGATGGATTTTTGTTCCTCTCTGTCTGACAAGGATGTTGCCGGAGAGAACATACTGACCGTCACCTTTTTTAACACCAAGTCTCTTGGACTCGGAATCACGGCCGTTCTTTGTTGAACCCATACCTTTTTTATGTGCGAACAACTGAATGTTTAAAGCAAACATTTACTACACCTCCAATTCGGTAACCTTAACATTTGCAGGATACTGACCTTCGAGCTCTTTAATGAAAAGAGCAAAGGTTTCAGTAAGTATGCTTACCTTTTCCTGCAAGTCTTTATTCAAGTCATCAGGAAGCACGATAAGAAGATAACCGTCTCCCGTCTCATATCCAAACTTAACATTTGTAACATTTTCAATGCCGTTGGCAATTGCAAATGCTACAGACGAAGCGGATGCGCAAACAATATCATCGGACTCGCAATATTCGGCATGACCGTCCATTTCGAGCTTGACTATATTGCCGTTTTTTCTGAAAATATCAACCTTAATCATAATTAACCGTTAATTTTTTCAATCTGAACCTTTGTGAAAGGCTGTCTGTGACCCTGTTTGGTCTTTTCGCCTTTTTTGGGCTTATATTTGAAAACGATAACTTTTTTTGACTTTCCGTTAGCAACAACCTTTGCATCAACGCTTGCACCTTCAACAACGGGTGTACCGATAACGGTTTTTTCGCCGCCGATTGCAAGAACCTTGTCAAATTTAACAGCATCGCCTTCTGCAGCATCAAGCTTCTCGATGAAAAGAACATCACCTTCTGAAACTTTGTACTGCTTGCCTCCTGTTACGATAATAGCGTACATAGTTTGAGCACCTCCCTCATCCAATCTCGCCGAAGTCAGGTATTGACATCATTGTCAAGTTTGCGACCATCTCCGAGCGGTTACCATAGCATTATAACATATACGCCATAGCTTGTCAATACAAATTTAACCATAAATATTCATAAAAATAGTGTAGTTTACAAGATAAAATTGACATTTGTTTGAAAATCTATTTATTTTTTGTTAAAAATTTATTGACTATATATTCACGGGCTGCTATTTCATCGCTATCATCAAGAGGTTCAAGAGCGGTGCTTATCCCCTGTCTTTCGAGAGCTTTTGAAATAAACCAATCGGAAAGCTCGGGATTTTTGGGAAGAAGCGGACCGTGAAGAAAAGTTGCAACAAGGTTTTTGTAAAAGGCTCCCTCAACAAAAGTTTCGCCGTCATTGCCGTTGCCGTAGAGAATTTTTCCAAAGGATGACACATTTCCTGTTTTGATTCGCATATTATGATTTTCAAAGCCGACCACCGTGGTTCCTGCAAGAGGGCAATCTATTATAACATCGCCTATAAATCGTTTATCGTTCCACTTGCCGTATATATCAAGGACACCAAGGCCTTCAAACTCTTCGTTTCTGATTTCATAGGATTTCCCGAGTATTTCGAATCCCGAGCACACAGCCAGCATCACACCGCCGTCTTCAACATATTCCGAAAGTTCATTACGGTATTTCATAAGCTCTGCACAGACATTCTTCTGTTCTTTTTCAGAACCTCCGCCAAGATAAATTATGTGGGTATTTTTAAAGTCTATCACATCGCCAATGGAATATTCCTTAATTTCACATTCGATGCCTCTCTTTTTCATTCTGTAGCTCAATGAGGCGATGTTTCCTCTGTCACCATACATATTGAGAAGGTCGGGATATAAATAAGCAATTGTTATCATTATTTTTCCTCCTCCTTGTCAGAACCCGAAAGATATTTAAGATGATTTTGAGTGTCAAAAAGCACTGTGTAATTAACAAGCATATAGCACACTTCGCCGTTACCTTCTGTAATTTTTTTAATGCCTTCGCGGTCAGGATCTGTTACGCACACATTTTCAAAGCCGGCATATTTAAGCCTTACGGCAAGATCGTATTTTCTCGTTCCTGACAGATATATTTTGTTTACTCTGCACTCCATAAGCTTTTCGAAATCCACATCCCATATCCATGAAACATCGGTTCCGTCAGAGGGCATATCATTTACCGCGATGAGAATGTCCTTAGGCTTTGAATCGGTAGAAACCGTGGCAATTGCCTGATTGAATCCTGCAGGGTTTTTGGCAAGGTTGAGGACAACTGTTTTGCCGTTTACGGAAAATGACTCCATTCTTCCTATCTGAGGCTTGTACTCATCGAATGCTTTATTGATTCCGAACACGCTTTCGCCGCATTCAACCAAAACACAAACTGATGCAAGAACATTGTAGATATTATAAAACCCACGATAATTGAGAGAAAGAGAAAGCTCCATTTTTCCGATTATATCAAAGTTCATACCATCCTTAAGATTAACATTGCAGGCTGCATAGTCAATTTGAGGCCTTTTGAAGGAGCAGTTTGAACAATAATAGTCACCGAGCTGACTGTAGTGAGTAAAATTATAACTGAGTTCATTTCCGCAAACGAGACAATATCTGCCCTCTTTGCTGTCGCGGACATCGGCATTGCAATCTTCATTGATGCCAAAAGTAACAAATTGTCTGCCCTTTCCGAGCTGAACAGAAACAGGGTCATCACCGTTAACTATAAGCTTTGTATCGGGAATCGTTTTTAAAGCCTCATCAAGGAGATTGAGGGTTTGTTCTATTTCACCGTAACGGTCAAGCTGATCACGAAAAAGGTTTGTAACAACTACGATGTCGGGCTTAACATGAGGAACAACTCTTCTGAAGCTTGCCTCATCACATTCAATTGTTGCACAGTCGGCATTGAGTTTTCCAAAAACTGAGCTCATATTTATAAAGGAACAAGCTACACCGGGAAGCATATTTGCTCCCACATTGTTGCAGACAACCTTTTTACCGCGGGAGTTAAATAGTGAATATATGAGGTTGTTGGTTGTTGTTTTGCCATTCGTTCCGCACACCATTATTATCGGTCCTTTGACCTGTGACGACAAATGTTTTAATAATCCGGGTGCAATTTTCATTGCTATTGCACCTGGACCGGATGAACCTTTTTTCCCCATGAGTTTGCTTGCAAATGTCAAAAGTTTACAGACAATAACTGCGATTATATTGCGAATATTTTTCAAATTTATCATTCCTTTGTTTTCGTTTAAATTAATTATATAACACATCAATCAATTTTTCAATGAATTTTTGTTATTTTGTTAAAATTTTTACTCAGCCAAATGTAATAAATTTTCAAAAACAGTAATAGAATTTAATGATATAAACAGCAGTATAAAAAAGGAAGTGAACACTATTTCATTATATGTAAACACAGGCAATACAATAAAAAAATATTATGTAAAATCGGCAAATCTTATTATGTCACATGATTCAGAAACAGAAAAAACAATTCTTGAAAATGTAAGTGATGAATTTGACGGAATATGCGACTCTGAAGGCAGGGAGCATTTTCTTATTCAGGATATTACAGGCGGACTTGTGTATCTTAAGTATGATAAAGGAGTGTGGAAAAAATACAACATATTTGTAAACAAAGAAAAAAAGCAAAAAATAAGCTCTGTTTATCTTGCTGAAAGCTTCGGAACATTATGCGGATTTTATGCAATGGAGCATAGCGGCTCTGTTATGCTTGTAAGGCATATTTTTTCGGAAGACAATTTATATGGTGTTCCGGTTGTGGTTGACCTTCTCGACACAAAGCGTGATTTTTGCTTATGTACAAATAAAAACGGCAACATATGTCTGTTTTACAGAAGCTCCAAAGGTCAGCGAATGATGACCGAACTTGACCGGGATTTTTCAACAATCTCGTCGGGCAATTTTATGGCTGATAAAAATATTTTTTCGATGTGTGCAATAAACAACGGTTTTAACACCTTCATTGCATACACTGAACCTCGTAAAAATGTTTTATCACTGATTTTTAATAGCCTTGACGAAAATGATAATGAAAAAATAATTACTTTTGCCGTATCGAAGAACTGCGATATTTCACTATTTGCAAAAAACGAATCCATAACACTGAGGTGGACTGAAAACGATACGGTTATGGAAAGTGTAAGCACCAACGGCGGGGAAAGCTTTTCAAAACCACGAATAATTGCACGAAGCAAAAATTTTGATCGCATGAGAGAGAAAGGTATTAAGCCGGGTATTTATTTTGACAAAATTCTTTATGATGCAAGCTTTAGGCTCGAGGGTACAGCCGGTAATCATAACAAAAAGATATCCGAACCAAACAACAGTGAAAGGAATAACAAAATGTCTGTCAATAATTATTTAGCCCGTTCATATAGCACGGAAAATCTTCAGATAACAGCAATGCTTGGCGAAATTGTTTCAGAAGTTGAAAAAATGGGTAAAAATCTCGAGGATATGTGCTCTTTTCTTGACAAGCTTATCTCTTTTAAAGAGGAAGCCTCAATTACTCCTTTTAAAGTAAGTGAAAAGGATGAAGACCTCGAATTTACCATAACAAATTCGGAGATTGGTGAAACAAATGATGAAAACATAAAAAAATTTGAAAATATGAGTATAGACGATGTATTGCCGGGAAAAACCTTCGAATCGTCACCAAATGGCGGTGAAGTTAATGAATGAAGCGGCAAATTCTATTATTTTCAATCCATACATACGCTTTGTAAGTCTCACAAAAAACTGCAATGACGAATTTTATGTTGGTAATTTAAAAAAATTCTCACCACGGGAAAGCATTCGAACAAGCGGATACAGAAAATGGTCACGGGGCAAGGTTTGCGTGACAATTAAAGATAAAAAAACCGGAAAGCTTTTGTGCGACTCATCGGAAATACTTTCACCTTGCGATATTTGTACATTTGTTTCTTTTAGCTCTGACGAGAAAATTTTTCTTGCTAAAATCAAAGAAGTTAATGAGATCCGCGATCCGGGATATGCATATCTCAAAATTTATTACGCCGGATTCGATAACAGAAAAATAAACATTACATTTCGTAACACCTGCTTTTGTCGTGACATAACAAGCGGAGAGGTCAGCAAATACATCGGTTTTGTTCCGGGAGAATATCGTTTTTCCGTAAAAGATAGCAGCGGAAAAACTCTTGCTCTCACAGAAAATGTCACCCTTGAGAACGGAAAATGCTATACAATATATGTTACAGCCGACAATGGCGAAGGATATAATACATTAATAACAACTGATGTCGGAAATCCCGAATGTTTCTGGATGCTCAAGTAACAAGCGTAAATAAGGCTGTGAGATCATTTGAAAGCTCACAGCCTAAATTTTGTCTTTATTTATTTTCAATACAAAAAGTGTTTATTCCTTCGAAAAGCTTTTCATCAATATTGCCATATACAAATCTGCCTTGTACACCACCGGAAATTTCAACAGTAACAAAGACCTTGTCTCCTTCTCTTTTCCACTCTGTACTCACCCTACCTTCGGGACAAAGGCGAAATGCTTTTGCAGATGTAAGCTTTTGCGTGAAAATTGGTGAAATAAGAACACTGTTGGCATCGGTCATTTCGGGATTGATTTCAAGGCCTGCAATGCATGATGCAAAAACTCTGATTATATCGCCAAAGAAATGATGATTGCCTGATTCCTGAACACCGTTTTCCTCAAGGGCTTCGCAAAGGGCAGTAGCTCCCCTTTCAATCATTGCACCATAGGATGGTTCATCGGGACGGGTTATCATCTGAAGTGCAAGCTCTGCATCGCCACCCTTACAAAGAACTTCAAAAATGTGACGAAGACCGATAACACCGCAAAATACATGATTATCTTTTTCAAAAATAAAATCAAGCAACCGTTTGTATGCTTTTTCTTCTTCATCTTTTTCAAATATTCCGAGAGACAAAAGAAAAGCCTGAGATGTCTGACAGCTACCTTCAGCGGTCATTGTAGAAAAGTCTATCAGATGCTCTCTTATGTCACGGCGAAGCTCGAAGGCAAGATCGAGAGCATATTTTTTATCATCAATGCGATTTACCTCACCGAACATATATGCCGATTTTACACACATATCATAAACCATTGCAGTATCGGTAAGCCTGAGGGGAGCTGAAATGTTAACATTGTCCGAACCGGGCTGACACCAGTCCCCCAACCCAACTGCAATGAGACCGTTGCTGTCCCTTCTTTGGGAAATATACCTGAGATAATTTATTATCATATCAGCATTATCTGAAATATATGACTTGTCCATGGTATATTTATAGAGATAATATGGAATGTTAACCGATGCACTGTCCCATGCAGGACCATTCCCCCAGGTGTAGCCCCATCCGCTTGTAGGAACAATACACGGCAGCATACCATCTCGCTGGGTGTATGCCATTGATTTCAGCCAGAAATTGAGACTTTTTCCGCAATCGAAGAAGTAAGGATATTGTTGAGCAGAAGCAGATGCATCCCCTGTCCATCCGTTTTTTTCTCTTTGCGGACAGTCTGTGGGAAAATAGTGGAAATTAGAAACATCTGCAAGAATTGTCATATTGTAAAGCTTGTTAATTATATCATCGGAGCATTCAAAGCCTCCGATTTGTCTGATGTCAGAATTGAGTACAACTGCCGTTAAAAGCTCTTTTGTTGCCTGTGCCTCTGTTATACCCTCAACGAAAGCATAACGAAAACCGTGGTAAGTAAAGGGAGGAAGCCATATTTCTTCTTCTCCGCCTTTAAGAATATATACATCGGTCTGAAAAAGATGAATGTAGTCTTTGTAATCATCGTTGAATGTGTATATTGAATTAACATTAAAATTACCTTCGGGGGACAGTCTTTCACAATGACGGATTGTGATTTTCTGACCGGCCTCACCCTTGATTTTAAGACGACAGACACCTGCAACAGTTTTTGAAAAATCATAAAGATAGCCTTCGTCAACATGTGTAAATGGAATATCCTCACCCTTGTGATAGGAAGTTTTCAAATAGCAGAAATCCTTCTGAAAAGCAATGGATGAAGGTGCTATTTCATATTGTGGAGTTATTGGATTGGAATTAAAAGGAACAATCTCCCCTTTGGGTCTATCTGCTATCATTGAATTTTCCCACGAGCTGTCGTCAAACCAGGCTTCACTCCAACCGTCAATTTCAAGTCGGGCATCATAATGGGTTCCATAGCGGTACATATCATAAATAACAGGCGAAAAATGACATTTAAAGCTCTCATCGCTTTCAAGTTTAAACTTTTCTCCCTCACCACTTGCATTCATTGAAACAGAAACGCAAAGTGGTGCACGAAACTCTGCTTTTGAAAACTGCCACAGATTTATTGCCTGATTGGCAAATCCGTTTCCGAGAATCAGACCAATTGCATTTTTTCCTTTAACAAGATGAGATGATATTTCATATTCATCATAGCAAACCATTTCATCAGGATTGGAAATATATGGTGCAAGCGCACCTTTTGTTATGTTTTTACCGTTAACCCAAAGCTCGTAAAATCCCGGCGTACAAACACAGAGCTTTGCATTATCGGGAACAAAATCGAGATTGAAGCCTTTGCGGATATATGGTGCAGGAACATTTTTACCGATGTCGGTATATTCGGTTGTTGCTTTTATAAATTTATTAAACATAAGAATTATCTCCTCAGAAAACATTATATCAAATTAAAGAATTTAAGTCAATCATAAAAATGTTGACAAAACGATTTTTCGGTGCTATAATACATCATCAAGGGGAGCTTGGGCAAACAGGCTGAGAGGGAAAATATAGCTTTTCCGACCCATTAACCTGATTTGGGTAATGCCAACGGAGGGAAATATCTGTGTTTTTCGGCATACCTTTTTGGGGATGCCGTTTTGTTTTCAAAAAGACGCTCCAAAAGGCTGAAAAATGTCAGTATTAAGGGCGCCTGAGTTGTTGTCTTGGCAACCCAAACATCTTAATTTTTAAAGGAGATGTTTTTAATGAAAACAAAAAAACTTGTAACAACAGCAATGCTTCTGGCATTTGCAACAATTCTGTCATTAATACGGATTATTCAGCTCCCATTCGGTGGGTCTGTAACACTCGTGTCAATGCTTCCTGTTGTAATTTTATCGTACATGTATGGTTGCCGCTGGGGATTATTTGCATCCTTTGTCTTTTCTCTTTTACAGCTCGCAACAGGCTTTGACACTGTTTCAGCTTTTTTTCTGCCGGGTGATGCAAAAATGGCACTTTCATCAGCCATATGCATTTGTGTGATTGATTACATTCTTGCCTATACAGTTCTTGGAATCAGCGGAATTTTCAAAAACAAATTCAAAAACCGGGCAGGCGAAATTATGCTCGGAAGTATTGTTGCTCTTTTTGCAAGGTATGTTATGCACATAATTTCAGGATACATATTTTTTGGTTCGTGGGCACAGTGGTTTTTCGGTGATGCAACAGGTCTGATGCAAATAGGATTTCTAAAGCCTTTCTGTAATTTTGTTTTAAGCAATGCATCAACACAAGCATTAAGCCTGATATATTCTGTCATATATAACGGTGCATATATGATACCGGAAATTATATTAACAGCACTGGTTGCACCGGTTGTTTTAAAAATTCTTAATAAATCAAACATTAATTCGTAAGGAGACTCGCCATGAAGCTTTTCATTGCATCGGACATTCACGGTTCAGCTTATTACTGCAAGAAAATGATTGACGCATTTTGCAGAGAGAATGCTGACAAAATTCTTCTTTTGGGAGACATTCTTTATCACGGTCCAAGAAACGATTTGCCAAAGGACTACAACCCAAAAGAAGTAATTGAAATGCTGAATAATCTTAAAGACAAAATTCTTTGTGTACGGGGAAACTGTGACACAGAGGTTGACCAGATGGTTCTATCCTTCCCTGTTCTTGCAGACTACTGCGTTATTTATGATGGAAAAATAACCATCTATGCCACTCATGGTCATATTTATAACCTCGACAAGCTTCCGCCCATTTCAAAGGGAGATGTGCTTCTTCACGGGCACACACATATTCCGGTGCATATTGAAAAAGACGGATACACCTACATAAATCCTGGTTCTGTATCCATTCCGAAGGAAGGATCGCAGCACGGATATATGATATATGAAAACGGATGTTTTCAATGGAAAAATCTTGACGGAAAAATTATTGATTTAAAATAAAAAGTGTTGACACATTCCGGGTTTTGTGCTATAATTCTGTTTGTCGATTTGCGGGCGTGGCGGAATTGGCAGACGCGCCAGATTTTGCTTCATCCACCTCGGTGAATTTATTGTTGATTACGGTTTTTCCGTTTTCATATATGAGGATTAAGCGATTTTGCTCCTCCTCGGGTAACCTCTCCCGTGTAAAATTTAAGAGGTAAAACTTAATATGCGGCTGTGGCGGAATTGGCAGACGCGCTAGACTTAGGTTCCGTCCTGTATGTGATTTTATTGTTGATTACGGATTTTTCCGTTTTCATAGATGAGGATTAAGCGATATGCTCCTCCTCGGTGTACCTCCACCGTGTAAAAATTAAGAGGGAAAAACTTAATATGCGGATGTGGCGGAATTGGCAGACGCGCTAGACTTTGCTTCATCCACCTCGGTGAAAGAATTGTTGATTACGGTTTTTCCGTTTTCATAGATGAGGATTAAGCGATTTTGCTCCTCCTCGGGTAACCTCTCCCGTGTAAAAATCAAGAGGTAAAATTTAATATGCGCCTGTGGCGGAATTGGCAGACGCGCTAGACTTAGGTTCCGTCCTGTATGTGATTTTATTGTTGATTACGGTTTTTACCGTTTTCATAGATGAGGATCAAGCGATACGCTCCTCCTCGGTGTACCTCCACCGTGTAAAAATTAAGAGGTAAAACTTAATATGCGGATGTGGCGGAATTGGCAGACGCGCTAGACTTAGGATCTAGTGATTTTATCGTGGGGGTTCAAGTCCCTTCATCCGCACCATTACGAGTGTTCTTATAGGATTTAAGAAGTTCTATGAGAACACTCGTTTTTTATTGCCGTATATGTTTCATACTGCTACACAGGCTCTTGTGTCAAAGTGAACATCTACACCTTGTCTTGTATGGATTTTAACACTGTTTTCAGGTATCAAATCCATATCAGGAATTTCAAGAGTTCCTATGCAAGTGTAATGTATTTTAAGTCTTTGTACTGTCTTACCGTCAATCTTTTCAGATTGGTAAACCTCAATCTTGTCAATAAGCTCATTCAGCATTT
>JAZNUS010000188.1:0-8286 GCA_045592485.1 Clostridia bacterium | reverse complement strand
GACAACAACTTGTAGAACATCCTTTCGGAACGATGAAACGGATACTTGGATTTACACATTTTCTTACCCAAAGGTTGGAGAATGTGAAAACCGAAAATTATCTTCATGTTATCACGTACAATTTAAAACGGGTACTCAGTATATTCAGGGTACCTGAACTTGTTGAACAGTTAAACAGAATAAAACAACAATCAACCGATTTGATAGATTGTATATCAAATCAAATATCGATAATTTCAACATTTTTCTGCTTGAAAATGGTTTGAAATCAATTCAGATTAGCTGTTTTTACACAGTCTGACGACGGCAAAATCTTTATATTTTGCCGCTGTCCGGTTTTTCAATTTAAATAACTATTCCTCCGTTTGGACTTATGACCTGTCCGGTTATGAAGGAAGCTTCATCTGATGCAAGAAAACATACTGTTGATGCAACTTCTTCGGGAGTTCCAAGACGGCATAGCGGTGTTTCGTCACACAGCGATTCAAAATCCTCATCCGAGAGATGAGCATTCATGTTGGTTGAAATAACTCCCGGAGCAACACAGTTCACGCATATGCCCGACGGACCGAGTTCTTTTGCGAGAGCTTTTGTGAAACCGATGACGGCAGCCTTTGATGCACTGTAGTGAACCTCGCATGAGGCTCCGGTTATTCCCCATATGGAAGACAGATTGATGATTCTGCCCCATTTTTTACTCACCATATGGTTATACACAAATTTGACCGTGTTGTACACAGAGCCCACATTCACATCAAACATTCTGTCCCAGTCATCACGGGAAATGTCACAAAACATTTTCTGCTGGGCAATTCCGGCGTTATTAACAAGAATATCAACTCCGCCATACTCTTTTTCAATGCGATTAAAAAGCAAACTGACCTGGTCAAAATCTGCCATATTACATTTTAATACAAGCAAATCGGAACATTTGTATTCATCGGAAAATCTTTTAGCTTCGTCATCATTCTTTTCATAGGTGGCAATGACTCTGAACCCTTTTTCAAGGAATTTCACGCAGCATGCCTTTCCAATTCCCCGTGTTCCGCCGGTAACTAAAACTGTTTTCATAAAATTTACTCCACTTTATCTGTCGTAAGGTCGCACAGCTTCGCTTCAGTGTATGATATAAGTTCAGAAGTGTTCAAAAGAAGCTGACACCCTTTGACACCTGCACTGACAGTTATTTTTTCGTGATTTTCGCAAGATTTATTAATGAATGTCGGAAACTTCTTTTTCATGCCGATTGGTGAACAACCGCCACGAATGTATCCGGTGAGTCCGAGTAAATCCTTAACATGAACCATTTCAAGCTTTTTGTTGCCCATTGCACTTGCCGCTTTTTTGAGATCAATTTCTCTGTCAACGGGTATGCACATAACAACAGGCCCTGTTTTGTCGCCTTTGGCAACAAGAGTTTTAAAAACCATTTCATAGTCAAGACCAACCTGATTGGCGATGTTTATTCCGGAAAGATCATTTTCGTCGGGAACATATTCGATTGGTTCATATTGAATTTTTGCTCTGTCAAGCATTCGCATTGCATTTGTTTTTATCATTTTAAAGCCTCAAATCAAAGATTTTCAATTTTGTCGGAAAGCTCGTTGAGCCACTCACCGTCAAAAAGCTCAATCATTCCTGCATCAGAGCCTGCGGCAACCTTGGGGTTAATGGGCAACCGACAAATTGTGTCGATTGAATACTGTGCGGCTATATCTTCGATGTGACTCTCTCCGAATACACTGTGTTTTTTGCCGCAATCAGGGCATTCAAAATATGACATATTTTCAACAATTCCGAGAATTGGCACATTCATAAGATTTGCCATCTTTACAGCTTTGCCCACAATCATGGAAACAAGCTCCTGAGGAGATGTAACAATTACGATACCGTCAACAGGGATAGACTGGAACACTGTAAGAGGAACATCACCTGTTCCGGGAGGCATATCAATGAACATATAGTCAGTATCCCAGATAACATCGGTCCAGAACTGTTTTACGGTTCCGGCAATAACAGGACCTCTCCACACAACAGGATCGGTTTCGTTTTCAAGAAGAAGATTGATACTCATAATATCAATACCGGTTTTAGTTTTGCAAGGCAAAATACCAAATTCATTGCCCTTTGCTTTTTCGCTAACGCCAAAAGCTTTGGGAATTGAAGGGCCGGTGATATCGGCATCAAGAATACCGGTTTTATAGCCTTTACGGCGTGAAAGAACAGAAAGCATAGAGGTAACCATAGACTTACCAACGCCGCCTTTGCCGCTTACAACACCGATTACTTTGCCGATTTTTGACATTTCATTTGGATTTTCTATAAGACTTTTCTGCTCTCTTGAACCACAGTTTGCAGAGCAGGTTTCACAGTTATGTGTACATTCTTCACTCATTTTCAGAACTTCCTTTCTTTATATACTTTCATTAAAATTATTGTATCACAAAAAAAACATTATATCAATATATAAAATGGCTAATTATGCCTTTAATTCCGTCACTGTACTTGACTTAATTTGTATATTGAGCTAGAATAACAGGGAGGTGTGTTAAATGAATGAAGAATTTTATGTTAAAATCGCAACCGATGACGATATAAAAAACTATTACAAAAAATTAATCATGGAAGATCCGCATGACCCCTATCTTCCGAATCAGAGAGATAAACGGCTTAAAAGCCTAAGTGCAAATACAAGAATGTTTTTTTACGGATATATTGGCGACGAGGTGATTACCCAAGGCTCTGCCACCATATCCGAAGATGATGAGTTTACTCAGAACAAAGAGTATGTCGTAAGCAAGGAGTGTGCTTATCTCTTTAATTTTCTTACAGTTGAACATATGCGCAACAAAGGATATTTTTCTTTACTTTTCAAATTCATCGAAAAAACCCTTTCTGCTATGGGATTTAAATATCTTTCCCTGGGCGTTGAACCCGATGATTCGGAAAACAAAAGGCGTTATCTTAATATGGGTTTCAAAACCCTTATCCATACCGGTCAAGAGGAATTTGACGGAATGAAAATTAATGTTGAATATTATCGCAAAAAGATTTGAAATCAAAGATTATTTGTGATATAATATAGGCAGTAAATCTTGCACAGCAAGCTTTTACGACTTCGCCGTCAATGTACTCTGTACATTCTGCAACATTGACGGCTGCGTAAAAATGCCCATGCAAGCAAGCATTTTTACTTATGGTATAATAGACACAGTAAGCAAACGGAGGATTAAATTATGAATAACATTGCAATCCAGGCAAAACAAGCCGCCGAAGAAATAATTGAAAAAGCTGCTCTTAAAAGCGGAGATATTTGTGTTATCGGATGTTCAACAAGCGAAGTGCTCGGTTCAAAGCTTGGAACAAATTCAAGTCCCGACACTGCAAAGGTTCTTTTTGAAAGCATTTATGAGGTCTTTAAAGAAAAAGGAATCTATCTTGCCGCTCAGTGCTGTGAGCATCTGAATCGGGCTATTATCGTCGAAAGAGCCGCTGTTCCCTTTGCAGAGCAGGTTAATGTTGTACCTCAGCCCAAAGCAGGCGGCTCATTTGCAACTCAGGCCTACGAACATTTTGAAAACCCTGTTGCAGTTGAGGAAATTAAAGCTGATGCAGGAATAGATATTGGTGCTACTCTCATTGGTATGCACTTGAAAAAAGTTGCAGTTCCCCTCAGACTTTCTGTAAAATACATAGGCGAAGCGCCTGTTACTGCGGCAAGAACCAGACCGAAATTCATCGGTGGCGAAAGAGCATATTATGACAAAGCCTTAATGGGCGGAAATAGATAACAAAACACAAAGTAAGCATCATTGCGTCCGGATTTGATTCTAGTATGAAACTGGATATTTCCAGTCTGTCTATTATTTATTTTTAGGAAAAGCAAATGGAGGCAACATTTTATGCTACCTCCTAAAAAATGAATGATAATTATTTCGGACAATTATCCAAAAGCTTTCTATTTAAGCCAGAACACCTCATCAAGATCTTCATAATACCAACCCTCTTCATGATGAAGAAAGCATGGTTTTGTGTGGCTCCACCATTCCTGCATTTTGAGACTTTCTCCCATTTTTTCCATGTCGGCATCGTAGTCATCACCTGTGTATTCATAGAAAGTGAATACCGATGTTCCCCGAACACTTATGGAATAATTGCAAATATGTGCTTCTTTTATGAGTTCACAAATTTCAGGCCACGGATTAAGATGAAGATTTTTATATTCTTCAACCTTTTCGGGCTTAAGATCGGAATACAAGACAAACCTTTTCATTAATTAAAACACCATCTTTTCATAAAGGTCTTTTGTAACAACCATTTCGGCATCGGGATGATGCTGAAGGAAAGAAGCGGGTGCTGTGCGATTTGCATCCTCCAGTCCGATTTTTCTCATTATACCCCACTGCCAGTTACAATAGAGATACACCTTGAATTTTTTAGCTGAAAGGAGCTGTTTCATGCCAAGAGTGATGCATCTTTTGGGAAATACATCAAGTGCTCCGCAAATTTTGTTGGCACCATTATTGGTTATTGTTTCGCGGGCGATGTTCATGCAACGGGTTGAAATGTTTTCAAAATCGGCATCTGAAATTGGGTCTGTTGCCTCAGGGGGTTCGTTAAAGGCGATGTGACCGTTTATGCCAACGCCTGTGAGGCAAAGGTCAGCACCCATTTCTTCAATGAGCTTATCTGCTTCAGACTCTTTTCCGGGAATGGGGAAAAGTCTCTGGTTTTCGGGCATAACAAGGTCGGGATCAATCTGAGAATAGCAAAGGTTATCCATTGTTGTGCGGAAACTGAGGATGGAATCTTTGCTGATGAGTTCATCATTTTCGTCAAGATATTCATCCATATTTATAAACCACACATTTTTAAGGCTTATTCTTTCTTCATTAACTTTTTTTGCAAATATAGGATACTGCTTTATGGGACCAACCGGACATATAATGAGGGTTTTTTCTCCATTTTTTGCCTTAATGGTGTCTACCATAATCTGTGCAATTTCCTCATACATATCGTCTTCTCTTTCCATAACACGAAGAGGGATTTTGCAATTGGTTTTAAATTCTTCGGGTGTGCATGTGTAAGTGTTGTTCATTGTTATTTCTCCTTCAAATTATTTTTTATATACTACTTTACCGTTAAGTATTGTTGCAACAACATTCATTTCTCTATCCATTATGCAGAAATCTGCTTTTTTGCCAACACTGATTGAGCCGATTTCATCGTCCATACCAATAATCTTTGCAGGAGTGTAGCTGGCAGCACAAACTGCATCCTCAAAAGGAATGTGACCGTCGTTTGTAAGATTTTTTATCATCTGACTTACGGGCTGAACACTTCCGGCAAAGGTGCCGTCAAGAAGTCTTGCAAGACCGTTGGTTATTTTGAAATAATGAGGTGTACCGCCATCTTTACCGAGGTTATATATTTTATCCCCTGCTTCAAGACCTGCCGCTCTGAGACAATCGGAAACAACACACATTCCGAGAGGACCCTTACACTTGTAGGCAAGACGGGCAAGTGTTGGAATTATGTGGTGATTGTCAGCTAAAAGCTCAATTGTAACTCTCGGATCTGCAAGACCTGCTTCCATCATACCGACACTTCTCACACCATCAACAATGTTAGCTGTTGACATTGCACAGTACCAGTGAGTGCAGTGGGAAAGTCCGGCATCAATTGCAGGCCAGATGGTGTCTTCTCTGCCATCGTCGTGACCGCATGACACAAGGATTCCGTTTGCGCGAAGTTCCTTTATCATATCAATTGCACCATCGAGTTCTGTTGCAATGGTAACCTCTTTTACAACATCCTTGTTATTAATTATAAAGTCATAGCTGTCTCTTTTGGGGACACGCAAAAATGCTTCGGGCTGTGCACCCTTTTTCTTGTATGAAATATACGGACCTTCAAGATGAGCACCGACAATTCTTGCCGGGGTGTCGGTTCGTTTCATATATTTTCGTGTCATAGCAAGCATAAGCTCGATTTCTTCAACAGGTGCAGTCATTGAGGTTGCAAGAACCGAAGTCACACCGTTTTGGGACTGAAAGTCAAGTGCTTTATCGAAAGATTCCTCTGTTGCATCCATATAGTCGCCGCCAAATCCACCATGAGTGTGAATGTCAACAAGTCCAGGAAGCACATAAAGTCCTGTTGCATCAAACACATCTCCGCTGCCGCTTTCACCGCCGATAGAAGTTATCCGGTCATCACTGCAGATAACATTGGTATCATATTTCTTTTCAAATGGAGTTATTACTGTTCCGCCTTTGATAATCACCTTTTAACACCTTCTTCAGTATATAATTTATTCTTCAATGGGGTCATATTCAAGTCCGGGAATATATTTACAGAACTCTTCAAGCTCCCATGTGTAATCATCATAAATTTCAGACATATGATGAATGTAGGGACCGTTTATAAGTTTTTTCTCTACCTTTGACATATCATTAAATTCAGCCCACATATATGTACCGAATGTATAAGGGCCGTCAACTGTGTTGAACTTGCCTCCGAGGAGGGTATATTTTCCTTCATCGCCCTGAAAACGGGAGATTGTATATGTTCCGTCTTTTGCTCTGAACGATGGTTTACCATTAAAAATTTTTGCTTCACTGTTGCAAGCCTTGCAGGAAAGTGCAAAGGGGCCACAATGCCAGAGAAGCTCTGCATTTTTGTTTTCGGGATGTCTCACGGTAAATTCGCCAAAGAGCGGAACCATCTTTCCTCGGGAAGCAGATAACAGAAGTGCATTTGTAACTGCACCGTGAACATCACTTTCACAAACAATGGGATAGCCCTGATCTGCGAGAATGCTCATAGCAAGACATGGGTTAACACCAAATGTGGCAGGAAGAGCTGACCAACACTCAGTTGAAACAATATCTGCACCTGTTTCTTCGAAAATTTCTTTATATACATACACAAAGCAAAGAAGCTTTGTAAGTGACAAATCATCCATTGTTCCTACATTATATTTTTCTTTAAGATCGGCAAGGTCTTTTTCGAGGTCTGTTTTGTGAGACTCCATTGCAGCATCAAACTTTTTCTCAAAGTTCAAAAGATTGACATTGTTGAGATTAAAGCCAAACTTTTCTGTCATTTCAAGCTCGTTATACATTACGCTTTTAAAAGGCGTAAGGCGGGTTCCGACCTGAGTTATAGCAAGCTTTTTGAAATTTTTAACCATTGTTACGACAGAAAGGAACTTTTTAAATCCATCTGCAAACACAGGGCTTTCAACAGGGCAATTCTCAATGTATGAAAAAGGAACCTTATAACGGCGAAGCTGTTTGCTTATTGCAAAAAGTCCGCACTGTGCATCGGTATAGCGCATACCGTCTTCGTCGAAAATCATGTCCTGAGGTCCCCAAAGAAGTACAGGCACACCCATATTCTTTGCAAGTCTGCCGCATGCTTCTTCATTACCGAAATTACAGTTGATAATAAAAATTGCATCAACACTTTCGGATTTTAAATATTCACAAACCTTTGTGCAATCAGAGTTTTTATAGTACACCCCCAACGGATTGAGCCATTCCATGTCACAAAAGCTTGTTTGCTCATCTGTGAAATTATCTTTAATGTATTTAACTATACCATCTTTGATTTTGCTTGCAATTCTCGGATCAAAAATACCTTTTCTAGTGTCAAAATCACCAAGATCGCGAACATCAGGAACAAGTCCGATTTTGAGTTTGTAGTCAAGCATAATAAACCTCCGAAAAAAATTTTCGTTTTTGTCAAGTAATTTACAGGCAGATTATATCATATAATGAAAATTTTTTCAATACCTTATTGCGTAATTTTTTAATTTTTATCTGCAGTATCATTTTCTTCTGCAACTGAATATCAATATATCACAGCTTTTCAAAAAAAATTACACGGCAATATAATCAAAGTTTTTTGCTTTATAGGAAAGAAACTTCCTATAAAGCAAAAAAGACAGATATCCCATTGGATTCTGTCTTTTTTCGTCAAGCTGGTGATCGGACTTGAACCGACGATCTATTGATTACGAATCAATTGCTCTACCGACTGAGCCACACCAGCATAGCTTCGTATTTATGATAACAGATTGATTATACTCCATAAGCCGACTTAAGTCAATAGTTTTTGGTGATTTTAAAAATGATTTGCTCTGCAGTTGTCAAACATATGACCCATTTTTATCAAAAAAATTTTCAATGTGTATTTTGTCTGTGCGTTTTTTAGCAGCAGTAGTAGTTTTTGTGGGTAGTGTGGTAAAGTCAGCGACTTTTCCATACTATCCACAAAATA
>JAZNUS010000187.1:0-8278 GCA_045592485.1 Clostridia bacterium | reverse complement strand
AACAAAACAAAGTCAAGAACTATTTCGATTTTTCTCTAAATAGTTCTTGACTTTGTTTAATTCTCCGACAGCTGCACGGATAATATGTGACTGATCAAAACAGGGTAAGCTCAACAATCTCACCACGGATTTTGGTTCGTTTATCAATGTTATCTATGTACTGCAAAAATGCCTGAGCAGCAAAGCACTCTTTGTCTTCTTCTTCATCATAACCTTTTTTAGCCATTGCTTTTTTCTCTTCATATGTGAGGTCCTTTGACCACGCAGAATCGAAAAATAAGCAGAATTCAACGAAATTTGTTAAATGAATCTTCTGTTCCATGTCGAACCGCTTCTGATTCCATTCTTCAAATTCAAAGGGAGTTTCAAAATTACAGTTTTCAATTTCGCCGATTTCCTTAAGATAGGTCTGTGCCATAATGTGATGACCTTTTGGTGTGGGGTGAACACGGTCTGGATTCATAACACCTTCCTGACCAAGGAATTTTTTGAATGTAGTTTTAAAATCAACAACCGGGCAATCAAATTCCTCTGCAAAGGAGCGAAGATAGGGCTCGAGCCTGTCGAGACCTACCTGACAGGGAATATTTTCCTTTTCCACATCACTCACATTATCATAGGGCACGGGAATGCATATGATGGGTTTTGCACCCGATGCAACAATCTGCTCGAGAATGCTTCTGTAGCTTGCGACATAGCGGTCAATAGCTGCCTGTTTCTTTTCTTCAATGTCGGCAAGACCTTGTTTTTCTTTTTCATAAAGAGAAATATCAATATCGTTTATACCAAACATAATTGACACATAATCCGGATTTAAAACCAGGCATTCGCTTTTGAGATAGTGCATGGCTTTTCTTGCACTGCTGCCCGAAACACCGCAGTTGTAGCACTTTATTTTATACTTTTTGCGAAGAAGCTGATAAACCTCCGCCATCCATCTGCCTCCGGCGGTGATGCTGTCGCCAAGAAAACATACTATATCTCTGTCTTTAAACATAGACCCATACCTCCAATACATTTACTTTATTTACTTGTCAGATACTCATCTATCGCCTCTGCAGCAGTTTTGCCTGCACCCATTGCAAGAATTACCGTTGCAGCGCCGGTAACCGCATCACCGCCGGCATAAACTGCCTCTTTTGAGGTTTTTCCGCTTGCTTCATCGGCTATAATTCCGCCCCAGGGCTTTGTTTCAAGACCGTCGGTAGTCTGTTTGATAAGTGGATTGGGAGATGTGCCGATAGACATTATGACACTATCACATTCAATTACAAATTCGCTGTTTTCTTTCACAACAGGTTTTCTCCTGCCTGATGCATCGGGTTCTCCAAGCACCATTTCAACACATTTTATGCCTCTTACAAATCCGCTTTTGTCACCAAGAATTTCAACGGGATTTGTGAGAAGTCGGAAGTTGATGCCTTCTTCCATTGCGTGTTCAACCTCTTCCTTACGGGCAGGAAGCTCATCGAGAGAACGGCGATAAACAATGCTCACTTCGTCTGCACCAAGTCTCATTGCACAGCGAGCTGCATCCATAGCAACATTTCCACCGCCGACAACAACTGATTTTGAGGCTTTCTGAACAGGTGTATCGGATTCGGGTTTATAGGCTTTCATAAGATTAACTCTTGTTAAAAACTCATTTGCCGAATACACACCCTTCAGATTTTCACCGGGAATATTCATAAATTTGGGAAGACCTGCACCGGAGCCGATAAACACGGCATCAAAGCCTTCGTCTGTAAGAAGCTCATCAACGGAAACAGTTCTGCCGATTACTGTGTCGGTTTCAATTTTTACTCCAAGCTCTATTAATCCATCAATTTCTTTGGCAACAATAGATTTAGGAAGACGAAACTCAGGTATTCCATATACCAAAACACCGCCGGGAGTGTGAAGTGCTTCAAAAACAGTCACTTCATAGCCTTTTTTGGCGAGATCTCCCGCACAAGTGAGACCCGACGGTCCCGAGCCGACAATTGCAACCTTGTGACCGTTAGGCTGAGGCGCCTGTTTTTTTACATTTATATTTTCATTGTACCAGTCGGCAACAAAGCGTACAAGTCTGCCTATTGCAACAGGCTCACCCTTTATTCCCCTAACGCATTTTCCCTCACACTGATTTTCCTGGGGGCAAACCCTTCCGCATACTGCCGGAAGAGAGCTTGAAGCGGAAATTATCTCATAGGCAGCGGCAAAATCGCCTTCTGCGACCTTTGCAATAAAAGATGGAATGTCGATTTTCACCGGGCAGCCGCCCACACAAGGCTTGTTTTTGCAATTAAGACACCTTTTTGCTTCGTCGATTGCCTGTTCCTTTGTATATCCAAGAGCAACCTCGTCAAAATTGCGGCTTCTAACCGCAGGGTCCTGAGAGGGCATTTCATTTTTTACCAAAGACATATTTGCCATTTACTTATCCTCCGCTTTCTTAAAAAGATTGCAGGTTTCCTCGTGTTTGTGACGCTCAAAATCACGGTACATTGAACTGCGGGCAATAACTTCATCAAAATCAATGAGATGACCGTCAAACTCAGGCCCGTCAACACAGGCAAATTTTGTTTCACCGCCAACAGTCAGTCTGCATCCGCCGCACATTCCTGTGCCGTCAATCATAATGGGATTCATACTTACAATAGTTTTGATATTGAACTCTTTAGTGAGCTTGCATACAAACTTCATCATCATTAAGGGGCCTATTGTTATGACCTCGTCATATTCTTCGCCTGATTCGATGAGCTGTCTGAGAGCATCGGTAACAAGACCTTTTTCTCCGGCAGTGCCATCATCTGTCATCAGTACAAATTTTGAAGATGCATTTTTAAACTCATCCTCCAGAATAACAATGTCCTTGCTTCTGAAGCCTACTATGGAATGAACCTCGCAGCCCTTTTGAAAAAACTTTTTGGCAACCGGGTAGGCTATTGCTGCTCCAACGCCGCCACCTACTATGGCAACCTTCTTTTGACCGTCGGTGTTTGTTGCATTACCGAGTGGTCCAACAAAATCGGCTATTGAGTCGCCTTCGTTTTTCATGTTCAGTTTTTCAGTTGTAGCTCCGACAATCTGAAAAATTATAGTGACTGTACCCTTTTCACGGTCAAAATCTGCCACTGTGAGAGGGATTCTTTCGCCGGTTTCGTCCACACGAAGAATTATGAACTGTCCGGGTTCGGCTTTTTTTGCCACACGGGGAGCATATATATCCATAAGAGTTACTGTTTCATTCAAAGCTTTTTTCCTTATAATTTTAAACATAAAAATCACTACCTCTCTTAAAAGAAGTTTAAATTGTCAATCACATATCAATCCGCCAAGAGCTTTTATGCTTTCTTCATAAAGCTCTGCTTTAGTTTCATCAAGAATAATTCCGGGAGGGTTTTCCAGCTCTGTCATTCTTTCAAAAATAAGTTCTTTCATAAGCTCGCCTGTTCCGATTTGAGCAAAAGTCTTTCTGCCTTGGGAATCAAAAGTGTAATCCTTAAGATGCAAAACAGCTATTTTGTCACCGAAAAGGTCAAATGATTCATTAATAATATCCCGTTGTCCATCTCTGTTTGACATATCTATCATATTAGAAACATCAAGAATAACCTTAAGACTATCTGAATTCATATCATCAATAAATCTTCGCATAACCTGCGGTGACCATATTGTGTGGCTGCACACAGGCTCTATGCCAACATTAACCCCCAACATTTCTGCTCTTTTTAACAGAGGTCTCATATTATCTGAAAAAGAGCGATAATTTTCCTCGGAACGGGTTTTTTCGGAAGTTTCCATCATTCCGGTTTCGGTTCCGGTCACATCAGCGCCAAAATCTTTTGCGTAACAGAGAAAATTTTCAAACCGCTTCAAATGCATTTTTAAAACATCGGCATTTTCATGAACAGGTGAAATGTAGCAACCAAGGACTGAAATGTGCAAATCATTTGCAGTTAATTTTTCTCCAATTTTATCCGAAAGCGCCGCATCATATCCCACTTTATCAAAATCAACATCACTCATTGTTTTTGCAAGAGCAAACTGCAAATTCTTGATTCCTTTTTCATAGGCTTTCAAGCACATTTGGTCAAAATCATCTGCAATGTCGTGACCCCTGAGTCCGAGGGAGTATTTCATGCGGGTTTTCTCCTTTCAGCAATTTTATATAATTATACCACAATATAAACATCAAATCAATATAAGAAAATCCCACTCTCAATTGATAAGAGTGGGATTTTTTTGTGAATTTTAATATAAAATCAGATAACACCCATAGCCATCATAGCTTTTGCAACCTTCATGAAGCCTGCAATGTTTGCTCCGGCAATAAGGTCATATCCGAGGCCATATTCCTCGGCAGCTTCGGCTGAAACCTTGTGGATATTGATCATAATGTCTTTAAGCTTTTTGTCAACCTCTTCGGCAGTCCAGCTATATCTCATTGAGTTCTGAGCCATTTCAATAGCAGAAACTGCAACACCGCCGGCATTAACAGCTTTTGAAGGAGCAACAATAACATCGTTATCCTTAAACAATCCGACTGCGTCGGCAGTTGTGGGCATATTGGCAACTTCAATGTAATATTTTGTACCGTTTGCAATAATCTTTTTAGCTTCTTCCATGTCGATTTCGTTCTGAGTTGCACAGGGCATACAGATGTCAACCTTAACTTCCCATGGTTTTTTGCCCGGGTGGAATTCACAGCCGAATTTTTCCGCATAATCCTGAGCACGGTCACGACCTGATGCTCTCATTTCGAGCATATAGTTGAATTTTTCTTTTGTTGTGATGCCATCGGGATCATAAACATAGCCGTCGGGACCGGAAAGGGTTACAACCTTACCGCCAAGCTCTGCTACCTTCATTGCAACGCCCCACGCAACATTACCAAAACCTGAAATTGCAACGGTTTTACCCTCTAAGGATTCACCGAAGTGTTTGAGAACTTCACAAGTGTAATAAGTTGCACCAAAGCCTGTTGCTTCAGGTCTGATAAGTGAACCGCCGTATTCAAGGCCTTTACCGGTGAGAACGCCGTTTTCCCAGCTTGATTTGATTCGTTTGTACTGACCGAAAAGGTAACCGATTTCTCTGCCGCCAACACCGATATCACCTGCAGGAACATCCACATCGGGACCAATGTATCTGTAAAGCTCTGTCATAAATGACTGACAGAATCTCATAATTTCTCCATCACTCTTGCCTCTGGGGTCAAAGTCGGAACCACCTTTACCTCCGCCGATGGGAAGACCGGTGAGACTGTTTTTGAAGGTCTGTTCAAAACCGAGGAATTTTATTATACCGGAATAAACGGAAGGATGGAAACGAAGACCGCCCTTGTAGGGCCCGATTGCAGAATTGAACTGAACTCTGTAGCCGCGGTTAACTTTAACCTTGCCGTTATCATCAACCCAGGGTACTCTGAAATAAATAAGTCTTTCAGGTTCAACAATTCTTTCAATCAAACCTGCGGCTTCATATTCAGGATGTTTGTCAAGTACGGGTTCAATGGATTCAAGAACCTCCTGAACAGCCTGGTGAAACTCAGGCTCGCCGGGATTTCTTTTTACCACGGTTTCCATAACTTCTTCGAGATAAATGCTTTTAAAACTCATTAAAATGTCCTCCTATATGTCATCATCCGAGTGATATCAGACTCAACAAAAATATCATTCGGTGAATAAATTCAAACGATGAATTAATTATATCACTGATATATGCATGTGTCAACAGTTTTGCAAGTTCATAAAAGGAAAATTTCAAAATTTTGTAGTTTTTAACGAAAAACAAAAGAAAACACTGCAAATTTTGAAACATTTGCAGTGTCACCATTTCAATATTCGACTTAAGCAACCCCAAAAAACTCATTCAAAAGCAATCTTGACAACATTAACATTAACTGCATCTATATATATTGATGCACATTCGTCAATCATTCGGATTACTTTTTCCTTGATTTCAGAGCAGCTTTTTACAAAATCGGTTCCGTGAAGCATTGTTACATCTATGCGAAACTCGTTTATGCCGTTTGCACTGTAATAAACAACCTTATCAACAGATTTAACACCAAATGTGTGTTCTGCTTCATATTGTGCAATCTGGCAAAGAACCCTTTCGGAAATTTCAAAATCACCAAGATATCCGTATGCCGGTCGGACAATTGTTCGCTCCGAAGAGGGGGTTTTGTCAAAAATTTCATCTGCAAGCTTCCTGATTGAAGCAATAGGATCAAGAAGATAGCCCGAAAAAGTCCGCTTAATTTCGATTGTCGGCACCGGAATAACATGTTTTCCGTATTTCGAACGCATAAGATTTGCCGTCTTTATTTCTTCTTCAGATGAAACATCTTCAATGTGAATGTGCTCACACACGGGCGCTACATCCAGACGCTTAGCAATAAGATTGACCATCTTTTCACTTGTGCCGAGAATCAGAATTGAATCCTCCCCCGACTTTCTTATGGCTTCGGCTACCGATTCACTGTGTTCGGGGTCATTAAATATTGCACGCAAGGTTGAAGAATAAGGGCTTCTTTCCTTTTTGGCAGATTTTCCGGCAAGAACCTTTCCTTCACAAATAAGAAGTCCGTCGTCAACAATGAGCTTTATTCCGTTTTCCTGAGCAACACTGATAGCTCGAAAGCTTTTTCCACTGCCGCTTTTTCCGGAAAATCCAACTGTCCTCATTGCACATCACCCGAGTTTTTCATTCTGAAGGAAAGTGTCATCAGAGAATCACTGAGATGTACATTTTCCACCACAACATCTCCCGGAAGGTCAAGGTCCACATGGGCAAAATTCCAGAGAGCCTTCACTCCACACTCTGCCACCTTTTCTGCTACAGAATTGACCGATGCCTTCGGAACGGTCAGAATTGCGATGTCAACAGTGTTATTCTTAATATATTCGCAAATTCCGGAATAGTCCCTCACTTTAAGACCTACAACATCTGTTCCGATAACCCTTTCATCGGTATCAAAAATTGCAGCAAGCTCAAAACCCCGTTTTTCGAGACCGCCATAGTTGGCGAGAGCTCTGCCAAGATTTCCGGCACCTACAATAATTATTTTATGGCTTTTGTCAAGTCCGAGAATAGATGTTATGCTCTGATACAAAAGCTCCACATTATATCCGTATCCCTGCTGACCGAATCCGCCGAAGCAATTAAGGTCCTGACGAATCTGGGAAGCAGTGACACCCATTTTTTCGCTGAGTTCCGTGGATGAAACTCTTGTTATATTATTATCAAGAAGCTCACCAAGATATCTGTGATATCTCGGAAGTCTTCTGACAACCACGAGGGGTACCTGTTTATCGTTCAATGAGGTAACCTCCTTTACATTGTATTTTCAAACCGAATTAATTACGGTCTTTGTTATGATTAGCAAGCTTTGATATGATTC
Organism: Clostridia bacterium; assembly: GCA_045592485.1. Lineage (GTDB taxonomy): Bacteria > Bacillota > Clostridia > UMGS1810 > UMGS1810 > RGIG1828. Next base: position 888 of record JAZNUS010000187.1, on the reverse strand, counting down.
CTGTCCCATGCTCTGCACGCTGACGGATTTTCTGCATCAGCACAGTGTAGAGTTTAAGCCCTGCAAGACTGATTATTCCGATGATTACAAAAAGAATAACTGCCTTGACATACTCCCCCTCACCAATGAGGTTTCCGCCAATGGTTGATGATGCGACAGTGGGTATTCGTGCCGCAAGTGTTATCGCAAGAAATTCGCCAAGTGTCATTCTGGTGAGACCGAGAAAATAAGTCAGAAGGTCTTTTGGGGTTCCGGGAAGGAAGAAGATAATGAATGTCAGGCGTTTAAATCTATGCTCGTTGCTGATGATTCCAAGCTCATTAATTTTCTCAAGGGGAAGGAAAATTTCCAGAGCCCGCATACCAAACCTTTTCACAAGCAGGAATATCATTGATGAGCCTATGGCAACACCGCCAAGACACAGAATCGTGCCCAAAAACCAACCATAGGTGAAACCCATTCCTATTTCAAGAAACTCACCCGGAATAAGTGCCACAAAAACCTGAAGCACCTGAAGCCCAAGGGCAACAAAAATACCGAAAGCTCCGTAGCCTTTGATAAATTCATCGAAAGATACTCCCGATGATGCAATATCATCAAACCACAAAACTGTTATATAGGTAAGAAAGGCAAAAGTGAGCACAAACACGGCAATTGAAGCTGCCGCAAAAAAGCGTTTGGACTTTTTAATTTTTTCACCTTTTTTGTCTTTCAACTTATTCACCTTGTATCCTTAATGAATTTTTTATTCACAATAACCCCTGTTAATCAACCTATACACACAATAAAGCAATGTCGTCAACTTAAGATATAAATCGGGGTTTATCGGTGTGTTTAACACAAGGACATTGTAGGGGCGATTCACGAATCGCCCGTATGATATCTGCC
>JAZNUS010000186.1:0-14659 GCA_045592485.1 Clostridia bacterium | reverse complement strand
AACAATTTGCTTTCGATCTCCCCGATAAATTCCAATTTATTAATTATACATATAAAAACAATCCTTAAAAATTAATTCAATTTAAATTATTTATTTTCGTTTATAAATTCCACAGCTTTTTTAACTGCATCGTCAGCACTCATAACTTCCATCTGAAGTCCTTTTCTGACAACATATTCAACCTCGCCGTCAGATGCTCCTTTGCCAACATTGATTCTCACAGGAATACCAATGAGGTCGGCATCTTTAAATTTAACGCCTGCACGCTCGTTTCTGTCGTCAAGTAATACATCGATGCCGGCTTTTTTGAGATTTTCATAAATCTCTTCTGCAAGCTTAACCTGTTCTTCATTTTTGGTGTTTACGGGAACAACAATAACATGGAAGGGGGCAACGGAAACAGGCCAGATAATGCCGCTTTCATCAGAAGACTGTTCAATGATTGCCGCAAGACATCTTGAAACGCCGATGCCATAGCAGCCCATAATGGGAGTCTGTTCTTTTCCGTTTTCGTCGAGATAAGTACATTCCATAGCATCGGTATATTTTGTGCCCAGCTTGAATATGTGACCAACTTCAATGCCCTGACAGGTCTGGATTTTTTCATTTTTACAAACAGGACAAAGGTCGCCGACCTCAATGTTTCTGAAATCGCCCACAAATGTTGGTGTGAAGTCTTTGTTAATGTTAACATTTTTGTAGTGATACATTGTTTCATTTGCACCGACAACAAAGTTTTTCATGTTTGCAACCTCGGTGTCAACCAAAACATCAACTTTAAGTCCAACAGGTCCTGCAAAACCGACACCTGCACCTGTTGCTTCAACAACCTCGTCGGGTGATGCCATTTCAAGGTCAATTGCACCAAGATAGTTGGCAAGCTTTGTTTCGTTAACCTCTCTGTCACCACGAACCATAACAGCCACAATTTTGCCGTCGGCATTGTAAAGAAGAGTTTTTGCAAAGGATTTTGCATTGGTGTTCAAAAATTCTGTAAGCTCTTCAATTGTGCGTGAGTTGGGAGTATAAATTTTTTCAATGTCTAAAAGCTCGGTGTCGGCACATTCATCTGCAACACAAGCGGCTTTTTCGATGTTTGAACAGAAACCACAGCTACAGTATGCAATTGTGTCCTCGCCGACATCAGATTTAACCATAAATTCCTGAGAACCGGAACCGCCCATTGCACCGGAATCGGCATCGACGATTAAGTATTCAAGTCCCATTTTGTCAAAGGCTTCTTTGTATGCATCATACATACTCTGGTAGGATTTGTCGAGACCTGCCTGATCGGTATCAAAGCTGTAGGCATCCTTCATAACAAATTCTCTTGCTCTGATAACACCGAATCTGGGTCTTCTTTCGTCACGGTATTTAGTCTGAATCTGATAGAGGGTGACGGGGAGCTGTTTATATGACTTGATTGTGTTTTTAACAGTATCGGTAAAAATTTCTTCGTGGGTAGGTCCGAGACAGAAATCACGGTCTGCACGGTCTTTGAGTCTGAACATTTCAGGACCGAAAACCTTCCATCTTCCCGAAACCTCAAAATATTCCTTTGGAAGCACTGCCGACATCAAAAGCTCCTGAGCGTCGTGTGAATCCATGGAGTTTCTCACGATATTTTCTATTTTTTTGAGAGTTTTAAGACCAAGAGGCAAATAGGAATACACGCCCGATGCAAGCTTTCTGATAAGACCTGCTCTGAGCATAAGCTGATGGCTTGGGATTTCAGCCTCCGAAGGTACTTCTCTGAGTGTTGGTAACAAGTATTTGGATAATCTCATTTGTTTTTCCTCTCTTTACATTATAATACATATACCATTATAGTATATATTATTTTCCATAAAGTTGCAAGAGTTTTTTTGTTATTTCTTCTGCTTATTGATAATTTTTGTATTGCAATGTTTGTTAATGCCTTTGTAAGCGGAATCTTATCTCCAAACACGCTTTTTATGTGAACATTTATATCTTTTATTACAACATTGCGTTCAATGGTTTTAGTTTTATCTGACATAGCTTTCCTCCCTGCACTGTTGCTACATGCTACATCCTTGCCATAAGGGTAATACTAACTCTTATGGCAAGAGTGGGGCGGTCTTGTTTTTTAAGAAAAACTGTTCCGCCCCACATAGCACAAGTCAATGAAATTACCTTGTGAGACTTGTAACAAGGGCTTCAAGTGTTATTGATGTAAGCTTACAAGTAAATCATAGCATCATAAAAAGCATTTGTCATATTTTATCAAACGACACGCCAAAACCCGCTTGTATCAAGGGTTTCAGTGTTTCAATACTTAAAAAACACCTCAAAAGCAACCAAAAACATGCCATTTTGTCGTTTAATAAACGACAAAAAAATAGAGAGGCAGACTTTACATCTACCTCTCTGAGTGAAATCATTGGTTGTTGTTTGATTATCTAAAATTGTTTTCAATAGGTGGTGCGCATTCCCAGCTAATTAAACGAATATTATATTTTTTAAAAGCCTCGTCAGCCTTATATCCACTACCGCCTATTTTTCCATCTTTAGTTTGATACTTATAATCCACCCAATCAAAACTCTGAGCTTCTCTAGCAAACGGATTTTCTACATCTCCCATATAATATGCACCAGTACCATAACTAAAATATAATTCCAATACTGTTTGTTTCAATTCGTTTTCCTCATTTGAAGAACGAAGATCTAAAAGTGTAAGTTGTTCTTTTCCACTTTTTAATGTTGTGTTCCATTTACGAGCTTTCCCAGCGGTGCCACGATTTATAAATCCATCAAATTCACACACTATAGTATCATTAATTACCTGAATCTGTCCATCTAACTCATATGTTAACGTAAATGGAAATTCTCCATATAAAACCTCTGGTTTTTCAGGATTAGGTGACATAAGGGTACCTAAAAATAATGATATCCACGGCTGTAACAAAGCAACAGCTACAATCACAAGCAAAGAGAGCACGACTATAATTATCATGTTAATTCTTTTTATTGTCTTCTACCTCCTTATATACCAGATAAAACAGCTTCCATTAAGTGGTTACGAATTGGATTAACAATATTTGCTATTTTTCTTGCATCTCCAACAAAATACCATGGTGTTTTATATTTTTGATTGAGATATTCTACTCGCCCTACACCTGGTTCACCAAACAAATTATTGAGTATCTCTCCTCTCACAACATAAGAAGTCGCATTACCTTTATAATTACCTGCTGAAAGATTGTAGTCTCTCAGGTTTGGTTTTGCTGGATTAAAAACTATTGCATTTTTACCAGTTGCCACAGCAGCAGCCAATGCCTCAGCACCGCCTTTTGAATGTCCTATAAATGTTATCTCTTGAGAATGAGAATTCGTAAATCCAACACTATAATTTATAGCATCCCACATGTCCGCAGATTTAGCCGATAGAAATTGTTCTGCATTGTTTTTCCAAACATCAATAGTTTCCGTGTTGAACTGAATAATTGAACCTCTAAATACTAATGCGTATTCCGAAGGATTTTGCCAATCGTCACTATCTTTAATGTAGATACCCATTTTCATACTTTCACGACCGCGCCAAACATCAATTAGCCTCCAACCAGCCACTGTCCTATCGCTTCTTGCACTATCTTTTTCCCAATCATAAATATGATCAGCCATAGCAGCCGCTTCTTCTTTTGTTGGTGCCAATCCCCACGGATCAATATAATTCACAGGATTATTATTCGCATATATGTACCAATTCAAACCGTCTCTTGCAGGATCCTCTGTTATAAACCTACCAACACTTGGATCATAATACCTGTTCCTAAGATATATGAAGCCGGATTCTTTGTCATGATACTCCCCACAATATCCGAATGGATTATCCGTGAAGACTTCTCCAATGAAGTTGCCATATGAATCATATCGCACGGTTTCTGTTTCTCCTGTTTCGGATATAAGTTTTACTATATCACCTCGAGGATTGTAGAAATAGTATGATGCTTCATCATTTTTGATTCTGCAAAACAGCCTGTTTCCGCGTCCGTAGGTTACGATTTCCGTGGTATCATCACCAAAATCCGTAATTATTTCTGCAACTACATCTCCGCCGTCAAGAACGAATTGAGTTTCTTTTCCATCGCTTACCTTTGTCTGGCGAAGGTTGTCTGCGTCATAGGTGTATGTTCCTCCGGAAACAAATGAAAAAGTATCCGAGAAAACATTAAGTTCTGTCAAGCGTCCTCTTATGTCGTAATCATACATTTCTACGCCCGCCAGCATATCTTCAGTATTATACTTTTCTTTGTACGAAGGTCTCGTGGCGAATGAATCGCCATCTCCGCCTTGCCATGAATATACAATGGTATGTTGCGGCTGATTGTCCTTGCTAACCGCTACAGACTGAAGACGGTTATGATTATCATATGTATAGTTATAGTAATTATTGTCATTAACTGTCAGGTCGGATTTTTCCATATTTATTCTGTTTCCCAAAGCATTAAAAGAGTAATCCCACATTTTGTTTTCGGAGGTTAAATCAAAATAGTTACATTGTGATTCATAAGACAGCCTATTTGCAGAATCGTAGGTGTACTCCAGTGTTAAAAGAGATTCAACATCTTCAATGGTTTTAATATTTCCGCTGTAGTCGTGGAAAATATTATATATATGATTGTTGTTTTGGTACATCATTGTGGGTAAGTTTGCGTCGTTGTATATGGTTTCGGTTGTGTAGTCTCCAATCGTTTCAGTAAGTACATTTCCATTACCGTCATATGTATAATATATTGTTTCACCATTTGAGGTGGCACAAGTCATTCTTCCGCCGGGATCATATGTATAGCTGTTTGAAAGAATGTTTGTGCCTCCGTAATAGACATTGAATGCAGTTCTTCTTCCGACAGAATCATATGTATTTTTCTTTAATATACCATCTTTTTCTTCCCTTGTCAAATTACCGAACTCATCATATGTGTATGTTGTTGTGCCGCTACTGTCGTTCATATAGATTCTTTGACCGATAATATTGTAGTTATAGAAAACAGTCGGTTCGCTGTTTTCATATAATGTGATGACATTTCCTAAGATATCACGCTCATATGCAACATTGTAATCGTACATGCTTTTATAGGTGACATTACCCAGATTGTCATAATCATATTCGGTGTAAGATGTCAAAGACCCACCAACCGATATGCAATTATTTCTATTGTCATATGAGTAGGAAACATATTGGGCACTTTCCGGTATGTTACTGATATCATTCAATGGAGTTGACAAGCCGGGGAACATATGAGTGATGTTTCCGTTTTTGTCGTAAAAATACTGCGTGATTTCAGAAGTTGTTGGTGTCGGATAAGTGGTTGTGTAGCTAAGGCGATTCATATTGTCATATGAATACTCTGTTGTTCTGTGCTCATTATGTTCCATTTGAACTGATTCTTTTGTCACATTACCACTTGCGTCATAATATAATTTGGTAGCTGAAGTTGTTTCATATTCAAAAGGAATATCAGCTTTAATTTGTCTGCCTGCCTCATCATATGTATATGTTGTTGTGTTACCGTTGTAATCTGTGGCTGTTGCAAGGGAACCGTCGAAGCCGTAAGTATAGTAGCATGTTAAATCATTCTGATTAGTATATGAAATTACATTTCCCAAGGCATCATAGTAGTACATTTCAACAGAATTGTCAGGTGCAGTAACAGTGAGAACATTACCAAAATAATCCTGAGTATATGAATATGTTCTTGTTGCTCCTTCTGTATCAATTAGTTTCTGTGTAAGAGTTCTTCCGAGATAGTCTTTAGTTATTTCGTTTTTGGCAAAGGTTGTTTCTTCGTCTGAAATCTGCTTTGTGGTTATGTAGATAGGTCTGTCATCTGAATCAGAATCATCGGTATATGTGTAGAGAACAGTGTTTATATTGTCGTCATAATATGACTTCGCTGTTTCCCTGACTAGTCTGTCGCGGTTATCATATTCATACTCTGTCCAATAAAAATTTGAATCATTCTGATATCGGTAATGTTTGTCAAGTCTGTGATTGTAATCATACTCTGCTGATTCTGTGACAACCCATGACATATTATAATCACAATATAAATGAGATGTGCAATTACCCCATACATCAAAGATGTATCTTTCTTTATTATTTTCAGCATCTGTTATTTCTATGATATTTGATATATCATCATATTCATAAGTAATAACTCCACCGTCAGGATTTCTTATTTTCGTGTTACGGGAAAGTAAATCATATTCGTAAACCGTCTCATTACCATTACCGTCTATGTTTTTTATTATATTACCAAACACATCTGTCATCACCTGAGATGTTATATTAACCGGATTTTCACCGTCGGCATCTGTTACCCCAAAAACAGTTTGAGTTGCTATTGTACTTCCGTCAGGATTATACTGATAGGTATAATTGGTTGTGCCGTTGACAGAAGGGTTATATGAAGTTTTTGAAGAGAGGGTTCCATCAGAATTATAGGTGTATGATTCTTTAAAATGAATAAAAAAATCTTCATAAACTTCTGTCTGAGCAATAGATTTTTTATCTGAAGTTAAAATATTTACTGTCTTAACAGGTGTGTTATTATATGGGTCTTTAATTTCTGTCTTTTCAATAACAATGTTATTAGAGCCATAAGTGTATTCCGTGACAGTATCTCCATAAACGCTTTTGGTAAGCCGATGATAATCATCATAAGTGTTTAAAGTTGTTATACTTACATTTATATCTTCCTCTATGTCGTGAGTTACAGTATAATTTGCAGGAGCTGCATCGTAGCAATTGCAGTCATATGTATGTTCTTCTAACATGAAACGCTCATCATCGCAATAACTCCATTTGGATTCAAGTCTACCATAACCATCAAAGAAATACACTATATTCTGATGCTCAACTGCAGGAGAAACATAGTCGAAAGTCTCTGTTCGGGTTATCCTATAGTTTCCTGTGTACCCAGGAAACCCACTTCCCCAATAATCACCCATTGCCGGAGCCGTGTATATGAATCCGTATGAATAATCCTTTTTGTTGTATTCTGTATCGTTGTTTTTTTCATATGTTTTTTTTACAAAATACTTTTCGAGTACATTAGCAGATGTGTTAAACCTATCATATTCATAATATTTGATGAGGCCGTTTGAATATTCAATGCTGTCTATAAGTCTCGCTGTCATAGACATTTCTTCTGATGGCTCACTAACATTGAAAAGTTGTTTTCGCAAAAGTCTTGGACTCATATTATATGTTACATAATTATCACTTTCATATGCATACTCGGATTCGTCGTCATTGCGATACACTGTGAGCTTGTAGGTGTTATCACACAAGAACATATCAGCTGAGTCGGAATCATCAGTAAACTCCTGATGATTGTAGGCTACCAGCTCTGTAGTGTCTGAACCGGCAAGCATATAAATACCTGTCGGAGTTACTCTGTATATGATACCTGATGAGCAGTCTTCAAGAGAATAAAACTCATTCGAAGAGGAATCGGAGGTTGAATACACAAATGTATTATCATATCTGTCCGCAACCGCTTTGATATCCCAATCTGCACCTCCCCAATGATAATGTATATAGTACTTTAATCCATTAATATCTTTAATGATCATATTATATACAAAGCCCTCCGGGTGAGTTGCGGTAACAGTAAAATCACTTTCGTCTACATATTCCGCACTATATTCTCTGTGATCATCTAAACACTCAAAAGAATTAAAGGTTTCCTTGCCTTCGTCGTCTTCTTTTAAGGTTATTTCCATATTCGTATATTTACCATATATGTCACAAAATGTAACTGAATATTCATAATAATCGCCAAGAATTCTATCATTCCAATACACAGCACTAAGCTTTGGAATAGCCCATCCTGAACCAAGATTTACATATTGGTCATTGTAGCACAACGACTGACATATAAACTCTATTTTAGATTCTTCGGTGATAATTACGGGTGGCGTTGTTGTATCAAGCTCATATGTATAATTGCCATTTTCGTTTTCCAAATGAGATATGCTGTAAAAATCATGACTGCAATCTTCAAAGAGTACCAGATTTCTGTGATCATTTCCCAATATACCATCTTTAAATTCATATGCTTCATATTCATCATCAAAGCCTACAAGTATTTTCTCGTTGTTTGATGTGTTAATATAATAATAACCAATCATGTATGCTACATCGTCATATGTTGTTTCACGGTATCTGAAAATACTACCCGCCCATCTGTCCGGGTTATATGAACGAACTATGGGAATAGTCATACCATTTCTGCCTTTGATTAAATAATCAGTTTCATTTATAACCACATCACCCCTTGAAACATCAACGAAGTCGTCGGAGTCCGATACATTGGGAGCATAATATCCGCTTCCGAGTCCCATTGCACGCTCAGCATAAAAAGTTTCAAGGGCATCGGAGGTTGATGCGTTTGCAGAAATGGACAAAGCAAAAATAAACAACAATAAGGCAATTAAAGAATAAAACAAATGTTTTTTAGTCATAGCTTTCACGCCTCCCTTCCGCTTTTAAGCAAGCCAAGAAAATGGAGGGGATTACCGTCATAGTCTTCTGAGGCATCAGCTATCTCCGCCATTGAAAAGCCTCTCTGTTTTAATCTTCTTATGGTTTTATCATTTATTCCGGCGGAGATGGCTTTTTCATAATTGTCGTTTTCATAGTCTCTGGTTTTTTCCACATTCATAAATCTTTTCGGAAGTCCCAGGGCTTCAAGCTCTTCGTCAACAGCGGAAATAACTGCCTCAGACTGAAGCTTTTCTATTTCTTCGAGTGTTTCACTGATATTCTCGTCGTTTACACTATCGGCAGAAATTGATTTTCCCTGTTTCGAGAGAGCCTTTGTAAGCTCATATGCTTCCACGGGAGTTTCTTCAAACACATCCGCTTCAATGGTTGTTAAAACATTTTTCTAATTAACTGCTGTTTTTGAAGCTGACGCAGTGTCAACCGATGAATATACCGAATTATTTATTTTCTCCCAGGAAGCTCCATTTTGCTTCATTGTAAGTATTTCATCAATGGTGTGTACTCCTTTACGGCAAAGAATATTGGCATAGGAAATATCTTCAAGAGACAGTCCCTTGTCAAGATAGTTCTTAATGTCATCGGTATCAAGAACGCCGTGCTTTTCTCCTGTAATCTCATTGTATGCGTTTTCGATCCAGTTATCGCCCCAGTATTCTTCATCGAGAGCAGCTATTTTGGAAATAATCTGTTCATCCTCGCTTGTTGTCAGATAAAAATCATATATCTGAGAAAGTGTCTGAATTGTGTAACCGTCATTCAAAAGAGAGTGAATTACCGCCAGCTCTTTGTCGGAGGGTGAGTTTTCCAGAACAAAGGCAATGTATGACTCAATTGAGGAATATTCCTCATAGGTAAGATTTTCTGTTTGGAAATTTGAAACAAAGCTTTCAATTCCGCTCCGGAAGGTTTGTCCTGCATCCGTATATTGCTGTTCAAAGGATATTTTATCCAAAGACACTGCTTCGTCGGATTTCTCAAACAAGTCAAGCAAGGGTTGTCCTTGGCTTACTGTAGCAATGACCGCTACGGCAGACAACACCAAAACAATAACAAGCAAAACACCGATAACATATTTTTTCTTTTTCATCACACAATTCCTCCTTACATAACAAAACCCCAAATTCATCATTAAGATAAATTTGGGGAAGAAAAAATACAAAGCTATCCTGATGATGAATTTTCTGTCAATCAAATCAAAGTGCTGTGCATCATCAGAATTATATTAAATTTTGGTTATTTCTGATACATACACAGACCCGGCTGCTGTTCATCTGTCTGTGCCATTGGAATCAGTCCTTTCACATTTCTTTACTTAGATTTTATATTAAAAATATTCCGCTGTCAATAATTTTACAGGTTTTGTTATATAGAAAATTTTATATATTTATTATTAAAATCCCACAAATACACATGAAAAAAACAAACTTAAATCATTCAGCTTACAAAAAATGTAAAAAAGTGTGCTGGATAGGGAAAAAATATGGTTTTTCCTATTGACAAACGGTGAGTAAAATACTATAATAAAGTTTAGTTTTTCTAAACAAAAATCTTACTAATAAAAACAAATTGTTTAGCATTTGTTAATTTCAAGTTTAGTATTGGTAGCAGAAGCTACGGGGTGATTATATGAATATCGGTAATGAAATAAAGAAGCTCAGGCAGAAAAACGGTCTCACGCAGGAAGAACTGGCAGACCGATGTGAGCTTTCAAAAGGCTTTATTTCTCAAATTGAACGAGACCTTGCTTCCCCTTCAATCTCAACTCTTTCTGACCTTTTGCAGTGTCTCGGAACAGACCTTAAAAATTTTTTCAACAGTGCCGAAGATAAAGAGGTTGTCTTTAAGGAAGATGATGTTTTCGTAAAGGAATACAAGGACGAGGGCAGTATCATAAACTGGATTGTTCCCAATTCTCAGAAAAACGATATGGAACCCATAATCATTGAGCTTCTTCCGGGAGGAAAATCCTATGTTGACGATCCTCACGAAGGCGAGGAGTTCGGCTATGTGCTTTCGGGAAGTGTGATTTTGCACATCGGTGAACGCAAGCACCGGGTAAAGAAGCATGAAAGCTTTTATTTTAAACCAAACGCAACTCATTATATAGAAAACACCACAACTCACAATGCAACGGTTCTGTGGGTATCCACACCGCCGTCATTTTAAAAGGAGGAACGATAAATTTGGGAAAACATCTCATCGAATTTAAAAATCTGTGCAAAACCTTTGACGATACAGAGGTTTTGAAAAATATAAATCTTCACATTAACGAAAACGAATTTCTCACCTTGCTCGGTCCTTCAGGCTGTGGCAAATCAACTCTTCTTCGAATCATTGCAGGCTTTGAATCGCCAACCTCGGGCAATGTGTATTTTGAGGGCGAGGACCTTTCAAAGGTTGCACCTTATGAGCGAAAGGTCAACACTGTTTTTCAGCGCTACGCACTTTTCCCTCATCTCGATGTGTACGACAATATTGCTTTTGGTCTTCACATAAAAAAGGTTCCCTCAAAGGAGATTGATTCAAAGGTAAAAAAGGTTCTTGAGCTTGTAAATCTCAAGGGCTTTGAAAGGAGAACAATAGGCTCTCTGTCCGGCGGTCAGCAACAACGAGTTGCCATTGCAAGAGCAATTGTGAATGAACCTAAGGTTCTGCTTTTGGATGAACCTCTTGCAGCCCTTGATTTAAAGCTTCGTCAGGGAATGCAGCTTGAGCTTAAAAATATGCAAAGAGAGCTTGGCATAACCTTTGTCTATGTTACTCACGACCAGGAAGAAGCTCTCACAATGTCCGACACAATTGTTGTTATGAAAGAGGGCACAATTCAGCAGATAGGCAAACCCACCGACATATACAATGAACCCGAAAATGCATATGTTGCCGATTTTATCGGAGAGAGCAACATAATTTCAGGCATAATGAAAAAGGATTGCCTTGTAAACATACTTGGCACCGATTTTGAATGTGTTGATACAGGCTTTGACACAAACGAAAATGTCGATGTTGTCATAAGACCGGAGGATTTGTATATTCTCGACCCCGACAAGGGTAAAATCAAAGGCGTGGTTGAGTCGGTAACCTTTAAGGGTGTACATTATGAAATGGTTATTGATACCAATGATTTCAAATGGCTTGTTCACGACACTGCCATGTATGAAGTCGGCTCAGAGGTTTCGCTTTTTGTAAAGCCCTTTGACATTCACATTATGAAAAAATCTTAAGCATGGAGATTGAAATGTATAAAAAATCATTGTCCTATCCTCATCTTGCGTGGATGAGCATATTTGTGATTGTGCCGATGCTTCTCATTTTCTTCTATGCCTTCACAGCTACCGAGAAAAACGGAGAAATTGTGTTTACTTTCGCAAATTTTACAAAGTTTTTTGAACCTTTATATGTTGAAATACTTATTAATTCATTCTGGATAGCCTTCCTCAGCGTTGTTTTCTGCATTTTTCTCGGCTATCCCGCAGCTATGATTCTTGCCAACAAAGACCGCCGTAGGGTTGCAATGGGCAAAAAGCCAAGCGGACTTCTGATGCTCTTTGTTATGCCTATGTGGATGAATGTTATGCTCAGACTCTATGCCTGGCTCACAATTCTCCAGCCCGACGGAATGCTCAATCAGTGTCTTGCATTTCTGGGAATCGGACCTGTTGACATTCTCTACACACGGACTGCTGTTGTGCTAGGCACAGTGTATGATTTTATACCCTTTATGATTCTGCCGATTTATTCTGTTCTCATAAAAATTGACGACAGTGTAATAGAGGCGGCTCAGGACCTGGGCGCAAATCACTTCAAGGTTTTTATGAAGGTGATTTTGCCTCTCAGTCTTCCGGGGGTAGTGTCCGGAATAACAATGGTTTTCCTTCCGGCGCTGACATCCTTCTACATCTCCGACTTTTTCAGCGGAGGTCAGTTTATGCTGATAGGTAACCTCATAGAAAAGAACTTCAAAAATCCGGTGGGCAGAAATTTTGGTTCTGCACTATCCATCATACTTATGATTTTTGCGTTTTTGTCTATGCATGTTATGAAACTTTTCAACAAATCAAACCGTCAGATGTCAATGTTTTAGGAGTAAGAAATGAAAAAACATTTTTTAAGAGATTTATTTGAAAATATATATCTGTTTCTGATATTTATGTTTTTATACTTTCCTATAGTCATACTTATGGTTTTTTCCTTCAACAACATAAAATCAACCTCAAACTGGGGTGGGTTTTCACTGAAATGGTATGAGCAGATGCTTTCCGATGATGCACTTCTTGAGGCATTCGGCAACACCATAACCATAGGTATTCTTGCAGCGGTGCTTTCCTGCATAATAGGTACTGCCGCTGCGATTGGGATTCAGGGTTTTCGAAGCAAAAAAATCAAGGGCATGATAAACGGAATCACAAACCTTCCCATGGTAAGCTCAGAGCTTGTTATGGGTGTGTCTATGATGATGATGTTTCTCACAGCCAAAATTTCTCTCGGCTATTTTACATTGCTTCTTTCACACATCACCTTCTGTATTCCCTATGTGATTGTGTCAGTGCTTCCAAAGCTCATTCAGCTGGACACAGGAATATATGAAGCAGCACTCGACCTTGGAGCAAAGCCTTTCTATGCTTTCCGCAAAGTCGTTATTCCTGAAATAAAGCCCGGAATAATAAGCGGTCTTCTGATTTCGTTTACACTTTCAATAGACGATTTTGTAATAAGCTTTTTCACAACAGGAAATGGTGTCAACACACTTTCCATCTACATTTATTCAAGCGTAAAACGCGGCATCAATCCGATGTATAACGCACTGTCAACGGTTATGTTTATCCTTATTGCAATTCTCTTGTTTGTAATAAACAAGCGCTCGTCTGCAAAAGGTGAAACTGCAGTCATTATTCCATGACAAAAAGGAAGGAGATTTACAAAATGAAAAAATTTATATCAGCAGTATTGTGCATCACACTCATTGCATCGGTGATTTTTGCTTTTGCAGGATGTTCATCAAAAACCAAGCTTTTTGTGTACAATGTCGGTGACTACATTCACCCCGATGTGGTGGGTATGTTTGAGGAAGAAAACCCTGACATCAAGGTTGTTTATGAAATGTTTGATTCTGTTGAAGAAATGTATATGAAGGTTTCAAATGCCACATCGCCTTATGATGTGATTGTTCCTTCCGACTATATGCTTGCACAGATGATAGACGAAGGACTTCTCAATAAAATCAATTTCGACAATGTTCCCAATTACAAGAACATTGACCCTGCCATGTCCGGTCTCGATTTTGACCCCAAGGGAGAGTACACTGTTCCTTATATGTGGGGCACAATGGGTATTCTCTACAACAAGAAAATGGTCAGCGAAGAAGTTAAAAGCTGGGACATTCTCTGGGACGAAAAATATCAGAACAATGTGTTTATGCTTAATCAGGAAAGAGACATGGTTTCAATTGCTCTTAAAAAATGCGGTTATTCCATGAACAGTAACAATGATTCCGAACTTGCCGAAGCAGAAAAAGCTCTTAAGGAACAGAGAAAGATTGTAAAAGCATACTGCGGTGATGAAATTAAGGATAATATGATTAACGGAAGTGCTGCAATGGCAATTGTATGGTCAGGTGATGCATACTTCTGCATGGAGCAGAATCCCGACCTTGCATATGCAATTCCCGAAGAAGGCTCAAATCTTTGGTTTGACTGTATGGCAATACCCACAACCTCAACCCATCAGAGAGAAGCTGAAATGTTTATTGACTTTATGTCAAGACCGGATATTGCAAAGCTCAACGCCGAGTACATCGGTTATTCAACAGCCAACAAAGCTGCACAGGCACAACTTGACGACAGTGTTAAAAACGATCCATTGAGATATCCCGAGCTTAATGAAGAATTTATGTCTAAAATGGAGATATTTTCATACAATCCTGAGCGTAATGCAAAGCTTACCGACATCTGGACAAGAGTTCTGAATGAATAGGAATTTTTATTACACTCATACACTGAATGCAAGGCGGAACCAAAATCGGTTTCGCCTTGTGTTTTTGGATTTACAAATATAAATTGGGGTTTTGCTGTGCTTTCCATTGAACAGAGCACACAGGTGTGCGAATGTGAAATGATGAAAGCGCACATG
>JAZNUS010000185.1:0-13763 GCA_045592485.1 Clostridia bacterium | reverse complement strand
CTTAGCAACCAATACTAAAGGCGGTTTTAAAATATAAATTTCGCCTCACCCATCGTTAAAATACTCGGAAATATTAACATATTCCCTGCGTTTTTGCCTTGATTGAGACAAAATTTATTATTTTAAAACTCCTGCGAACCTCAAATGGATAAATTTTTGAGGAGATTTTGGTGCGGAGGACGCAGGAAGGCTACTCGCCTTTCAAGGACGACAAGGCAAAAGATACCGAAAATTCACCATTTGAGGCGTCTTCAGTGTTGGTTGCTAAGGCTAACCATACGCAACGATAACTCATATATATATCACCGTTTATCGTCTTGGCTGAATATTCAACTTTTCAACCAATGCATCTTGCAGAAATTGTGATACATTTATTCCGGCTTCATTTACTTCATAATTTAACCAACTTGGCAAGGATACATTTCTCCTCACTGCCTTGGTGTCAATTTTTCGTCTATATTCTTTAGTATCAACATCAACCATAGAAACAAAGCCTTTTCCATATTCTGCAAACGTTCCCGCCGATACATTTACATTATTAATATCTGACGGTTTGGGTATTGTTTCATTGTTTTCTTCCAACGAAACAAGTGTAATCGAAATTGCATCTCGTGCCATATAAATAGCATTTTCCATATCGGTTCCCTCAGTAATGATTTCTAAATCGGGCACCTCAATCAAATAACAGTCATTAGTTTTTGTAAAAATTGTCGGATAAGCCTTTATCATAATTCAATCCTCCATTTCTTCAAAATTGCTATTGCGAGTTTTTCGTTTATTTCTTTATGGCGAGGAACTTTTTCAATCTCTGAACCTCGCCGGTATATATCGTGATTTCCTCCGTGTCGTTCAAAAGAAAATCCAGCTGCTATGAGTTTGTTAACCAAATCTCTTTGTTTCATTATACCACCTCTGCAATATTATTATACACAGTTTTTACACAAAATGCAACAGTTTTCAAAAATTTTATAAATTTCGGGTGGTCGATGTTTATGTGGGTAAAAAAGAACTGTAAATTGTAACATCGGGTCGATGTTTATATGCTTGATGCACCATTTTTGCCGATTTTTCATCTTCCGGTAAAAGGACCTAAAAATCAAAAATGGCTTGAAATCAAGTCATTTCGGACACCATCATCTTAAATTAGAGTGCTGCTAAACAATAAACATCGCATCGCCAAAGCTGAAAAACCGATATTTTTCTTTAACCGCCTCGCTGTAAGCATTCATAATAATTTCCTTTGACGAAAAAGCACTGACAAGCATCAGAAGAGTAGATTCCGGAAGATGGAAATTTGTAATGAGTGCTTCAACACATCTGAATTTGTAGGGCGGATAAATGAATATGTCTGTCCAACCGCTCGATGCCGAAACTATGCCGTTTTCATCGGCAACAGTTTCAAGGACTCTTGTGGAAGTTGTTCCAACTGAAACAATTCTTCCCCCTGCCCTCTTTGCTCTGTTGATTTTTTCGGCAGTTTCTCCGTCGATAACATAAAACTCGGAATGCATTTTGTGATTCTCCACATCATCAACCTTAACCGGTCTGAAGGTTCCAAGCCCCACATGGAGAGTTACAAAGGCAATTTCAACACCCATGCCGCGGATTTCATCAAGAAGCTCACGGGTGAAATGAAGTCCTGCGGTGGGTGCGGCGGCAGAGCCCGTGTTCTTTGAATACACAGTCTGATAGCGGTCGCGGTCCTCAAGCTTTGCGGTAATGTAGGGCGGAAGAGGCATTTCACCAAGCTCGTCGAGAACATTTTCAAAAAGTCCGTCATATTCAAAGGTGACTATGCGGTTGCCGTCGTTTACGGTTTCCTTTATTTCGGCAACAAGCTTTCCGCCTCCGAAACAAACTCTCACTCCGGGCTTACATTTTTTCCCCGGTTTGAGGATAACCTCCCATTCACGCTCGCTCCTGCGGTTAAGCAAAAGAAATTCAACTCTTGCTCCTGTCCCCTCTTTTTCACCGATAAGCCTTGCAGGAATAACCTTTGTGTCGTTAAGCACAAGGCAATCACCTTTTTTCAGGTAGTTTTTTATATTATAAAAATTTGAATGAGTAATTTCTCCGTCTTTTTTGTCAAGAACGAGAAGTCTTGATGATGACCTGTCGGCAAGAGGGGTCTGAGCAATCAGTTCCTCAGGAAGATCATAATAAAAATCACTTGTTTTCAAAGCTATTGCACATTCCTTTCGATGTTATTTTACGGTTGCACCCTTGTAGTAATGCTCAATAATGTCAACATAGCTGTAGCCCAGAGCTGCCATGCCCTTTGCTCCGTACTGACTCATACCGAGACCGTGTCCCCAGCCGCTGCCGGTGAGAGTGTAGTGGTCGGAGGGAGTCTGAGAAGGTGCGGGAGAAGCGGGAGCTGTCGGTGCGGACACTGTTCCCTCCCAAAGACCAGAGCCTTCAGTCCGTGAGCGGAATATTTTCATAGCTTCCAGAAAGCTAGCCGATGCCTTGAACTGGGAATTCGGCATAATTCCGATTGTGTCAGCGGGCAATGCAGGCCCTGCCGGTGTGCCGTTTGACGGAGCAATTGAATATTTCTGACTTTTAAGACCGAAAAATGTTCTTGTACTGTCATTTTTCAGAACATAGGTTCCGTTCGTACCGTAGATGGTAACCTCAAAGGTTCTGCCGTATTCATCGGCTCCGGTAACCTTCATATCAACAACTGAGCCTATGTTTATTGATTTTGCCGAAAGCTTTGATTCTATGTCGGATTTTGTGACGGTAACCGTCCAGCTTTCGTTAGGATTACCTGTGCCTGCCTCAAAATTGTCTTCAACTGCAACAAGATAAGGCAAATCACTTCCCCACACATATTTTGAATAAGCGGAGGAGCCTCCGTGAGACGAGGAATAAAGAGTTTCTATGATTTTTGAACCATACATTGCCACCTGGTCAAGGGTTTCCCTTGCAGCCCTTATGGTGGATTCGCTTTCACCTGACATTCCAAGATACGCCTGACAGTCCTGTGTTCCGCAAAGATTGAAGCCCTGGTGAGAGTGCTTGTTCCAGGTTGTGAGGGTGTAGGTTCTTGCACAGACTGCCTGAGCCTTAAGGGCTTCTATGGGCCACGACGGACTCATTTCCTTGCCCACAACTCCGGCTATGTAGTCATTGATGTTTACAAAATTAATTACCGTAAGCTTTCCGTTTGAATCGGGAATAAATTCCACACCGCCACGATAGGCAGAGCCGTTGATGTTTACAATTCCGCCTACGGGGGCAAAAGCAAAATTTCCGCCCGTAAGATAGTAGTGGGTTCCGTTTATGCTGATTGAAGAAGAGCTTCCCGTGGGGGTAACATTAAAATAGGTTTCTGCAAAAGAATAAAGTGGCACAAAAGTGCCGCCGTCCATATAGCCGGCACTGAATCCTGAGTCTGATGTGATTTCAACCGAGGCTTTTGCACCGGTGCCGTAATGCACTCCTATTTTCACTGTTTCATATTTCGGGTCAAGAGCCGAAGCAGACATAGGTATGATAATTGCCATTGCTGCAATCAATGACAAAAACAGAAATCTATATATTTTAATCATTAAAAACTTCTCCTTTGTACAGTATTTATTAATAATAACACAATTCTGCCGATTTTTCAAGAGCATATACGCTTTTTCTCATAAAGATGATGAAATAAGAGAAATATAGAACCAATTATTTGACTTTTGAAGAGTTTTGTGGTATGATTATCCATAATGCGTTTTTGCGAAAGGGAAAGAAAAGAATATGATATATCCAATAAAGACAATACCTGTTTTCAAGCAATATCTGTGGGGAGGAGATTCCCTTGAAAAAATGTTTAAAAAACCCATCCCCGACGGATTTGCTGCCGAAAGCTGGGAAATCTCCTGTCATCGCGACGGCATGAGCCTTGTTGAAAACGGAGTACATAAAGGAAAAACTCTCAGTGAGGTTATTTTTTCCAATCCCGAAGAAATGCTCGGAAAATCCGATGCGGACACATTTCCTCTTCTTGTAAAGCTTCTTGACGCCAACAAAAAGCTTTCGGTTCAGGTTCATCCCGACAATGAATTTGCCGCAAAGTACGAAAACGGCGAGCTTGGTAAAACTGAGATGTGGTATGTTATAGATGCAAAGCCCGGTGCTGAGCTTGTATATGGTCTCAGGGACGGAGTCGGCAGCAAGGAATTTGAAGAGGCTCTTTTAAAGGGCAATCCGGAGCATCTTCTGAATTTTGTTCCTGTTAAAAAAGGCGATTCCTTCTTTATTCCCTCGGGCACTGTTCATGCAATAGGCGAAGGGCTTGTTATTGCAGAAATTCAGCAAAGCTCCAACACAACCTACCGTGTGTATGACTACAACCGCAAGGACAAGGACGGAAACCTTCGTCCATTGCATATTGAAAAAGCAGTGGCAGCAACCAATTACAATTTTAATGCATCAGGGAGCACCGGTGAACCGGTCTGCGATGAAAACGGAACAAAGAGTCAGCTTCTGGCAACCTGTGAATACTTCACGGTTATAAAATATGTTATCGGAACAAAAACAACATTTTCAAAAGAAAACCGTTTCGAGATGCTTATCTGCACCGAAGGAAGCGGAGCTTTGTCTTGCCATGGCATTGAATATGAAATCAAAGCCGGCGACAGCTTCTTTATTCCTGCGGCAATTGATGAATACACTGTTTCAGGAAGACTTGAACTGCTCAGAAGCTTTGAATGATTTTGACAAACCAGATTTATTCATTATATTTATACAAAATAAGGAGTAACCTAAGATGAATGATAAACCAATTATTTTTTCAGGGATTCAACCCACAGGCTGCATAACCCTCGGCAACTATCTCGGTGCACTTAAAAACTGGGTGAATCTTCAGAACGACTACAACTGCATTTTTTCGGTTGTTGACCTTCATTCCATAACCGTGCGTCAGGAAAGTGCCGCACTGAGAAAAAGATGTATGGATTTTCTCACACAGTATCTTGCCTGCGGAATTGACGGCGAGGAGAACATTGTGTTTTTCCAGTCTCATGTCAGTGCTCATGCGGAGCTTTCGTGGATTCTCAACTGCTACACCTACATGGGCGAGCTTAATCGCATGACACAGTTTAAGGATAAATCTGCAAAACACGCAGACAATATCAATGCAGGTCTCTACACCTACCCTGTTCTTATGGCTGCTGATATTCTTCTTTATCAGACTGACCTCGTTCCTGTGGGAATTGACCAGAAACAGCACCTTGAGCTTTGCAGAGACATCGCAAACCGTTTCAACGGGGTGTACGGAGAAGTGTTCAAAATTCCCGAACCCTACATTCCCAAAGAGGCGGCAAGAATTATGAGTCTTCAGGATCCAACTTCAAAAATGAGCAAATCCGATCCTAATGTTAACGGATTTATTTCAATTCTCGATGACCCCGACACCATAAGAAGAAAATTCAAACGCGCCGTAACCGACTCAGAGGGCGAAATTGCATACCGTGAGGGCAAGGACGGCATTAACAATCTTTTAAATATTTACTCCGCCGTTACCGGACAGACCGTTGAAGCTTCTCTTTCAGAATTTGAAGGACAAGGCTACGGAGCTTTAAAGGAAAGAGTTGCAGAAGCTGTTATTGAAGAGCTCAGACCAATGCAGGAAAGATATGCAGACCTTTGCAAAAACAAAGACTACATTAATCAGATTTACACAGAAGGTGCAAAGCGTGCATCATATCTTGCGTCCAAGACAATGCGCAAGGTTCATCGTAAGCTTGGATACATAGACAGATAAATTGTGAGGAATAAAAATGAATATACAGAATTTGATTTTATGCTTTTCAGTTGCATTTGCAATCTCCCTGGCATCAACTCCTCTTGTTAAAAATCTTGCATATAAAATAGGTGCAATAGATGTGCCGAACGATGATCGCCGTGTTCACAAAAAACCAATCCCACGACTTGGCGGTCTGGCAATCTTTTACGGATTTCTCATTTCTCTTTTGTGTTTTGCCAATCCCATTGACGAACAACTCAGAGGTATCATCATAGGAGCACTGATCATTGTCGGTGTAAGCATAATTGACGATGTAAAACAGCTCAGTGCCCTTATAAAGCTTGGGGCGCAGCTTCTTGCGGCTGTCATTGCTGTGGTTCATAATGTGCGGATTTCTGCCATCAGTGTGCCGTCGTTTATTGTTGACACAGGCATTGTTGAGCTTGGATTTTTAAGTATTCCGATTACAATAATATGGATTGTGGCAATTACCAATGCAGTGAATCTCATTGACGGTCTCGACGGACTGGCGGTTGGAGTGTCGTCAATTGCATCGTTTTCACTCTTTTTCATTGCAATTCTTGCAGGGGAAGAGAATGTTGCAATTATCTCTGCCGCGCTGGCAGGCGGATGTCTGGGATTTTTCCCCTACAACTTCAACCCTGCCAAAATCTTTATGGGAGACACAGGCTCACAGTTTTTGGGGTATATGCTTTCGGTAATATGCATTCAGGGCTTGTTCAAGGGCTATGCAATCATTTCTTTCATTGTTCCCTTCCTCATACTCGGACTTCCCATTTTCGACACTGTTTTTGCAATTGTAAGGCGTGCATGGAATCACAAACCCATTATGGGTGCCGACCGCGGACATCTTCATCACAGACTCATTGACAACGGCTTCACCCAAAAGGAAACTGTTGCAATTCTTTACTGCATTGCAACAATACTGGGTCTGAGTGCTGTTTTGGTTCTCGAACAGGGAGCGTATGTTGCCGCACTTTTGCTGCTTGTGGCACTGAGTATCGCATTCGGACTATACAAGCTTATGAGAAAGCGTTTTAATGAAAAGAAACAGGCACAGCTCGATGCTGCAGCAAAGATATCTGAAAAATAATATATTGCACAACACTTCCACAAAAGGAGAATTGATAATGATTAAAGTTATGTCTGTTTTCGGCACAAGACCGGAAGCAATAAAAATGGCGCCTCTTGTAAAAGAGCTTAAAAAAAATGACAAAATTGAATCTATAGTTGCAGTTACTGCACAGCACCGTCAGATGCTTGACCAGGTTCTCGAAATTTTCGACATCACACCCGATTATGACCTGGACATTATGCAGTCAGGTCAGACTCTTTCCGACATTACAACAAGAGCTCTCAATGGTCTTGACAAGGTTATAAAAGAGGCAAAGCCCGACATCGTTCTTGTGCATGGCGACACTTCAACAACCTTTGCAGGTGCACTTGCCGCCTTCTATAATCAGGTTAAAATCGGTCATGTTGAAGCAGGTCTCAGAACCTACGACAACTATTCCCCCTATCCCGAAGAAATGAACAGAAAGCTCACAGGTGCAATGACCGACCTTCATTTCTCCCCCACTGTTTCCAACAAAAACAATCTTCTCAAGGAAAACATTGGCGAAGAAAACATCTATATTACAGGAAACACTGTTATTGACGCACTTAAAACAACTGTAAGAGACGATTATAAATTTGCAGACGAAACCCTTGCATCTCTCGATTTTAAAGGAAAGAAAATTATTCTTATGACGGCTCACCGCAGAGAAAACCTTGGCAAGCCCCTTGAAAACATCTGTAATGCAGCAAAAACAATCATAGAAAACCACCCCGATGCAGAGCTTGTGTATCCTATGCACTTAAACCCCAAGGTAAGAGAAACCGCCATTTCAATTCTCGGCAAAATGGACAGAGTTCACCTCATTGAACCCCTTGATGTTGAAGAGCTTCACAATGCAATGCAACGCTCATATATGGTTATGACCGATTCCGGCGGACTCCAGGAGGAAGCTCCAAGCCTCGGAAAACCCGTTATTGTTCTCCGAAACGAAACCGAACGCCCGGAAGCAGTTGAAGCCGGCACCGTTCTTATGGGCGGAGTTGACAGAGATGTCATTGAAAAAACCGCTCATATGCTCCTCACCGACTCTGAGGCATATGAAAAAATTGCTCAGACAGCTAACCCCTATGGTGACGGAAAAGCCTCGGAAAGAATTGTTGATGCAATACTTTATTACTTTGGCGAAAGCAAAGAAAAACCTGCAGACCTTATTTAACAAAAATTTCCCATCACTTATTTTGAGTGGTGGGTTTTTGTTTATATAAATTTGCTCATAAAAAATGAAGCGTGCCTCAATACAACTATTGAAGCACGCTTTTTGATTTTAATTTAAAATTATCAGTCTTTAAGCTTTTTTGGCTTTCTTAAAATTGCACCGATAAGGATTACAACTGCAAAAATTATGAGATAGAAAAGTACAGGGAATGAAAACTCTCCGTTTGCTTTAGCTGCAAAATAAGGTGTGATGCCGTGAGCATATACTGCGGCAAAAACCATAAACAGACATGAAAGCAATGCGAGTATCGGCAATACGAAGCGTTTAACTGCTCCCAGTTCTTTTTCTTTTTTCATCCATGCAATAAACACAGGAACATAGAATGCATAAATGGTTATAATCGGAAGCTCGGAGGAATCGAAATTGAAAAGACCGAACCAGCCGGATGTAAGATTTGCACCATAGAAATATACAAGCCAGATTGAACATACAAAAAGTCCCCAGATTGCAGAGTTGGATGTCATATTGGTGCTCTCATCAACCTGAGAGAAAACATTCTGTCTTGGACCTTCACGGCGAACAGCAATTGCATACATACCGCGTGTGGCACCAACCATAAGTCCGTTTAATGTTCCGAGACAGGAAACAACAATACAGATGTTGAGGACGGTTCCGCCGATGCCGCCGAAGATATTGGTGAATGCAGTGGGAGCACCTTCGTCAATCAATACCTTTGTTGTTGCTCCGCCGCCAACTCCGATGAAGTAGAAAACATATGCCGCTACAACGATAAGAGATCCAACTACAAGAGCAATGGGAAGATTTCTCTTGGGGTTTTTGAGTTCGGCATTTATTGATGTCGCAACAATCCAGCCTTCATATGCAAAAACAGTTGAAACAATAGCGGCAAAAAGTCCGCTTCCTGAGCTTCCGCCAACAGCTTCAGTTATTGCACCGGAGAAATTCTCGGTGAGAATACCGTTTGAAAGTCCGGCTATTGTGCCTACAATCGCCATGAGAATAATGGGGATAAGCTTAATAACTGTTGCACTTACCTGGAATTTACCGGCAAGCTTTGGTGAAAGTGCGTTCATGGTGTAGGATGCAATGAGGAAAAATCCTGACAGTGCAAGAACCTCGGCACCAACCATATCCCAGCCAAACAAAACACCGAAATATCTTGCTGATACCCAGGCGAGAACAGAAGTCATTCCGGGATAGTACACATTAACAAGAAACCATGCGAGATAGTATGCATAGCCCTTGCCGCAGGTTGCCTCGGCATAGTCAACAACACCGTTAACTTTTTCATACTTTGTTGCCATCACACCGAACTGCAGCGAACAGATAATCATTAAGAGACCTGTTATAATCCATGCGGCAATACCAAGCCCCATATCTCCGCCGGTAGCTACAAGAACATTCTGTGCTTTAAAGAACACACCGGAGCCGATTACAGTGCCTACTACCATACAAATTGCAGTGGCGAGGCCAAATTTTTTTGTGAGTTTTTCCATAAACTCAAACTCCTTTCATCTTATGAATATGTTAATATTGTAGCACATTTTGTCCACAGTGTAAAGAAAAATTTAAAAAAATTTGAATATTTTTCATGCTTTATATAATATTTGAATGTTGGATGGAATAAAAAACAAATCACAACCTTAGTCTGATAAAGTGTACGGTTTATGTTCAAATTGGGGTTTGTCGCTCTGTTTAACACTAGGGCGAAAGGCTCCCCTGGCTAAGGGGGGCTGGCAGGGAGCGTAGCGAAACTGTCTGAGGGGTATTGCTGAAAGTATTGATATTTCTGCATTTCGTACCCCTCCGTCTTTGCCTTACGGCAAATCCCCCTCCCCTTAGGCAGGGGCGGCTTTCGCATCAGCTCAATTCCATCTCACCGACAAACCCCAATTTAAGCAGAACCACATATCCTGTCAGGATAACTTTTCAAAAAGTCTCCGGGCATTATTCCTCAGTATGTTTTCCTTGTCCTTGTCGGAAATCAAAGCATATTCAATTCTACCCCTTTGAAATCCCGATGCATAGCTGTCGGTTCCAAAAAGAATGTTTTCAGAGCCAACCCTTTTCACAGCATATTCAACCACAAAATTTTGTGTGCTTGCACTGCCGGAGGTGTCGGTATAGACATTTCGATGCTTTGCATTTGCAATTGCATCAACATGTCCGACTCCACCTAGATGAGCCACAATAATTTTTGTTTTGGGATATTTATCGGCATAATTTGTAATGTCGGAAACAGGAACCTGAGGATGCATAAGCACAACAGCCTCCCTCTCTGCGGCAAAAGAAAAAATCTTGTCGCCGTGGTCAAAAACCGAATAACCGTGATAATCGGGATGTATTTTTATGCCGACACATTTCTTGCTTTTAAGCATTTCTTCTGCCTGAAAAAAGGTTGTTTCCCTTCTCGGATCCACAACAACCCACTGGTAGATTCTGTCATTATTCTTTGATAAGTCAAACATATAGTCATTTGATTCTTCAATATCCTTGTCAGCAATAACCGATGAAAAGGTTGTGCAAAGGATTTTGTCAATGTTTGCACTGTCGCTTATTTCAAGAATCGAATCAAGGTCTGCCTTGTAAACATCATTTGTTTTGGTGTCCCATTTGCTGTTGTGATTTATGTGGGTGTGGGAATCTATTGCAACAATATCCACTATGATACTTCCTTTCTGATGGGGATAAATTGGGGTTTATCGCTCTGTTTAACACAAGGGCGAAAGGCTCCCCTGCCTAAGGGGAGCTGGCAGTGAGCGTAGCGAAACTGACTGAGGGGTATTACTGAAAGTATTGATATTTCTGCATTTCGTACCCCTCCGTCTTTGCCTTACGGCAAATCCACCTCCCCTTAGGCAGGGGCGGCTTTCGCATCAGCCCAATTTCATCTCCTCGACAAACCCCAATTTAAAACCCTTTTCATTCAAACTTCATTGAGTAAAGCTTTGCATCATACATACGGAAACGAAGTCGGACCGGTTTTCCGGAAAACCTTGAAAAATCGCTCCCATCCGCAAAGGCTACTTTTCTGTCAATATTGTTTCCGTAAATCTCGAAGCTCTCACTTCCCGGAATTTCATTTCCGTCTTCGCTGAGAACATCAACATAGATGTGACCAAAAGCAGAGGTTTCAAAATTAAGATGAAGCTCTTTCCCCTCAAAGACAATCGGCTTTGTAACAGCAACCTCTTCCCTGCCGCCTGCCATTATGCATGCAAAGCCATCTTTTCTTATTTCATAGCGGACAAGTTCTTTACCCTTGCCCCTGCTGCGGGTGCTTTTGTCGCAGTACATATAATAGGTTTCTTTTCCGGAATCTATCATATTGTTTGCAAGATAGCAGTCGCCGTACATCCAGTTTTCGTCTGTTTCATAGCCGGGAGTCATGAAAGCCTCGCCGCTTCTGGACCATTTCTTTCCGTCAATGTCGCGGCTGCATATAAACACACAATCGGTAACAGCAATTCCCAGACGCTTTTCAATTTTCATTACATCTTCTTTTATTGTTGCACTGCCAAACTGAGCGGTGTTCTCCGTCCATTCCTTGCGGTCATAATATCTCACAGGAAAGCCTATGCGAATGTGAGGTGCTCTTTCGTAGGGATGAATGTTGTTCGTGTACATGGGATAGTCAAAACCGTCATCATATTCAAGCTGCTCGGGAATTGTCCATGTGCGGAAATCCTCCGAGGTCATAACCCTTATATCGCGGATTCCTGTAGATTCTCTCTTGCCGGGAACAAAGCCGTGGAAATCGCGGATATAGGC
This sequence comes from Clostridia bacterium, assembly GCA_045592485.1. GTDB lineage: Bacteria > Bacillota > Clostridia > UMGS1810 > UMGS1810 > RGIG1828. The sequence continues at coordinate 1,943 of JAZNUS010000185.1, read as the reverse complement.
ATAGTATTTTCCGTCTCTGAAGTGGACTGTGTTGAGAGTGTCAAAGGTGCCTGTTTCACTCATAACCCACCCTTCTTTGAAGTTGAAACCATCGGGAGAAGTGTAGCAAAAAAGACAGGAATCATATCCTGTGTTTTCGTGAACAGCCTTATGAGAACACACAGCTTTGAATCGTTCATTTTCGGGACAATGGGGATTTGTGTCATAGAAAACAAAAGCATTGTCCAGAAGATTATCAATTACAATGTTATTTTCTTTAAGCTCAGGGTGTGGAAAAATATTGAGACTTGGTCTTGTCCAGCTTAGCCCGTCACTACTTTCAAGAACCGCAAGACGAACAACTATTTCCTTGTCCCACTGTGACCAGGGGCAATAATACATGCGATATGTATCGTCGGGAAGCTTTACAATCTGTAAAAAGCTCACCGAGTCAAGCTCTTTCCATTGGTCAAGAACTGTGCAGACCTCTTTTTCCGTAAGATTGAAAAGTCTGTGATGGGCTGTGGTTTTTTCTTCATCAAGAAGATAGTTATCCCAAAAAACCTCTCTTCTTTTACCGAGGTTGATCATCTCTGACATTTTTATACCTCCCTAAAGTTCAACCATTGTTGCAACAGTTTTGTACTGTCCGTCTTCTGCACACCAGTGAGTGAGCATTACCGTTTTATCGTCAAGAAGATATGCGCTTGGCTGACCAAATTTGAGAAACGAGAAAATTTCTGCCATTTTGACATTTTTAAGCATGGGAGTTGAAGGTTTCCAGAGAATTTTCTGCTCTGTAATGTTCCATTTTTTGCAGGAAAAATCTACTATACATCCAAGGATTCCCGGCTCGTCGGTATCTCTTCTCATTGAATGGAGAGTGAGTAATTTTTCACCACCGATTGCACAAACTGAAGATGCCTGTCCCAAAATGCCCGTTGATTCGGCTTTTGACCAGGTTTTTCCGCCATCTTCGGAAAATGTGAAATGGTTGGGAAGTCTTTCGCCTGTTTCGGTGTTTTCGTTCCAGCCAATGCAGACAATTGTGCCTGATTCAAGCTGACACATTCTCTGCTCGTAGCAGGTTACCGCATCGGGTGCAAAATCCATGCAGATTGCATCGTCATTCCAGGTTTTGCCCTCGTCCTTTGAAACAAGTGCCCTGCCGCACATTTTGCCGGTCATTTCGCCGTTCCATTTCGGAAAGCCTGTTATGGGAGTAATCCATGTTCCGTCGGAAAGGACGGTCAGCGGAGCCGATGCTTCAACATGAGGTCCCCATGAGCAGTCAACCCTGTGGAGCCTTGACCATGTTTTTCCGTCATCTTCGGATGTGGAATAAAAAACAAAATCATCAAGAAGTCCTCCGGTTTCGGGGTTGCCTATGGGAAGATTTTCGTCCTCGCGCATATAGCCGTAGCCAAAAGCAAGAAGTCTGCCGTCGGGAAGTGTTGTTATTTTGCAATAGTCAGTGATTGATGTGTCAAACTCTGATTTGTCAAACATCTTTTCAGGCTCTGTCCAGGTTTTACCGCCATCGTCTGAAAAAGAAATGAAGCTTTGTGAATCTACGCTTTCAAAAGCCTCGCCGATTGCGAAAACCGCCGCCAGTCTTCCGTCTTTGGTTTTTGTAAGACCGGGGAAAAAGGCATGACGGGCACGAAGCTGAGGAAGGGGATTTTCATAAATAACCGAAGAATGAATTGTTTTCATTAAAGTCACCTCGTTTGATAATCATCCTGAGAACCAACACTAGAGAGGGTTTCAGTGTTAGTTATTGAAACTAGCCTTAACAACAAACACTGAAACCCTCTTTAGTCTAGCCTTAGCAACCAACACTGAAGACGCCTCAAATGGTGAATTTTCGGTATCTTTTGCCTTGTCGTCCTTGAAAGGCGAGTAGCCTTCCTGCGTCCTCCGCACCAAAATCTCCTCAAAAATTTATCCATTTGAGGTCCGCA
>JAZNUS010000184.1:0-25810 GCA_045592485.1 Clostridia bacterium | reverse complement strand
TTCTTTGCTTTTTGTGTTAAAATATTCATAGAAAATCAAAATTCCTTTCGTATATGTTTTCTTCGCAAAAAACATTATATCACATTGAATTTTGATTTTCTATTTTTTTATGGTCCACATGTATTATATCAATACATTTTTTAACTCATCGTTTTTAATCGTCAGCGTGTATATTAAAAAGTCTTGCAGCATTGTTATAAAAAATATCCTGCCGTTGCTTATCCGTAAGCTTTATCTTCATAAACCTTTCAAGCTCTTCTTCAGGCTCCCACATGGGGTAGTCTGTTCCGAAAAGCACCCTTTTTGTTCCGTATGCCATAATAAGCTCCCTTGCCTTTTCGGGAGTCATTGCATAAAGAGAAGAGGAGCAATCCACAAAAAAGTTTTTGTATTTGCAAAGCTTTTCTGTGGCTTCTTCCCATATGGACCATCCGCCAAAATGAGCACCTATAACCGTTAAATTCTTATAAATATCCAGAATTGGTGTCATTCTGTTTGGATTGGAGAAGTCATAACGATGGTCTCCCGTATGGATGAGAATCGGGAGTCTTCCTTCGCAAAGCTCATAAATCTTAAGCATACGGTAATCGTCTATTTTAAAATGTTGTATATCCGGATGAAGCTTTACGCCTTTTAAACCGAGGCTTATTATTTCTTCAACATCTGCTATCACATCTTCACTGTCGGGATGAAGAGTTCCCAAACCTGTGAATTTGCCTTTTCCTTCAGCAACAGAGGTTGCAATAAAGTTGTTTATGCTTGAAACCTGCTTTGGGGTTGTTGCCACAGACTGTACGATACAGTGCTCAATTCCGGCATTCTCTGCCTCTTTTGACAGGGTAGACACTGTGCCGTCAAGAGTAGAGCCAAGACCACCATAGAAGTCACAGGTAGCCGCTGCTGCTTTTTGAGCAATTTTGTCGGGATATATGTGACAGTGTGCATCTATTATTTTGTATTTTTTCATTGAAGTCATCGCCTTTATTATTTCAAACCTAACTTTTCGGCTGATTCATCACGCATTTTGTACTTGAGAATTTTGCCTGCCGCATTCATTGGAAATTCATCTACAAACATAAAGTATCTTGGAACCTTGTGTCTTGCAATAGAAGCATTTCCAAATTCTTTCATTTCGTTTTCATCGGCTGTTTCACCCTTATGAAGAATAATCCAGGCACAGCATTCTTCGCCGTATCTCTCATCGGGAACACCTACAACCTGAACATCACGAACCTTGGGATTTGTAAGATAAAATTCTTCAATTTCGCGGGGATAGAGATTTTCTCCGCCACGGATAATCATATCCTTTAATCTGCCGGTTACCTTGTAGTAGCCGTCAGGTGTTCTCATACAAATGTCACCTGAATGAAGCCAGCCCTCGCTGTCGATTGCCTGAGCAGTTGCTTCGGGCATTTTGTAGTAGCCTTTCATTATGTTAAAGCCACGGGCTACAAATTCGCCGCTTTCGCCGTCGGGCAATTCTTCACCTGTTTCGGGATCAATAATCTTACATTCAACACCGGGGAAGGCACTGCCGACAGTTTCAACTCTGTGATCAAGGTCCTCGTTAACCTCACCCATGGTACATCCGGGGGAAGCTTCGGTCTGACCGTATACAGATATGATTTCACGCATATTCATTTCAACGGAAGCACGGCGCATCAAATCTGCAGGACAGTTTGCACCTGCCATTATGCCTGTTCTCATATAGGAGAAATCTGTTTTTGCAAAATCGGCATGATTGAACATTGCAATAAACATTGTGGGAACGCCGTTGAAGCAGGTGATTCTTTCGTCATTGACACAGGCAAGAGAGGATTTCGGTGAAAAATATGGTATGGGGCACAGAGTTCCGCCGTGAGTCATCATGGAGGTCATTGAAAGCACCATTCCGAAGCAATGGAACATAGGCACCTGAATCATCATTCTGTCTGCTGTTGACAAATCCATTCTGTCACCGATGGTTTTGCCGTTGTTGACAATGTTTCTGTGTGTGAGCATAACGCCTTTGGGAAATCCGGTTGTACCTGAGGTGTACTGCATATTGCAAACATCATCGGGCTTAACAAGTGATGCGCGTCTTCTCACTTCTTCCCGGGGAACAAGGGAAGAACGGGAGAGCATCTGTTCCCAGGTAAGACATCCCTGTATTGAAAAACCTACAGTGATAACATTTCTCAGGAAGGGAAGATTTTTGGAATACAGAGGCTTTCCGGGTTCCAGAGTTTCAAGCTCGGGGCAAAGCTCCTGAATTATTTCTTTGTAGTTAATGTCTTTGCAGTATTCAACCATAACAAGAGTATGGGTGTCTGACTGTTTTAACAGATATTCAATTTCGTGAATCTTGTAGGCAGTATTAACAGTGACCAGAACTGCACCTATTTTTGTGGTTGCCCAGAATGTGATAAACCACTGAGGAACATTTGTTGCCCACACCGCAACATGGTCTCCGGCTTTTACCCCCAGAGAAATGAAGGCTGCGGCACATTCATCAACATCGCGGCGGAACTGTTCATATGTCCTTGTGTAATCAAGTGTGGGATACTTAAATGCATACTGATCAGGATAATTTTCCACCATGGTGTCTAAAACATCAGAGAAGGTTGCATCAATAACATCATATTTTTTCCACACAAAGGTACCTGTCTTATCTCTGTTGTAGTATGCTTTGTCAAAAGCTTTTTTGTCACGGTTAAGCTGGGCAATGTAGTTTGCGAAGTGAGTTAATACAATATCTGCATCGTTTATTTCGTCATTCCATGCAGCACAGATATATCCGTCGTAGTTGAGAGATGAAAGGGCACCTATAAGCTTTGCCACATCAAGCTCACCTTCACCAATCAAAACGGTTTTTCCGTCTTTCATATCTCCCAGACGAACATACTTTATGTATGCACCAAGGGTTTTGATCGTAGCTTCTGATGTTTCGCCTGCATCAAAATATGTGCCTCTGACATTCCATGATGCACCTATTGCAGCAGATGAGAAGTGATTGATAATGTCGATTACTTTTTCGGTGTCTGCCAAAGCTCCCACTGTTTCAAACAAAATGCTGACATCTGTGTTTTCAGCTTTTCTGACAGCCGATGTAAGCTTTTCGTCCAAAACATCAAATGAAATCTCGTTGTCAATATGCAAAATTACATTGTCGATTCCTGCAGCAGCAGCCATCTCCACATATCTGACTGTCAGCTGTGCATCGGTTTCTTTGTTGTCAAGGCTTTCGGGCATACGGATTGCCGAAACCGAAAGATTTCTGTTTATAAGCTTTCTTTTTGCATCGGCTATGCGGTCCCGTCTTAATATGCTGTCATGATGGGAATTTCTTTCTTTTATTGCGTCATATATTTCAAAGCCTTCAAAACCATAATCAAAGGCATAACGGCATGTGTCGAGAAAAGTGGAGCGACTCACATTTTTAGTTGAAAATGCTATTTTCATATTATGCCTCCTCAAAAACTATTTTGTTAAGAGCATTTATATATGCTCTTATACTTGCGGCAACAATATCGGTTGAAGTTCCGTTGCCCGAATAAAGCTTTCCGTTGTTGCGGAGTCTGACAAGTGCAGAACCCAGAGCTTCCTTGCCTTCTGTTACAGACTGAACCTGAAAATCGTCAAGCTCATAGTGGTGACCGATGCACTGTTCAATTGCACGGAACACAGAATCAATGGGACCGTCTCCGCTGCTTACACCGCAAATAATTTCATCGTTGCATTTGAGTGTAACCTGCGACATTGAGCTTGCCACATTACTGCTTGTTGTTGTGTAGGTTTCAAAGTGGTATGTTGAAGGAGCCTGCATAGCGGAGCTTGCAATCAGAGCTTCAAATTCCTTTGAGCCGACAGCCCCTTTCTTTTCGCACACCTGCATAAGTGCTCTATATACATTTCCCAAATCCGAATCGGAAAGGTCATATCCCAGAATTTCTGCCGACTGAGCAACCTGAGCCATTGATGAATCGGAATCCAACAAAATTTTCTTTTTGTCGCTTACGGTGTCTGCCGATTCGTAGCTTTCGTGATTTATATTTGAGAGCATATCCTCAATGCTTGAGTGAATCCTGGTTGTGTTGAGTTCAATCCGGGCATCAAGACGGGAAGTGCAAACACTGACTGCATCGGAAAATTCTCCGGTTAAAAGAATATCCTTTCCTGCCATGGCACATTTAATTCCGTCTGCACCATTTGAAATTGCCGCAAAGGCTGATGCAACAGCCATACTGATGCGGTCAGAGACCTGAACACAAACGGGAACATCTACTGCACTTTTTATCTTTTGAGTCAAATCTGCAATTTCATCGGGAGTTGACACGCCTGCATCATCGCATACAGTTATGACACTTGCACCATTTGCCTCTGCTTCCTTTACGGCAGATACAAGAAAATCAACATCTGCTCTGGTTGCATCAAGGGCGGAAAATTCCACATCGTCACAATATTTTTTTGCTTCTTTTATAAGAGTTACAATTTTTTCAAGCATAGCAGCCTGTTTCACATGATAAGTATATTCCATTTGAATTGTTGAAACAGGAAGCTCAATCTGAAGGCGTGGCTTTTTTGCATCTTTAATACATTCCCACGCAGCTTTGACATCTTCTTCATTAAATCCCACAGGAATTGAAAGAACAGCGTTTTGCACATTCTGAGCAATTGTTTTATATATAATTGTATCTTCCCGAAGATTTTTTACAGCCGGCAATTCGATAGCATCAGCACCGAGCAGGTCAGCACAATTTGCAATTGCTGATTTCTCACGGAAAAGCAGCGATATAGCACGATCCTCTGAAAGCTTTTTAAGTGTAATGTCTGCAACATTAATGGTTCTCATAATGAAAACTCCTTTCAAAATATAAAATAAAACGGGATTTTACCAACAAGAAAAGCGGCTTCGCCGCACCGCCTGCGGCGGGGCAAGGAGCAATATCGCTTTTCTTAAGCCATGTGCATTTTTGAAAAGCTTAGCTTTCCAAAAAAATTTGCACGGCAATATAATCAAAGTTTTTTTCTTTATAGGAACAAAGTTTCCTATAAAGAAAAAAACGCTTCCATCTCTTTGTCAGTTCAAAGAGACGAAAACGCTAAGCTATTTGTTTCCGCGGTACCACTCTTCTTCATCCAAAAAGGATGCCCTTTAGATGCCAGCACATCTTAACTCTGTTACGGGAGTTCCCGTCTGCCCCTACTGCAAGTTCACGACAGCCGCTCCGCGGTGAGTTCAGCAAGGTTTTCCCGATGTCTCGCACCAACCGACATCTCTCTCAAGGCGAAAAATCTCGCATACTATTCCGCATCTCAGCGTTTGAATTTATAGTGTATTATATCACCCGTGTTTTGTTTTGTCAAGACTTTTTTTCAAAAAACAATGTATGTTCTTAGTAGTCAAATTTATTATCTTGGACTTTTTTGTCCAAGATGGCAGTAAAAAATTTTCCGGTTTGTGGAAAAAGCATATATCCAACTGGAAATTTGTGGAAAAAACATCTTGAAAATATGCACATTTGCCAATGAAAAATTTTATGGTTGTCTGATACAGCCTGAAGATGTACAATTCTTTTTGCCAAAAATAAACAGGAGATGATCATAATGAAAAACAAAATTCGCGTGCTTATTGCAGATGACAACAAAGAGTTTTGCGCGGAGCTGACAAATGTATTGAAAAGAAACGACAGAATTGATGTGGCAGCGGTGGCAAATGACGGACGGGAAGCCTATGAGCTTGTACTTGAAACAAGGCCCGATGTTCTTCTGACCGACATTATAATGCCCTATACGGACGGCCTTGCACTGCTCAATAAAATCAACAACAATTCTATGCTATCGAAAAAACCGAAAAGCATAGTTTTTTCATCTATGGGCTATGAAAACATCATTTCGAAGGCAATGAATCTCGGGGCTTCATATTATTATGCAAAGCCCTTTGATATGAATGATTTGTGTTTGAGAATAACCGAGCTTTTCGATGCGCCCATACCGCGTCTTGAAACCTATACAATTTCGGGAGGCAAGGTGACCGAAAGAGACCTCGAAAGCAGTATAACAATGTATATTCAACAGCTTGGTGTTCCGGCACATATAAAAGGCTATCAGTACATAAGAGATGCGATATCTATGGTTATAGACGATATGGATACAATCAATTCAATTACAAAATATCTTTATCCCACTGTTGCAAAGCACTACAACACCACAGCCTCAAGAGTTGAGCGTGCTATCCGTCACGCAATTGAGGTTGCCTGGGACAGAGGTAATCCCGATGTTTTGAATGACCTTTTCGGCTACACAATTCTCGGAAGTAAGGGCAAGCCTACCAACAGCGAATTTATAGCTCTTATTGCCGACAAAATCCGACTTGATATGAAGGTTGGTTGATGTAAAATCGGGATTTAGCGGTGATTTGACCTGCCCCCTTGCGTCCACCGATAAAGTATGCTATAATAAACAAAAACCAGAACCACTAGGATACACCTTGAAAAACATCACATAAATCAAGGAGGACAAAAGATTGAAAGCTACAGTTATTCAACCGCCATATTCAAACGACACCGCACTTTCAGAGGAATATTTTCAGTTCAAGATGAAAATGCTTGACCAATGCACCCAAGACTCCGACATCATTGTTCTACCCGAATACAGCGATGTCCCATGTGCCACAAAAACCCTTGAGGAAACCCTTTATTATCACGAAAAATACATAGATGTGCTTTTGAAAAAATGCTCCGAAACGGCAGTTCGATGCCGGAGCAATGTGTTTGTGAATGCTCTTTCAAAGGAGGAAACCGGCAACCGTAACACAACCTACTGCTACAACAAAAAAGGAGAGCTTGTGGGGAAATATTTCAAAAAGCATCTCCCCCCTCTTGAATTGGAAGTGCTGAAGCTTGATTCTGACTATACCTTTGAATGCTCTGAGCCTTACATTCTTGAAATTGACGGATTAAAATACGGATTTTTAACCTGCTACGATTTCTATTTTTACGAAGCCTTTGCCTCAATTGCCCGTCAGGATGTGGACATAATAATAGGCTGTTCGCTCCAGCGAAGCGACACTCACAAGGCAATAGAAATTATGTGCCGTTTTCTTGCATACAACACCAATGCCTATGTTATCCGCTCTTCTGTAAGCTTTGACGAAAGCTCTGAAATTTGCGGTGCAAGCATGATTGTGTCGCCCTACGGCGATGTCCTTACAAATATGAAGGGTAAATTCGGAATGGCATCGGCTGAATTTGATCCGTCAGACAAATATCTCAAGCCTGCAGGCTTTGGCAATCCCGATGCACCTCATTACAAATACATTGAATACGGAAGAAAACCCATGCAATACCGTAACAGCGGAAGTGCTTGTGTTGCCGATGAAAAAAATATGCCATACCCGAGAATATGTGCCCACAGAGGTTTTTCAAGTGTTGCTCCCGAAAACACCATGCCCGCCTTTGGCGCCGCAATTGGTCTGGGGGCTTCCGAGATAGAATTTGACCTGTGGCCCACAAAAGACGGAGAGATAGTGTCATGTCACGACAAAACCCTGGACAGAGTGTCAGACGGAAGCGGAAACATCACCGACCACACCCTTTCCGACCTTAAAAAGCTTGACTTTGGTGCAAAATTTGACAAAAAGTTTGAGGGCCTTCGAATTGTTGAATTTGAAGAAATCCTCAAAAAATTTGCATGTCAGGTAATTATGAACATTCATGTAAAGCCTCTGTCTTACACCGAATCATATCCCGAGGAGATAATCAGAAAAATTGTCGGTCTCATTAAAAAATATGACTGTGAAAAATATGTTTACTTTATGCTTGAAACCGACATTCTGATAAAGCAGTTCAAGTCAATTGCTCCCCACATTCCCGTGTGTGTGGGGCATCTTGCTGAAAGACCTTACGCAATTGTTGACCGCGCAATTGAGCTTGGGTGTGAAAAGGTTCAGCTTTTCAAGCCATATTTTAACCGGGAAATGATAGACAAGGCTCACAGTCACGGAATAAGGTGCAACATTTTCTTTGCCGATGAAAGCGATGAAGCCAAAGAGTATCTGGATATGGGAATTGATACCATTCTTACCAATGAATATTTAAAAATAGCTGATTTATTAAAATAGCAACCTACGGAAAACGGCGGTGAGTCATCGTGATATAATCCCCTTAGAGTAGTCACTTGAAATAACAAAAAGTTTCAAGACTACACTAAGGGGGTTTTTCTTATGGATGAAAAAGCATATTTAAGTGCTATTCTTGATTTGTGCGATAGAAGAATTGTATCTTTTGTATTAGGTCACAAAAACAACAATAAGCTTGTTTTTGAAACTTTTGATATTGCCCTCGCCGAAAATCCCGGTGCAACACCGCTGTTTCATAGCGACAGAGGATTTCAATATACAAGTCCTGCTTTTAAACACAAGCTTCAGCACGCACACATGATACAGAGTATGTCAAGAGTCGGAAAATGTATTGATAATGGACCGATGGAGGGCTTTTGGGGTATTCTCAAAACAGAGATGTACTATTTGAATAAATTCAATACATATGAAGAATTAAAGGAAGCTATTGAAAAATATATCTATTACTACAATAACAACCGTTATCAAGAGAAACTCGGTTGTTTATCGCCGATGGAGTATCCCGAGAAAATGGCAGCATAAAAATATACACCCCACAAGATTGTGGGATGCATATCATAAAATTTTTGTTATTTACACTGTCTACTTGACAGGGATGGGTTCAGTTTTCTCCGCACTGACCGCTTTTTAAAACATCTACAAGGGTTTCGCCGAGAGATTCATATTTTATTTCGTTCTCTTTAACATATTCCATTGCCGGAGAGCCGTCGTAGCATTTGACAGTCAGCTCGTCACTGCATCCGGCAAAAATGTCATCACCGATTGTTTTTATGTTATAGGAAAAAACAACCTCCGAAAGAGCACTGCAGCCTTCAAACACTCCTGAACCGATTTCCTCAAGGGAATCGGGAAGGCTCAATGTTGAAAGAGATGAGCATCCATAAAAAGCATAGTCGGAAATTTTCTTTACTCCCTCAGGAACTGTTATGGATGATGCCGAATGCTCCATAAATGCATACTCACCTATTTCCACAACTGCCTCTCCGTCTATTTCGGAAGGAATAATAACCTCATCTTCCTCCCCTTTGTATAAAGTGATTACAAGTCCGCCAACGCCTGATTCATATTCAAACGAAGATTCATCTGCCGCCTCGTAAAGAGCAGCATTGTTTTCTGCTGCTGCGCTAAATGGCACAGCAGTGGAAAATGTCATTATCACCGAAAGAAATGTTGCTAAAAAACTCTTGATTTTCATAATTGTTCTCCTTTAACTTATCACTTGTTTCCTTCAATAAACCGTTGAAGCACAGCGGCAATTTCAGCTCTTGTGGCATTATCGCCGGGATTTAAAGTGGTTTCGGACTTACCCTTCATAAGCCCGCTTCCCACAGCATACTGCATTGATGAAACAGCGTATTCCGAAATGGTGTCAAAATCGGCATATGAGCTAAGGTTTGTGTTTTCTCCAACACTTACATCGTAGCCTTTATACTGGGCATACCTGTGCATAATTGCCGCAATCTGTTCACGCTTTATTTTTGCATCGGGGTTAAAGCTTGTTTCGGTGACACCGTTTACGATGCCATTTTGTTTTGCCCACGAAACTGCATTTGCATAATAGGCAGATATGTCAACATCTTCAAAGGGGATGCTTTTATTGGTTGCAGGCTCCCCTTCATTTCTGTAAAGTGTTGTAACAAGCATTGCACGGGTGAGTGTATCAAAGGGGGCAAATTCCGATTCGGAAACTCCGTTCATAAGTCCTTTTTCGCTGACATAATTCACCGGGCTGTAATACCAGTCGCTTTCTGCCACATCGTCAAAGTGTTTATTCACCACAGTCGGAGCAGTTTCGGGTTCGGATTTGTTTTTGTCTGTGGACGGCAAGGAATCATTCCTTCCGCCGGAGGGTTTTCTGTCTGAAAAGCTGTTGTCGTTGCTTTCGGGTGTGTTGTTTCCAACATCTTCGGATTCGTCTTTGTCTGGTTCAGCAGGTTTTTCTCCATCGCTTTTAACCTCAGAATCTTCATCTGCATCACTTTTGATTTCGGCATCTGACTTTTCATCTTCTGCATCAATGCCGCCAACAACCTTGACCGCACCGTTATTTATACGAACCGCCACATTGTTAAGGTCAACATCATAAACATTGTCGGGCTTGTAGGAGAGATTAATGAAAGCATCGCCGTTTTTTGCGTTGTCACGCACCCTGAAGGTGAGCTCGGCAAGGCTTCCGTCAGAGGTGAAATTCTCCATTGAAGCACTGTTCCAGAGCATTATATAGGGATAGCTTTCATAGGTTTTGCTGAAAACCGGACCTGCAAGCAGCTTCTTGTCCTCAGCTTTTACAAGCTCAAGGCGTTCTCTGTCATATTCCAGTTCAAAAATTGCCGCAATGATACCGGAGTTGTTTGAAAATGTCAGATTAACAACTGCATTCTGTCCGGGTTCTGCACTAATGGTGTCAACCGTGAGCGCAAACTCATTTGCATGTGCAGACTGAACGCAAAGCATAAGCACAACTAAAATTAATGATAAAACTTTTCTCTTCATAAAACTGTCCCCTCTTTGTTTTTGCTATAAATTTTCAGTATCAGTTTTTATTTACCGAGTATAAGGGACATTATAACATATTTGCATAGAATTTCAAAGGGTTTTTGAAAATTTTTTATGTATTGACAAAAAATATTATAGGATGTAATATATAAATAGGTATATTTTAGAAAAAAGTGTCTGTCTTATTCTTTTTTTCTGCTTTCTGCAAAAGTCACTTTTTTCCGAAAAAGCTATTCAAATATTATTTTTGAAAGGGGTTAAAAATTAAAATGAAAGGTTTAATCAAACGCTCTTTTGCCGTTTTGCTCTCAGTAATGATTATACTGACACAGCTTCCGACGGTAATTGCAGAAGAAAACGACTTTACTTGGTTTTTCGACAAGCTTACTTGCGAGCTTGTGGTTGAAGGAACCGGTGAAATGCCAAGCTTTGAGCCGGGTGCGCGTCCTTGGGAGGAGCATCTGCCCGACATCAGAACAGTAACAATTGCAGGAGAGCTTACCAATGTGTCCGGCTTTGCTTTTTTGGACTGCGATGCATTGGCAGTGGTCAACATAGAAGCTCCGGTGGAAACTATTTACAATGCTGCTTTTGAAAACTGTTACCAACTCACAGACATATTTTTGCCGTCTTCTCTCAGACAGATAGAGGATTGTGCATTTGCAAACTGTGAAAAAATTCTGAATGTTTTCTACTTCGGCTCTGAAGATGAATGGTGTGGAGTGGAAAATCAATCTACAGCCATTGACAGAGCTTCCATAATCTGGGACAGCGATAATCTGGAAGTGTTAATAAGTTACGAAACCGATTATCTTGTTGGCGATGAATTTATTGCAAAGGTATATGTCCACACTCCCGACTGGCAGGAATACTACATTAACTCATACACCGTTATAGGATATGACCCATATATGTGCGGCGATCAGGAAGTAATAATAAGCTTCGGTCCATACAAAAAGCTTGCTCATGTGTGTGTCAACGAGTCCATCGGTCCTGTTGAATACACAATTGAGTTTGAAAATTTAAAAACAGAATATAACTACAGCGAGCAATTCTATGTTGAAGTTTACAAATGCATCGGCGACGAAAGAATCTTTATTCCTCTCGACGAGTGCACAGTAGAAGGCTATGACTGCTGCAAACCCGGAATGCAGACAGTGACAATACAGTATGAAGACTTCTGTGAAACTTTTGAGGTTTTTGTGGGAGAAAAAGGTGATCCGGGATATGAAGAAATTCCTTATAGCATATGTATCGAAAATGTAAAGACCGAATACGAATACGGTGAGGATTTTTATGCTGAGGTATATCTCGATTTTGAAGACGGCACCCGCGAACAGATTTTCGACTATAAGGTTGAAGGCTTTGACAGCTACACCCCCGGCGAACAGACAGTAATCATTTACTGCAGAGATTTCACCTATGAATGTATTGTTTTTGTTAACGAGGAGCCTGTTGAGGAATCTATCCAGTGGCAACTCAAAGGCTCTGAGCTTGTCATAGAGTACTATGGCGAAATACTGAATTTTGATAAAGTTGCACCAATTTTTGAAGAACTGGGTGATTTAACCAAAGTGCGTAATCTTACCATCAAAGGAAATTTCTACGCAATAGAAACCCAGACTTTTTCACAGCTTACCGCATTGTATGCTGCCAACATTGAAGCTGATGTCGAAGCAATTCATAATGCTGCTTTCGAAAATTGTAACGCACTCAGAACAGTGCTTTTATCCAAAGAGATTGAAGCTATAGACGACGGTGCATTCCACCGTCCGCTGATGAACCTTCTTTATCAGGGCAGCGAAGAAGAATACATGTCAAAGGATTTTTATGAATCATTCACCAACAATACTGCTGCAACTGCAAAAATATATTATAACTGTGCAGTGGTTTATATGTATGTTGCTACAAACATAAAAACAAATTATGCACCCGGCGAAGAATTTTTTGCAAATTATTATTCATTCTCAGGTCCCACTATCAAAGAAATCACCTCTGTGCCAGTCAAAGTGGAAGGCTTTGACAGCACCATCACCGGCTGGCAGACCGTAACCCTTCGTTATGCAGACCGCAGTACAGAGGTTGAAGTGTTTGTGGGTGAAGAGGAGGAACCGGTACCCACAATAACAATAGAATTTGCAAATGTAAAAACAGAATACAACTACGGTGAAGAATTCTATGTTGAGGTTTATGAATACAGCGCCGACGGTGTTGTTACACAGATTACCGATTATGAGGTTGAAGGCTTTGATCCTTATGCTCCCGGAAAGCAGTCAGTAACAGTCAGCTATGGTGACAGTTGCGAAACCTATATTGTTACAGTGTATGATGCTGAAGAGCCCGAAGAGCCTGAAGAACCCTCAGAACCCGAATATAGCCTTGAATGGTGCCTTGACTACAACGAGCTTACCATCACATACTACGGGGAAGTGTTAAACTACGAAAGACTCGCAGAAGTATATGAAGGAATCGGTTCGGCAAGCAATGTCCGCACACTCATCCTCAAGGGTGATATCGGTACAATTGAATCCTCAACATTTACCGGACTTACATCTATGGGCACTGTCTATATAGAGGCAAATGTTAAAACAATTGAAAGTACCACATTTAATAGTTGCTACAATTTAAAAACAATATTTATCTCCGACAGTGTTGAATTTATAGATCCCAATGCATTTACAAGCTATCTGACGAATTTCATGTATCGCGGAAGCGAAGATGAGTTCAATTCAAGAAGCGATGCTTTCGGTATTCTCAATGGTGCCATTGCATGGGGAACAATGTTCTATAACAGTGCATACCTCGGAATGTATGCAGTTGCAAATGTGAAAACAGAGTATGCTCTCGGTGAAGAGTTTTATGCCGAAGCCTACAGAACCGAAGGCGGTGACCTCGTAGCCAATTCTCTTTATCCCATCGAGATAACAGGCTTTGACTCAAATAATCTCGGCTATCAGGATGTAACTCTTTCTTATGACGGTTACTCCGCAACTTTTACGGTATATGTTGGCGAACCCACATATAATATATGCTTCGATTATGTTAAAACCGAATATAGTATTGGCGAAGATTTCTATGCTGAAATCTATATCAACTATTCTGACGGAAAATCCGAACGGGTTTATGACTATGTGGTTGAAGGGTTTGACAATCAGACACCCGGATGGCATGAAGTGTCAGTTACATATGACAATTACACCGAATACTACGATGTTTATGTAGCTGAAAAAGCAATTGTTGCACCAACATATGAAGTAACCTTTGAAAATGTAAAACTTGACTATGAATACGGTGAAGATTTCTATGCTGAGGTTTATATGCGTTACTCCGACGGCACAGCTGAGAGAATCTATAATTTTGAAGTCGAAGGCTACAACGCTTATGCTCCCGGAAAACAGACAGTAAAGGTTTCATACAACAACTATTATAAAAACTATATTGTGACAGTGAATCAGAAACCCATTGCAGAACCGGAAATCACTCCTGTGGTAACTGTATCAAAGGAAAAATGCAGAATCGGAAACACTGTTGATGTTGTAGTGTCAATTTCACAAAACACAGGCTTTGCAAATCTTGGTCTCGAAATTGAATATGACAGAGCATTGAAGCTTGTTGCAGTGAATGCAAACAAAGAAGTCGGCGCAACCTTTACCCCGGCTCAGGCTCTCAGTGCTTATCCCTATAACCTCGGATTTGACTCTGTTTCAAACAATTCCTTCAATGGCGATCTTGTAACCATGACATTTGAAGTTCCCGAAGGCACAGTTGCCGGAGAATACTTTATCAATGTTGATTTCTACAAGGGCAGAAACGGAATTTATGTAGATGGTTCATCAGTTAACTATGACGAAAACGGCAATCCCCTGTTCCTTGAATATGCAAACGGCTCTGTAACAGCCTATGACTATATCCCCGGCGACATCAACAACGACGGCACTGTTACAAACAAAGACGGCACTGCATTACTCAGATACCTTGCAGCATGGGAGCTTGAAGAATTAAACCCTGACGCTCTCGACACAGACGGAGACGGTACTGTCACAAACAAGGACGGCACAAGACTTCTTCGTTACCTTGCAAACTGGGATGTGGAAATTCACTGATAAAAGGAGAATGCCAGATGAAAAAAATAACCGCAGTTTTTCTGATGCTGTGTATGCTGACCGGATTTATTCCGGCAGCAGCACAGTCAGAGGCTTGTGTCAGCCTTTCCCACGATGTGGCGTGTCCCGGTGATACAGTTAAAGTTGAACTTAATCTGGACGGTTGTGACGGTTTTGTCAATCTGGGACTTGAAATTTCCTATGACAGCGATGTTTTTACCCTTATGGATGTTTCTCCCCAAAACGATGTGGGGGCAACCTGCACCATGGCACAAAGCATTAACAAAAACCCATTTAACATAGGCTGGGACAGCACAGAGAACACCAACTTCAACGGAACTCTTGCAATTTTAACATTTAAGGTTTCCCCATATGCACCTTCCGGCGACTATCCCATAAGTGTGGATTTCTATAAGGGCAGAAACGGAGACTATACCGACGGTTCATCAGTTAACTATGATGAAAACGAAAACCCTCTCAATCTCACATACCAAAGCGGTCATATATCCGTCAGAAGAACTCCTTCTTCATCAGGGGGTGGTGGCAGTGGTGAACCCGATGCCGATTCTGTTATAGTTGCTCTTTCCAAGACAAGTGCTCACCCGGGAGATATGGTAGATGTTGTTCTTGACCTCAGCAACAATTCCGGCTTTGCAAATCTCGGACTTGAAATTTCCTATGACCGCAACGCTTTAACTCTTGTATCAGTCACCGAATTTCCCGGAGTAGGTGCAACCTTCACCCCGGCTCAGACCCTTGAAGCATATCCCTATAATTTTGGCTGGGACAGTGTGTCAGATGTGCACTATAACGGTCAGCTTGCAACATTCACCTTTAAAGTAGCCGAAAATGCAGAAAAAGGTGATTATCCCATAGGCATAAGCTTCTACAAAGGCAGAAACGGAAATTATGTGGACGGTTCATCAGTCAACTATGACGAAAAAGAAAATCCTCTTGATATGTATTATTCAGAGGGCAATGTAAGTGTTTCCTATGCTCCCTTGTTAAAGCCTGAAGAAACAACTGAAAACACCTATAACGGCAATGTATATATGTATTTTGATGCATCCATTCCCTGGGAAGATGCCAAAAAGCTTTGTGAAGAAGCAGGCGGTCACTTAGCCACTGTAACATCACTTAAGGAGAATGAATTTGTAAGCTCTCTTTGCAAATCCGGCAAAATGACCCGCTATATGCTTGGTGCAAATAAATTGAACACCAGCGGCATATGGACTTGGGTAACAAGTGAAAGCTTTATATACACCAACTGGGATAAGGCTGCATCGAGCACTGCCGCTTCATATATCACCCTTGATACGGAGGGGGGCAAATGGTTCGCTTCAACAGATTCAACCACATCCCTGACAGGCTTTGTGTGTGAATGGGAGGGCAACAATTCCGGAAATGAAAGCACCTATTGGGTGGAATTTGAATCTCAGAAAACCACCTATGCAAAAGGTGAAGATTTTGAGGTTGATGTATGGCTCTACACCGATAATTCGGTAATCAGAATCTACGACTACGAGGTAAACGGCTTTGATAGTTCAAAGCCCGGCACCTACAGTGTAACAGTTTCCTACGGTGAGTTCAGTCAGGTGTTTGAGGCTGAGGTTACCGATGACAAAGAGGTTGAAGCCGTTGTCACCCGCGTTGTACGCTCCGAAGCAAAAAACGGTGCGACAATATCTCCGTCAGGCTACACTGAAGTAAAAGACGGTACGGTTATGAAATTTGTAATCGGCACTCAGGAAGGCTACAGCTTCGATCGGGTGATTGTTAACGGTGAACCCATGAGGCTTTCCGACGGAAACTTAAGCATAACTGTTAATCAGGATACCGTCATTGAAGCTTATGGTGAAAAGAAAAGCTTCTCTATTGATAAAGAGGTACACGGCAACGGTACAATAGTGCTTTCAAAGGATACTGCCGAATACGGAAGCAGCTTAGTGGCAAGAATTACAGCTGACGAGGGCTATGTCATTTCAGATGTGACGGTTGACGGCAAAAGCGTTGGTGTGTGCTCTGCATATACATTCGCAGACATAAAGGACAATCACATCATCGAAGCTACCTTCGAAGAAGTTGTTCAGACGCTGACAGTTAAAGCTTCTGCCAACAGCGGAGGAAAAATATATCCTGCAAGAAGTATTGTAAACAAAGGCAGCAGTGTTAAATTCACACTGACGCCCGATTACGGCTATCACGCATCTTACGCACTTGTTAACAACGAAGCGGTAACTGTAGCATCAAACGAAATTATCCTCAGCAATGTGACCGAAGATACCACCGTTGCAGCAGTGTTTGAAAAAAATATATATCCGGTGTCTGTTCAAGGATGTGACGGTGCCGAGATATCCGTAAGCTATAACGGCAATAGCGGAAACAGCATAGATGTGCCCTATCAGGACATTGCCAGAATAGAGATTGTGCCGGAAGACGGTTACAAGCTCAACACTCTCTATGTGAACAACGCCCCTGTTAAAGCAACCAGATGGGGAGACCGTCTGATTTACAATGCTACCATAACAAAAAGCACTGTTGTGATTGCAAAATGCGGACTGACTCGCGACAGCCAGTTCAGTCTGGAGGTTGCAAAGGCAGGTCTTGCGGCATATATCAACAAATCGAATGCATATGCAGAGAAAGAAAAGTTTGTACTTCTGGCAGATAAATACGCCAAGCTTACCGACGAAGAAAAGAAAGGCTGTGCGTCCGCTTATGCAACGGTTCTTTCAGCTATCAACAGAGCAAATGCATATATTGCACTGATAGAATCCGGAATTGAATCAAAAATCGGCAGTTTCCCCGCTCCCGATGCTTTGTCTTCAGGAAACTATCTGCAGTGGAAAGATGAAATTGACAATGCCTATACAGAATATGAAAACATGACTCAGCTTTCAAGATCGCTGATTGATTACAAGCTTGTCAAAAAGCTTTCAGATCTCAGAGATACCACTGAGAGAATAGAGAAAGAAAGCATTGATGCTCTTGAATATCTCTACAGTCTCATAGATTCCGTGTCGGAAGATGACAATCTGTCAACTGCTTATTCAAGGCTTCTGCTTGCCGAAGACACCTATCACAATATGGATGAAGCCATCAAAGAGAATGTGTCTGAGGACAAATTCAATGAGATGATTGCAAAACGCGGAAGAATTTCAACAAAAATACAGAAAATGTATGCAACACCGTTTACAGCTAAGGTTCTGAGAGCCTCGGGGGTTACAGTGTCTGACACAGTTGAAGAAGCAGAAGCGAAACGCGTAATCATTTATGACCTGATGAACGAATATCACTCATTCCCTGCCTTTGTTCAGGAACAGATTTCTCAATCTGCAATTCAGAGAATGAATGCTCTTTATGAAAGTGCCAGCATAACAGTATCAACCACGGTTAACAATCTTCCCGTTGATATGAACGGCGATTTTGACGAAGATGTTGAGCTTGTGTTGTCAGAACCGGAGCTTGACGATTCCATAGTGGCAGATGCAACAGGAAAGGCTCTTTATCAGGCAATAGATGTGAAGATGTATTCGGACAATCAGGAAATACAGCCATCTTCCAAAATAAGAATAAAAATGGAAATCAGCAAAGAACTTTCAGATGCCGATGTCAGCGTTGTGTATATCGACGACGACGGAATGGTGTTTGATGTTCAGGGCGAAGTCATTGAGGAAAACGGAAAGTATTACATTGTATTCTTCATTGACCATTTCAGTAATTTTGCCGTTCTCTACAGCGAAGACGAAGTGACGGAAACAAGAGTAAGCTTCGACACTGAATATGCCGGAATCGGCGATTATCTGACCGCATCGGTAACAGGAACCGCCAACACATCGGACTGTCAGTTGATTATGGTTGGTTATTCCGAAAGCGGAGCAATTACATTTATTGAAAAAGGCACAGGCAGTGTTACTGCAACCGTTGCCGAAAACACAAATATGGTAAAAGCAATGCTCTGGAGAAAAAATATTACACCTGTAGCAGAAGCTCAGATACTTTATGTAGGTCAATAAAAAGCATACAAAAACCGAGCTGTCTCATTAAATTGAGGCAGCTCTTTTTTCAGGCATATCTCTAATTGTTAAAATCATCAAAACATTTTTTTCAATGAATTTTTACATAAGAAAAAACGATAACGCTTTATAGGAATGCAGTTTCCTGCAAATCATAAAACGGGCTGCCTCACAAAAGTGAGACAGCCCATCTGTTATTTCTGATTATTTGGAATAACAGGGAAGCATATCGGGTTTCATTGCATTCACTGCATCCCATGCAAAGATTTTGTATTTGTTCCATGAAGTTTCAAAATCAAACTGTTTGTCTGCTTTGTTACCTGATTCAAGCTCTGTTGCATCAAGTCGTTTAACTGCAATCATTCTGTCTGATGTATCGTAAACTGCACAGATTGGTGTAAAGTGTTTCTTTTCAGCGGAACCGTTGTAATATCTTACAACAATGCTGTTTCCGCTTACTGTTACTTTTGATACATAGAATTCCTCTTTGTCAGATGCCGCTTCGATGTCAGCCGAATAATCTGCCATTATCTGACCGCCGTGAGACTCGGCACCGGCAAGTGTTACTTTGTATACATCACCTGCAACGAGGTCTGAATCAAATTTAACCGTAAACTCTTTAGCAACATTATTTCCGTGATAATCCTTGAGATTTTCGTCGTAGGTTACTTCAAGCTTCTGACCTTCAACCTTTATGTTTTTCACGGTATCAGGCTTCATATATTTATTGAAGGTTATGTGCATTGCACCCTGAGTAAGGCTTATTTTTTCCACCTGAGGCTCAATTTCCGACACAAGGTCAATGTTTACATCTTCCTGAACAGGAGGAACAGGGAGCCATTCGCTGTAGGTATCTTTGTAGCCTTCCTTTTCATACTTAACCTGCCAGTGATGATCATCAGGTACATCCCATCTGTATGAACCATTTGAATCGGTTATAAGCGGGTTAATCTGATCATAATCCTCCGCATTCCACTGTGTAATATGAGTCGGATCAATTGCGCCAAAGTTGTATGAACCATCCTCGTTTTTGGGAATGTTTTCATTAGCAACACAGAACAGTGTGGCAGTTACACCTTCAATACGGTTACCTGTTACACCTTCGTATACATAACCACTCGGGTCAATCTTCCATCTGATCTTGAATTCATCACCGATTCTGTAGGTGAGCGCAAGCTTCAGTGTACCAAAGTAGGTTATGTCTGCGTTGATAAGCGCCTTCATATAGTCAATGACTTCTGTTGGAGCAGAAATGTTATTCATATTTGCCACAGAAAGAACCATTGAGGTAAGAAGGAACATATTCTTTTTGATTTCAAGATTCTGTGCCTTTTTGATAAGGTCGAGAAGCTGTGATTCTTCAAGCTCTGCTTTGCTCAGGCCTTCAATAATGGCATTTGTGTCAATGTTGAGATTAAAGAGATTCATAAATATGCCTGCATAGGCATCAACTCTTCCAAAGAGCTCCTTGATATCAAGATATGCTTCATTTCCGTTTTCATCAGCATCGGCAAATGTCATGGTGTAAGCAAATTGCTTGTTTGCAGTTTTATCGTGAATGTAGATAACAGCCTTAGTTGAATCTGTAAGGTCAAAGCTTACAACGCAGTTTTTGCCGTCCTGTGAAACAGGGAAGGAATGATAATCATCTATGTCGGGATAAAGCTCAGAATCTTCAACAGTGGAATAATCCTTGTCGGTAATCTCTGTGGAAATGTCAATTCTGTCTCCGAACAATGAGGCAAGAAGCGGTGATACACTTACGGAAGCACTATATGATGTGGTGGTGTAATCAGTAACTGCCGGCGAGAAGCTGCCGTTTCCAAAGCTCATATATTTGAGCATTTCGGAAAGAGTAATCTTCACATCATCAATCTTCTTTGTATATTCAACTGTAATGTTGTTGGGAATATAGGACCAGTCATTTGCAAAATATCCGCTGGTCTTATATGCGCCAAGACTGCTGTCCCATTTAGCTTCAAGATATTCCTTGTGGCCGTCTCTTGTGCTTACAACATATACCTTGTCAACCTGTGAACTGTTGGAGAGATTTACAGTGAAATGATATTGGTAGTATTGAGCTGTGTAAGCATAGGAGCCTGCATATCCCCACTGGATATATTTGTAGTTTGTGTTAAACAGGTCATACACTTCGTTACGAACTGCATAGCTGCTATACCCCTGACCACCATAGTAATACAGCTTCAAGCCTGTCAGGCTCGGAGAATTTGCAACATACTGAATATCTGTTTGTGCAGATTCTATTGTTCCATTGTTCGAAACCTCTGCTTTAATTGTGTAGATTCGGTGATTTTCAGGGTTTGGTATGGTTACATCCTTAGTGAATGCACCTGTTGCATTTGCGGTAACAGTTGTATTTTTTACGCCGTCCACATAAAGACTTACTGTTTTATCGGGAATGGTCAATCCGCTTACCTTAACTGTAGCATTTCCTGTAATCTCAGGAGCACTTATGGTAATGACGGGAAGCTTACAGTTAAGAGAGCCAATAGTATCTTCCTGTGTTCCGTTGTGATTATAGGAAATTCTTGCAGTAGTTGAAATTGTGGTATACTCAGAGGATTTAATACAGAATTTGATTTCGCCTGTATCCGGTTCTACAGGAATAGTGATGGTTTTCGTTGCAGATAAACCATTACCCTGTTCCTCTGTATAGTTTTTATAGGTCTTGCCGTTAAGCTTCATTGAACCGCTCACAATGAATGCATATGACGGCAATGTGATTGTAACCTTTTTATCTGTTACCTTTGCCCCTTCCTTGAACTGATAGTTAACAGCCAGGGGAATATAACTCATACCCGTGTTTTCTTCTGTGGTGTAGCTTGAGCTTTCAAGCACCGCATTTGGATTCCAGGGGCATTTATAGAATGCATTGTAGCCTATGTATGCCGAGCCGTTTTCTATTGTAACCTCTTTCAGAGATGTACTGTATGCAAATGCATAGCTTCCGATTGAGGTAACACTTTCGGGAATGATAATGCTTGAAAGTGAAGTGTTTCTATAGAACGCATAGCTTCCGATAGAAGTAACACCATCGGGAATAACGATATCTGAAAGTGAGCTGCAATAATAGAATGCATCACTGCTTATAGTTTTCAAGCCTGAGCCAAGCTTTACCGAACGGAGTGAACCGCAACGATAAAATGCACCATAGCCTATAGATGTTACACTGTCGGGAATATTTATGCTCCTGAGAGCTTCACAATATTCAAAAGCATAGCTTCCGATAGTTTTAAGTCCGGTTCCCAAAGTGATTTCTTCAAGTCTGTAGCAATTATAGAATGCGTCGCTTCCGATTGTTTTCACGCTGTCGGGAAGTGTGACTTTTTTCAGGTTATAGCAATTTCTGAAGGTGCCGGTCGGAACAGAAGTAATGCCTTCACCAAAAACAACCTCTGTAATGTTGCGACAGCTTGAGAATACACTTGAACCAATGTTCTTTACACTTCCGGGGATTGTAATCTTTTTCAAAGAATAACATCCTGAAAAAGCATATGCAGGGATGGATGTGAGGCTGTTTCCAAGATCAATGTCTGTAATACCCGAGCATCCGCTAAACACATAACTGCCAATGGAGGTTAAACCGTCGGGGAAGTCAATGTTTGTCAATCTCTGACAGTAACCAAGAGCATAGCTTCCCACAGTTTTTAATCCTGCACCAAAATTGATTGATGAAAGATTTGAGCAATAGTAGAATGCATAAGAGCCTATTTTTGTCACACTGTCAGGAATATCAATTCGCTGAAGTCTGTAGCAATCGTAGAAAGCGTAGTCCCCTATTTCTTTAAGAGATGAGGGAAGATTTGCACTCTGAAGCATATCACAGTAATAGAAAGTGTAAGGTGCAATCTTTGTAACCTTATCGGGGATGTCTATTGAAGCCAGGTCATAGCAACCATAAAAGGCTCCCCCGCCAATGGTTGTAAGATTTGCGCCCAGGTTCACATTACTGAGTGATGTACAGTACTCGAAAGCGTAATCGCCTATACTTGTCACACTGTCAGGGATGTTAATACCTGCAAGATATGAACAGTTGCAAAAAGCCATATATCCAATAGACTTAAGAGATGAAGGAAGCTTTACCTGATATAATGAACTGCAGCCATAGAATGTGTAACTGTTTATAGTGGTAAGTCCCTTTGCAGCACTGAGATCTATGCTTCCCAGTCTGTTACAATATGCAAATGCATAGGTTCCGATAGAGGTCACACCTGCAGGAATATTGATTCTCTGAAGCTTTCGGCATGAATAGAACGCATCAGAGGATATTGTTGTTACAGTTGAAGGAAGGATAACTCTTCTTGCTGATGAATATCTTAATCCTCCGCCAATTGTGGTTGTGCCATTTGCAAATGTAACAGTATCCAAGCCGCTGCAGCCGCCGAACCAGTTGTAGCCATAAGAACCTGCTACTGTTGCAGGAATTGTTATGCTTATAAGAGATGTACAGCAGTAGAATGCATATGAATCAATTCTTTCCAGACCTTCATTAAGCTTTATCTCGGAAAGATTGTAGCTCCAGGAAAAAACATCCATTCCTATGCTTTTTACAGTTGAAGGAAGAACAACCTTTGTCACATGGTTGCAATATGCAAAAGCCCTTGAACCTATGGCAGTAACCGGCACTCCGCCTATCTGGTCGGGAATTTTAACAATCGCATCGGGGCCGATATACTTTGTAATGGTACCGTTAGAGAACTGGAAATACTCTTCATTTGTATATTTGGGCTTAACTGTGATGGTGCAGCGAACATTATATTCCTTGTATGTGGCAATGACCGTTGCTGTACCTGCATCAACTGCAGTAACAACACCCTTGTTCACTGCAACCACTCTCTCATCGGTGGATGCCCATTTCAGAGCCTTGAGATATAACGGATTTGATACTTCTATATTTTCCTTTATATCCCACACATCGCCCTCTGTCATGGTATATGTGTGTTGTTTCCCTGCAGTGCCGTCTTCAGAAACAATTACCTTTGTTCCCACTGCAATGTTGACATCATCTCTGCGAAGAACTGCAGTGATGATTGCTTCACCAACCGATACGGCAAACATTCTGCCGCCTTCGATTGTGGCAACCTCAGGGTTGGATGAAGAGATTGCTGCATTATCTTTAATGTCTTCGTTGCCGTTAAAATCAACAAATTTGTCTATATCATATGCATTACCGAGAATCGCATTGAATGTTGTGGCATAATTTTCTTCAACAAAATGCATTGTCACCTGATCGAGCTTTTCGTTGAATGCCCCTCTCGGAATTACTTCCCAAGCCAGCTTTGTTCCGCCAAACCAGATGTCGGTGAGGGACTCAAAGTTCATGAATGCTGCCATTTCAATCTTTTCAAGACTACCGTGAATATGCAGCTCCTTCACAGTTGTGCAATCAAAGAATGCTTTTTCTCCGATTGTCTTCACTGTTGTGGGAAGAATATATTTCCCATCTGTACAGGGCTTTGTACACTTTTCCGGAAAACGGAGAACAGCAGACTTATCTTTATTGAAAAGAACTCCGTTTTCACTTGAATATGCAGCATTACCCTCTGCAACATTAATTTCTTCCATTGAATAGCATCCAAACAAAAATGCATCGGTTGCAATTTCGGTTACGGAAGCAGGAATTGTGATTTTGGAAATTTCACTGCAGCCGTTGAACGCACCGGAACCGATTTTCAAAAGAGTTCCGGGGAAAGTGATTTCAGTAAGATTGACCGCACTGTCAAATGCAAACGGGGCAATTTCTGTTACACCTTCGGGAACCTGATATCTTTTGTTCTTGTTATGTCCGGGATAAGCATAGACAACAGTCTGTGCTTTGTTGAGAAGAACGCCTTCATCGTCTGAGGAATAGTATGGATTTCCTTCTTCAACTTCAATTTCTTTAAGCTTGTTGCAGCCTGCAAGCACAGATGCACCTATTTCCTTGACTGATTCAGGGATGGTGATGTCCTTAAGCTTGGAACAGTCTCTGAACGCAGCTTCGCCGATGGTTTCAAGACCGTCAGGCAAAACAATCTCCTTCATTTCACCGCACTTTTCAAAAGCACTTTTTCCAATAGCTGTAACACCATCGGGAATGTACACGCTTTTTGCGTTCTCAATACCGTAAAAAGCATATTCACCGATAGTTGTTATGTCATCGGAAATATAAATGAATTTGATGTTCTGCTTTTCTTCGTTCCAGGGGATGGTATCGGGAGTATAATTCTCCATCGCACCGGAGCCCAAAACAGAAAGCATACCTTTGTCAATTGTCCAGCTGATAGCGCCCGATTCAGATACACCTGACGCAGTGTAGCTGTTAAGGTCAATGCCCTCTTCTGACATCAGGCCAATCGGCTCGATTTCGTCGTCTCTCGAGTGATGCACAATTGGAGCATCTGCTTCACCGATTACCGGTTCTGCATTTACCGGTTCCGCATTTACCGGAAATGCACCAAAAGTGCTTAGCAATAATGTCATACACAAAATGAGTGACACTATTTTTTTCGTTGTCATAAAACAACCTCCCATTTTCATTAATTATATCATCTTGATTATACCTTATATAACAAAATTTGTCAATTGATTTTTTAGGGGCTCGGGCGCCGGATTCCTCCATTTTTTTGTTTTCACGATTCCCAAATTTCTCTCTCTCGCCAAATCAACGACCTTTCGGGTTGCGGTTCCCGAATCAAGACACACGCCCATACAGGGAGTGTGTCTTATCTTCGACCGCTGCCCCTTTTGCGCCTCCCTTCTTCTGCCACCGGCAGCGGTCGGCACAAAACAAGTTATTCGCCCGTCGTCGCCCTCAGGAATCCTGAGCCGTTGGTTCAAATCCGACCCCAACAAAAAAATTCCTCGGTCAAAAGACCGATGATTTTTTTGGCTTTCACGTTCATAATAGATGCAGGGGTTTTTCACCCTTTTGTCAGACACTGTCTGGCTTTTGCACTTTTCAATCAACTATCCTCACATTTCGATTCTTTAATTCCCTCGAATTCGATGGAATTTGAATTATGCGGTTGTAACTATAACTTGTTAAATGACCCGACGTGGTCCGCATCGTTGAG
>JAZNUS010000183.1:0-19637 GCA_045592485.1 Clostridia bacterium | reverse complement strand
TGTGTGAGCCTTCTCCCTGGTGGAGAAGGTGTCAAGCTTGCTTGACGGATGAGGGGATAGTGACACTCCAAGAAAAGAGCACTTGTGCGAATTTGATTGGTTAGTGGAGCGTTAAAAATCAGCGTTTTCAATAGTTTGAACTATTTTCAAATTTATATTTGAATTTACTTTCTTTTGTTTCCCCTCATCAGTCACCTTGCGGTGACAGCTTCCCCACCAGGGGGAAGCCTTTCGCATCAGCCCAATCCCATCTCACCGATAAACCCCAATTTAATATTTATATTGACTACCTTCCTTGCGTGATGTATAATGAACAAAGGGCGCATCAGCCCACCATGTTTAATAAATACACAGACAAAAATACAGTGAGGTTCAGTTTATGAGATATTCGGATTGTTTCGGTAAAAAAAGCTCCCGCATACTTCTGGGAACAGCGTATTTCGGTGACGGAATCAGCAAGGAGAACGCATTTTTAATGATGGACAAGTTTCGTGAAATGGGCGGAAGTCACATTGATACTGCAAGATTATATGCTGACGGCTTGTCCGAGGAGATTGTGGGCGAATGGATTATATCAAGAAAGGCAAAAGAGATGCTTGTCTCCACTAAAGGCGGCTACTACGATGTTGACGGAGGAGAAGCTCCGCGCATAAACGAAACAGACATATGCGCAGATCTTGAAAAAAGCCTCAAAGCCCTGAGATGTGATAGAATTGAGTTTTACTGGCTTCACAGAGACGATGAAAGAGTACCTGTGGAGGTTATAATAAATTTTATGAACCGCCTTGTTAAATCGGGGAAAATAATGAGCTTTGGTGCGTCAAACTGGACCTCCGAAAGAATTCGCAGTGCCAATGAATATGCACAAAAAAACGGACTTATGGGTTTTTCGGCAAGCCAGATCAGGTTTAACCCGGCTCACTGCCTTGGAGAGAGAGGTGGGCTTGTTGGCATGGACGAAAAAGAATTTGAATTTTACAAAAATGCCAATATGCCTGTAGTGGCATATTCGTCTCAGGCAAAGGGGTTTTTTTCCAAAATTGCAGAGCTTGGCATTGATTCTCTTTCCGAAAAAGCAAAAAAACGCTATCTTTGTGAAGAGAATTTAAAGCGCCTTGAGGTTCTCAAAAATTTTTCGGCAAAATATGAAGTAAGTATTGCATCAGTCATCTGCGGTGCCTTTTCAAGCTTTGATGTTCCCGAGGTTTTTCCTGTTATCGGTGGCAGCAGATTAAGTCAGATTGAAGATTCCCTCCTTGGAGGCGATGTAAGGCTTGAAAAGTCGGAGCTTAAAGAAATTTTCAAATTTGATATATAATTCAATGAAAGTAAAATGCTTCAGCGAAAAAACTTGATAATCACTATGAAGCTGTAACAGAAGCCTGCATAATGATATATATTTTGTAAAAACACAGGACTGCCTCGGTCGAGACAGTCCTTTTGTTATTATATTTACGGTTTAAAGCATAATTGTAACTGCACTTGGAATAACCTCAACACACACAGATGAATTGCTTACATACTGTTCACCGTCAAGAGACCACGAAACATCATCTTCAAACTCAATTTTTACCGAGCTTGTTTTGCAGTATTCAAAGTTCTCGTATGAAAAATCCGAACTCAATGCACCCATGGTAATTTTCATAAGATCGGCAGGGTTTTTAGGCATTTTTACAAGACATACCTCAAAAAGGCCGTCGTTAAATTCCACAAAGCTTTCCTTGAGATGAACAACACCGCCAATTGAAGTGGTGTTGGCAATTGCACCGAAAATGTAGTCACCCTCCAGAACCTTGTCTTCAAGTATGAAGCGTGCATGGGTTGACTTTATTTTTGTAATATCCTTCATTCCTGCAAGCACATATGCCATATGACCAAGAAGCTTTTTGACCGATTGAGGCGTTGTGTAGGAAACTGCCGTAAACATTCCGAAGGAGGCAATGTAGTTGAAATGCCTGTTATCCATTCTGCCAATGTCAAGAGGATGGGGATCACCCATAACGCATCTGAGAGTGGCTTCCTTGTAATCTGCTGAAATTCCGAGGCTTCTTGCATAGTCGTTTGTGCTTCCCGACGGAATGTAGCCAAGGGGAATGGCTTTGCCTGAGGTGTAGATTCCGTCAACGGTTTCATTAAGGGTACCGTCGCCTCCTGAGCATACAATCAGGTCGTAGAGTCCGCTGTTACAGGCTTCAATTGCAAAGCTCCGGGCATCACCTTGTTTTTGGGTGATTCTTGTTGTAACTATGTAGTCATGCTCCGACATAATCGATATGATGTCGAAAAGCATTGACTGGCTTTTATATTTGCCTGAGTGTGGGTTAATAATCAAAAATATATTTTTCATTATCGTCACCATTCATATCATTCAGCTGTTTTTTCATAACCGCATTTTTTGCATATTGTGTTTGCGGCAAGCTCAACATTTCCGCAATCGGGACAATCCCATGTGAGATCCTCTTCTGCAGTTATGAGAGGCTTTTTTGCATCTGAATAAATGGGTGCTGTTTCTGCCTTGAGGTTTTCAATGGCAACACTGGTTTTGTCAAGACCGAGCATAATGTTTATTTTTTCACTGAGCGCATCAATGCTGTCGTTGATTCGTTTCTGTTCCTTCATTGTCAGCAGAATTTTGTCAATAATTATTGCAAGTGACAAAAAGAGCAAAGCAAGGAGCAGTCCGAGCACTGCAGTTTTAAGCTGCTGCATAAATGAGTTTCGAATTATGCAGAGTATGACGGTTACAACCGCAATTGCAACAGATGCGGCTTTACATAATACTGAGGTTTTGCTTTTCATAATTGTACAAATCCTTTCATGTTCAAAAATTTAATCGAGAAAAGAGGGGAGAGAGCTTCTGCGTACAGGAGCTTCTTTCTTTTCGGGTTCTTTGCGCACGGTTTCGCCGTTCATATCGCTGAAGATGAGTTCAACAATATAGGCATTCATAGATTTTCCCACCGATGCGGCATAGCTCTGAATTTTTTCTTTTTCACCTTTTGGAACTCTGAGCACAAAGGTATCAACTTTTTCCTTCAGATATTTGTCTTTAGCCTTTTGACTTCCGTTATTCATAGTAACACATCCTTTAATTTTTGTCAATTTTTCCAATAAAATCCATACCGTTTTCAATTGCAGCCTCAACAGCTTTTCTTGCAGGACCGCCGGTTATTGCCCGTTCATTTACGCAGGTTTCAAGAGAAATTGCTTCGTAGATGTCTTCTTCAATTATGTCGGAGCAGGCTTTAAATTCTTCCATTGTAAATTCGCTGAGAGATTTATTCGCTCCAAGAGCATATGCCACCATTTTTCCGATAACCTCGTGAGCCTGACGGAAGGGCATACCCTTTTTCACAAGATAGTCTGCGGCATCGGTTGCATTGGTGAAGCCGCCGCCTGCACCCTTGTACATACGGTCTTTGTTAATTTTCATTGTTGAAATCATTTTTTCAAACACCGGAATGCACAGTTTGATTGTATCTACTGCATCAAAGATACATTCCTTGTCTTCCTGCATATCTTTATTGTATGCAAGAGGAATGCCCTTCATGGTGGTGAGAATGCTTACAAGATCACCATAAACTCTTCCGCTTTTACCCCTGATAAGCTCTGCAACATCCGGGTTCTTTTTCTGAGGCATAATTGAGCTTCCTGTTGAACACGAGTCGTCCATTTCAACAAACTGAAATTCGTTGGTGTTCCAGAGAATCAGCTCTTCGCAATATCTTGACAGATGCATAATAACTATCGAAAGTGCCGATGCAAGCTCGATAACAAAATCTCTGTCCGAAACACCGTCGAGGGAGTTCATTGTAACTGCATCAAAGCCCAGCTCATTTTTTACAAATTCGCGGTCAAGGGGATAGGTTGTTGCAGCCAGTGCTCCGGAGCCGAGAGGCATAATGTTTGTTCTTTTTCTTGTGTCGCAAAGTCTTTCAATGTCGCGTTTAAACATCTCAAAATATGCCATTGTGTGGTGAGCCAGAGTGATTGGCTGAGCCTTCTGAAGGTGAGTGTAGCCGGGCATAATTGTGTCGAGATTGCTTTTTGCAATTGTAATAAGCGTGTTTTCAAGAGAGGCAAGCATTTTGATAATTTCATCAATTTCATCTCTCAGATACATTCTGATATCAAGGGCAACCTGGTCGTTACGGCTTCTGCCGGTATGAAGTCGCTTGCCTGCATCTTTAATGCGGCTTGTAAGGATTGTTTCAATATTCATATGTATGTCTTCGGCATCAATCATAAATTCAACCTTGCCGTTTTCAATGTCTTCAAGAATTTCGCCGAGAGTTTTCACAATAAGCTCTGCATCTTCGGAAGGGATTATATTGCATCTTCCGAGCATTTTAGCGTGGGCAATGCTTCCCTGTATATCCTGACGGTACATTCTCTGGTCAAATCGTATTGATGAATGAAAATCATTTACTTCGGAATCGGTGTTTTTGGAAAATCTTCCGCCCCACAGTTTCATATTATTTCTTCCTTTCAACTATTATAATGTCGTATATATAATATCATATATGATATCAGATTTCAATATTTATTTTTGCGGTTTTATATAATTTTCCGGATTGCATATCAGGCATGGTTCATAGCCATTATCTGCTGCAGTGCTTAATTCTATTTCAGTCAAATTATTTTTATACTTGATTATAAAGCAGTGCCTTCGATGATATTTTTTCCCTGATGATGTTACATAATATGTATCATCGAAGACTTCGGCTGATGAGGCATTGCCGGTTGTTGCTTTTGTTTTTGAAGAGTTTAATGTGTTAAAAACAAATAATCCTGTTAAAATACAAGTTGTCAATGCCATTACAGCAAATAATAAAACACGGTATTTCGCAAACCAAACACACATCATAGACCATATGTCGGGATTTCTGATGTAATAAGAAAAATCATTGGCAAATTCTTCTTTTTGTATGTCGGAATAATGCAATCCTCCGTTCATAAAATCAGGATCGAATATGTGACCGAGCTCGTGGCACAAAAGTGCACATTTGTCCTGCTCGCAGATTTCCTCGTTTATAAACACAAATCTCAGGTTGTTATTTATATATAGAAAAGAGTTATTATGTTCAATTTCACTTTTGATTTTCAATTTTTCAATAAGCTCACAAATCGGTTCCGTATTGGTATGTTTTTTATACTCAATAATCGTAAACAGATTAGACTCAATGATGCCTTTTAAATCGTTGTAATCATTCAACGAGTAACATCTGTATTTAATAAGTGTTTTAAGAGCAATATGCTTTGGTGAATTATTTTCCATTTTTGTCCTTTTTAATTCTGTCTACAATGTCCATGATTGTTTTTTCATCTTCTGTCAGGGGTTTACCGGAGTTTATACTTCCGTATGCAGCAATAATTGCTTCTTTCAAAAATTCGGGATGAAGTCGCCTGTACTCAGTTTTTGCCACAGCTTCAACGGTATGTTTTCCAACAGCATCGAGGGAATTATATAATTCTATGAATTCAAGCAATTCATCGTCAATGACGACAGGTTGTTCACTGATGGGATAGATGTCAAGTTCTTTTAAGATTGCGGTAACCATACCGTAATTAGATGCTGCAACTCCGTTTTTCAATATGAAATTTATTGTTGTACGGGGAATATTGATGTGTTTTGAAAAATTTTCTATGGTAGCAAATTTTTCCTTTATTCTCTTGCGAATCAGGTCTTTATATAAATCCAAAATATCACATCCTTTTTTATTATTGTACAACATATCGTCATATTCGTCAATAAAATCAACAAAAATAGTTGACAAATCAGGGTTTCATGATATAATTTAAGACGATACAATATATATTATATCTATAACCAGACGATTTGATATACAAATCGTAAATTTTTATCGTAAAAAACTGTAAATCCTTGACAACTTCGTATAATATTATTATGTTCGTGTTAAATACTAATAATCGAAAGGAAGTTGTTTAATGATTAAAATAATAACAGACAATTTAATTGAAGAATTTAAAAATTTTTTAGTTAATGAAGAAAAGGCTTCTGCTACCCGGCAAAAGTATATGCGTGATGTCAAGGCTTTCTCGGAATGGTCTTCAGGTGCTGAGCTTGATAAGAGAATGGTTCTTGACTACAAAGAATACTTGATAAGTAAATTTGCTCCTGCTTCCGTTAACTCCGTTTTATCTTCTCTTAACTGTTTTTTTGAATTTAATGACTGGTATGATCTGAAGGTTAAAATACTTAAAATTCAAAGACAAATTTTTGCACAAAAGGATAAAGAGCTTTCCAAGTCAGAATATGAAAGATTGCTTGATGCTGCAAAAGACAAAAGAAACAAAAGATTATATCTGCTGATGCAAACCATATGCTCAAGCGGAATAAGAGTTTCGGAATTACAGTATATAACAGTTGAGTCTGTAAAACTAAGAAAGGCAACAATTAACTGTAAGGGCAAGATGAGAATTGTTATTTTGCCAAAGGAGCTTTGCAGAATGCTCACAGAATATGCGAAAGCCCAAAATATAACAAGTGGCTCTGTGTTTGTTACAAAAACAGGTAAGCCACTTGACAGAAGTAATATATGGAAAATGATGAAGGCACTTTGCAAGAGTGCCAAAGTATCTGAATTTAAAGTGTTTCCTCATAATTTAAGGCATCTTTTCGCACGCACTTTTTACACACTTCAAAAAGACATTGTAAGACTTGCAGACATTCTCGGACATTCAAGCGTAAATACCACGCGTATATACACGATGGAATCCGGTGAAATTCATCGCCGGCAAATTCAAAAATTAGGACTTTTACGCCTGTAAATAAGAACCCGACCCATAACGCAATTAAAATTGCTATGGGTACCCCGGAACCTTGTTATTCGCAGGCTCATAATAAGAACCCGACCCATAACGCAATTAAAATTGCTATGGGTACCCCGGAACCTTGTTATTCGCAGGCTCATAATAAAAATACCACATAATCGAAATTATGTGGTATGCAACAACTGTGTTTAACCCTTAAAGCGTACATATTATATCATGTTCAGGAGTGTCTGTCAATGATTTACAGCTACTTTGAAAAAAAATCATCAATATGCATTAAAAAAGACATAGCGAAACAGACCGGTTTCACAAAACTAACAATGACCGGTCTGAAAATTATGCATTTCTTCAGGAAAATATGTGTGTGTCATAGTGTAGATTAGTTCCTTTTGATGTAGATTTCTTATGCTTTGCAACATAATTTCGATTATGTTGCAAAGCATATTTTTTTTGAACTGTTTGTAATGAGTGTTACATAGCTTAAGTATCACATGAAAGGGTTGAATAATTATGGACAAATTTGATGTGTCCGACAAAAGAAAAGCGATTATTTCAACAACATGGGACTACCTTTTAAGAACGGGACTTTCAAAAGCCTCAATCGGAGATTTGTGCAGGGAGGCAAGGCTTGCACAAAGCAGTCTTTACTACTGGTTTGAAAACAAAGATGATATTTGGATAAGTGCCGGTAAATACGGGCTTTCAAGAGTGGTTGATGCACTCTTTGAATTTACATTCAATCACACAAATGACATACATAAATATTTCAGCACATTGCTCGATGAGGTGGAAAAATACAAGTACGAGCTTCGTCTTGCAATTCAGATTACCACAAGTCCGGTATTCGGAGAACGAATGAGGGAAAAATCGAAGGACTTCAGGCTTCTTTATGAGAAATATGCAGAAAAAATTATGGGAATTTTCGGATGTACCCATCATCAGGCTGAGTATTTTATCTATACAATTATTGCATGTGTGATTGATTATGTGATATGGGATGACGGAGAAAAAACTCAGATGCTGCTGGACAATCTATATACAAGGACAGCATTAACACTCAACAACGAGAAACAAATAAAATTCAGCTGTAACTGAAAAAAGGTTACAGATCAGTAATAATCAATGAAAGGACGGCAAAAATGGACTACAACACAAACGCTTTATTCAGTGATTTATTTTTAATAATAACTGCTGCAACGATTATCGGAGTATTTATGATTGGTGCATTATTTGTAAATATCTATCTTCCATTCAGGAAAGAAAGGAAATACATAAAAATGGAGATGGCACGCAGTTGTGGGGAAAGAGAGTATCGCTATTGGCAGAGAAAATTAAAACGCTTGTACCTGCAATCTATTCCGTTAATTGGAAGATTTTTTAAGTAGTTAGCGGATGCTGATTAAAAACATTCTATGAAGAAATTTTTGCTTTTACTGGGCCGGGAAGCTTGACTTTCCACTTTTTCAAAACATACAACCCATTTTTACATTATATATTTGCGACAACAGCTTCTTCGTCTTGTTTATTACATCGGCTAGGGTTGTATGTTTTGAAAGAGGATAATTTGTCTTCTTTTGCAAGACAATTAATTGTCTTGTGCATCCGTGTGGCGGTTGAATATAATTCCACACATTAACAATTTTCATTAACTGCCATACGGCATGATGGAGGTGAGAAAAATTTTGATATATTACTTGTACCGATTTGCAGAGGATGGTATAAGTAATGAAAACCAAATTCCTCTGCCCGAAGCGAAACGGATTTTTCGCAAATAATTATTAAGGAGGTTTTTTAAGTGAAACTTAAAAGAATTATGGCTTTAGTACTTTGCTTTGCAATGGTACTCAGCACAATGAGCTTTAATGTTTTTGCTGCAACTAATTATTTGACTGCGGCCGATGTTTTTCCTGCAGCTGATGCTGATGGTGTTATCACATTGGTTGAAGATATTACACTGCCGGAAGATACCCGTTTCAGCGAAGAGTTAAAGATTAATCTAAATGGCAAAACACTTATCCTGACAACTTCCGTAACCTTTAATGGAAGTGCAACCTTGTACGGCGGTACAATTAACGCAGATGGTGTTAGTTGTCCGGATGGTATCATCAGAGCGGATTATCATCATGATGGAGAACCCGCTGTAACATTAACACTCGAAGATGTTACCATCAATGCAAATGAAGTAGAATATGGTACGGGATTGTTTTATGTTGAAGACGAAAATGACACACTGGTTTTGACCGATGTTCAAGTTGTGACTTCTGGTGCGGACGAAGATCCCGGTTCCGGCGTTTTCTATTCAGCAAGTTCTTTTTCCAGAGCAAAGGTTGTTCTGAACGAGGGAACAACTGTAACATCTGATTACAGTAAGGCAATTTTCTTTGCAACTGATGTTGAATTGGATGGTGCAGAAATTACATGTTCTAATGTAAGTCGACCTGTTTTCAGACAGGCTGCCGGTACGGTTAAGGACTCTATTATTACAGTTAATTCCATTGGTGATGGTCAGGCCTTGGTTGCCGATGAGGCTGGTAATAATTTTGGTGTTGTTAATTTTGTTAACTCTACCGTTATTGCTCCGGAAGGAACACCGGCAGTTAATTTTTCAAACGATGGTTCTGCAGTAAAGGTTGACAGTACTTCTTCCGTTGGTAATAATGAGGGAGTATTGGAAGAAGATACTTCTGCAGGTGAAACGATTGCTGCAACTGTTGACGGTGTAGCATATCCTGATTTGCAAAGTGCTATTGATGATGCTTACACATATGACAGTGATGTAACTGTTACCTTGGAAGCTGATTTCACAGGTGATGTGACAATCAAAGAAAAGGTTGGTTTATACCTTACATTAGATGGTAATGACAAGACCTTCAACGGAAAAATCACAGTTAACTCTTTGTCAGATACAAATGATAACAGACGCACAACAATTAAGAATGTTAATTTTGTCAGCG
Organism: Clostridia bacterium; assembly: GCA_045592485.1. Taxonomy (GTDB): domain Bacteria; phylum Bacillota; class Clostridia; order UMGS1810; family UMGS1810; genus RGIG1828. The sequence goes on along the minus strand of JAZNUS010000183.1, from coordinate 9,888 downwards.
AAGAAGAAGTTGATTTTATTACAAGCGTAGAAACAAATCATTATCCGCGTATAGCTGTAGAAGGTTGCTCTTTTACAGGAAATGGCAAAGATGAAGCTGTTGCAATTCGTACAAAGTCTGCTTACGGTTTGATTATCAAAGACTGCGCAGGTGCAGGACTTCATTCATTCTTACAGAACACATCAGGTGTTGGTATTTCAATCAGTGGTGTTAAAATTATCGATTCAAAGGGTGGTTTGGCTCTTGGTACTGCACAGAATGTTTCTGTAAGCGGCTGTGAAATTGAAGCTGATGGATATGGCATCAGATTAGATGCTGTTCTTGACACATCTGCAGCTTTAGAAAACAACAAAGTTAATGCTTATATTCCTGTAGTTGTTCGTAAAGCAACAGCAACAGATTATAACTTAAGCTTTACAGGCGATGATAACGCATATACAGCATCAAATACCGATGGAAAATGGTGTGTTATCGGCACAGACGAATATGAAGAAGGCAAATCTCTTCCTGTAGCTCCTGTAGCAGGTGTTGATGTTATCTGTGAAGAAGCATTAACAGATGGTTTGTGCGGTTATACAAGTCTTAATGGAAAAGCAGTTGTTATTCCTGAAGGTTCTGTAACTTTATGTTACACAGGTGCTGACAGATTCTGGGGTGAAGCCAGTGCAAATGCAGAAGAAAGCTTTGTTATCCTGCTTTTTGAAGGCGACAAGCAGATTGCATCTGCGTCACTTAACAATATCGGCGGTATCATTAACGGTAATGTTTATGTTACATGGAACATTCCATTTGCTCCAAACACAGACGCCTACTGGAATGTTGAATGGGCAGAAGGATATCCGAAATATGATATGAACCCAACTGCAGTTAGATTATTCTCAGACGGCGTTGAGGTTTCGGAAAATGTTGTTAAATACAATGCTCCGGACGACCTTAAAAAAATTGTTGCTCTCGCAGAAGATGCTGAAGGAAATGTTAAAGCATATGAAAAACTTGAGGATGCAGTTGCATCTGCTGCAAAAGTAAGCATGGTTCGTGACACAACTCTTGAAGAAGCACTTGCACTTCCTGCAAACATTACATTCAATGGTAATGGAAAAAATATCACAGGTAATCTTGTTGCAAGCGGCGATGTAACATTTGTAGGTCATACAAAGGTTACTAACTTTGATGCAGGCTATAATAAACCCGTTATCACAGTCGGTGAAGGTGCTTGTCTTGAATATACAGGCACAGGCAGAGCGGTTATCGGTCATGGTGCTACATTTAATATTATAGGTACAATTGAAGATGCTAAAACTGCTGCTAATGCAAGAGCAATCGTTGAACCTTCATTGATTATGCAAGGTGCATCATTCACCGGTGCGGGCGTAAACTTCAATGTTAAAAATGCCTGCATCAGTGTTCCTTCATCTTATTGCAGCAGCAGTAAATCAGCAAGCGGCACATTTAACTTTGATATTGAAAACAGTATCTGGGAAAGCGCAGGCAAACTTGCTTTTGAAGCGCAGTCAACTGCTGCAACAGTTAACTTCAAGCTTAAAGACAGTGTGCTTAACACAGGTTCACACCTTGTATTTGCTGTAAATAAAGGTGAAATCGTTATTGACAATTCTATCGTCAATGAAGGCAACTTCAAACAGCTTGAAAACCGCAGCAATATGACAATAAAGAATGGTTCTGTTGTTTATGCCTCTGTTGCAACAAGCTCAAATGCTAACCACCCCGGTACACTTACAGTTGATAATGCTACATTCATTTCAAAAGGTGAATTCAGCGGAGCCGATCTTGGACAAGGTACTCTTGTTGTAAAAAATGGTGCAAGCTTTACAGCAGATACAATTTCTAAAGTTAATTATGCTGTTGATAAAACAAGCACATTTACAGTTGGAACAGTTAAAGATTCAGCTGTTTTTGAAAAAATTACTGTAGTAGAAGTTAAAACATATGAACAGCTTATCGCAGCTCTTGCTGAGGATAATGCTGAAGTTAAGATGATGAACGACATCACAGCAACTGCAACACAGAATTTAGGCTACGGTAAAGCAGGTATCGTTGTTGGTAAAGGCGATATTCTTGACGGTAACAATTATACTCTTACAATTAACGGTGCTAATTCAACCTGGGATTGTGCAATTGCAATGACAGGCGGTACTGTTAAAAATCTTACAGTTGCAGGGGCTATGCGTGGTATCTTTATGCCCGGCGCAAATGATGATGTTGTAATTGACAGCGTAGTATTTGACGATGTTATTTACACATTTAACTCAGACGCAGGCAGCAAGGATCACACAGTTACTGTTAAAAACACAACCCTTAACGGTTGGACAAGCTTCTCCGATGCTCACAAGGCTGTAGTATTTGACACCTGTACTTTCGGTGAAGGCAACGGCTATGCATACTGTCGTCCCTGGCAGGCATCAGAATTTAAAAACTGTGCTTTCCCGGAAGGTTATGAATTTGATGCAATCAAAGTTGCTGATAATTCATTAGCCTTTGATAATTGTACATACAACGGATCACCTCTCAGCGAAGAAAACGGAGCGGATATGTTCTACAATGGAGGCATAGTTGTTGTCAATGGAGAATCCGTTAAATTTGCAGATCCGGAAAAGGTTGTAGCAAAAATCGGTGGCAAATCCTTTGAATCTCTTAATGAAGCATTTGCTGCAGCGGTAAGTGGTGCTACAATCGATATTGTTGCCGATGTGACAATTTCAGACACTTGGGATTGCAGAAGCAACGGTGCGAAATTTACAGTTCCTGTAACAATCAATGGTAATGGTCATACCCTGAAGCTTACAGGTACGGTTGATGACAGAAACTGGAATACAGTATTCAGATTTGAAGATAACGCAACTGTTAAAAATCTTACTATCGATGCAAGTGAAGCAACAAGTATCCAGAGAGGCATCTCTGCTAAGTACAACATAACCGTTGAGGGTTGCACTCTCATCGGTAACGGCACATCTGCAAAGCGCGCAATCATCTTCGGTGAAGGTGCAGGTTCTGCAATTTCCAATGTGACCGCAACAGTTACCGATTCTGCCTTCAAAGGCTGGAGCTACGGTGTATCCGATAACCAGAGCGGTAAAGATGCTAAGTCTGTAAGCATTACAGATAGCAAATTTGAAAATTCAAGTGTGCTTATAAGTGCATCTGAAACCGTGACATTCACAGGCAATGAAATGGAAAGCGGCTATGTAAACATCAGCTCATACTCTGTGCCCAACGAATTGAGCGTTATTGCGAAGGAAAACATACTGGATACAACAGAAACCTATGCCAAAGACAACACAATCAAAGCTAAGACAATTGATGCACAGGATGGCTTCAATACTCCTGTAGCAATTGTTAATGGTAAGTATTACACAGACCTTCAAGTTGCAATTGATGCAGCGAATGGTTCTACAATCACAATTGTTGATGATATGACACTCGTAGATACAACATACACAATTGCTGATGGTATGACTGTTACACTTGACTTAAACGGCAAGAAAATTACTGTAACAGAAAACAAAACAAACAACTATGAATTATTCTATAATCACGGTGATTTAAAAGTTACAGGTAATGGTTCTGTTGAATTAACAGCAACCGTAGACAGAGACTGGAATGCAATGTCAACAATCTTCCATAGCAGAGGCGGCGTTCTCACTATTGAAGATGGTACATTTACACACAACGGCGGTACTGATATGGCTTATGTTGTAGACAACAGTGCGAACTGGTCACCTGATACTACAACAAACATCGAAGGCGGCAGCCTCAGTTCAACATATATTGCAATCAGAAACAGAATGGATAAGCACACATCGAACGGTGGCGGAAGCGGAATTTCAATCTTAAATGTTTCAGGCGGTACCATCTATGGTTACAAACGCGGTATTTGGGGTCAGGCTTCATCATCACCTTGCAAAGCTAACATTACCATTACCGGTGGTACAGTGACCAGCGTTGAACAGGATGCTGTTGTTGTTGCTACAGCCGATGGAAGTGAAATCAACACTGCTATTTCAGGAGGTATATTCTCAAGCGATGTTTCAGCTTTCTTAGTAGACGGTGTATCAATTTCTAAAAATGCTGACGGAACATATGGCGTTGTTGCTGAGCGTAAGATAGAAGTATCTGCAAGCACAGACAAGGTTGTTGCCGGCGAAGAATTTACTGTTACAGTTAAATTAACTGAAGGTGAAAACATTGTTAACGCAGCATGGACACTTGGATATGAAACTGACAAATTTGAATTAAAGGGTTCTGAAGAACAGACAGGCTCCATCAAAGAAGTTTTATATAAAACCCATACAAACGAAGGCGAAAAATTTGCAAAAGGTGATGCTCTTAAAACCTACACATTTGTTGCAAAAGCAGTAGCACAAGAAGTAACAGGCTACTTCACACTCAGCGATACAACAGCATCAACATTTGCAGAATCAAGAGATAACATCTATGTTGCAGCTGTAAACAATGAAAAAGCTCCTGTAACAATCATCATGAAGGAATATAATGTTACTGCAAAGCTTGATGAAACACCTATCGATATGACAGCTGCGGCTCCCAAAGCAACTGTAGTATTTGACGGCAAAGCTCACACAGTTATTGTTGGAATGGATCTTGAAAATGTAGATTACGAAGTTACATACACAGTAAACGGTGAAGCAGTTGAAAAGGTTGAATTAACAGGTGTAGGCGAATATAAAGTAGAATATACAATTGATGCTGAAAACGGTTATGCAGACAAAACAGGAGTGATTGAAATCACAATCACTGAACCTGATTTTGTGGTTGAAGCAACAAAGTGGACAAATATGGGCAAAAAGCTTGTATTGGTTTACACAATGCAGGACAATTTATACTTCACCTATAACAACAATCTTATGATTGATGTTACTGAAAGAGGATATAAATTCGAAAATACAACAGAGTATGCTCATGTATTTGCATTTGTAACAGATGACCTTATCCCTGATGATGCAGAAAGCTACAAAGCAAATATCAAATATCTTACTGATGAAACAGGACTTGTTAAGCTTGCACTTAAAGAACCTGAGATTCTTGCAGATATCAACTTCAGCAGAACATTAAATGTTCAGGACATTTCAGTTGAATACGGTATTGTTAACATTCACGAAGAAATCTATGGAGATGTTAAATACCAGAAACACCTCCTTAAAGGTGATACAAATGGAGATAAGATCGTTAACGGTAAGGATACCGCTTTGGTAGTATCTGAAGTTAAGACGGCTATGGGCATTAACTAAAATATTAAAAAAAGAAACGGTGGGATTCTGTTTACCGGAACCCCCACCTGTTTCTCAGGAAAGGAAAATTGATAATGAGAAAGTTAATAGCATCAATACTTGTTGTTTGTATGGTATTGACATCAATGTGTGTTGTTGTTTCAGCAGCAGACATTAAAACCGATCGCGAACTTAATGTTTGGGTTGATACATCAGAGGTTTGGGCAGTAGACGGCAAAGACATGGTAACAGTTAAGGTTGTAATAGAAGACAACCGTGCAAATGTAGAAGTTGACGACCATTTTATAAATGCAGAATATACATTAAATTACGATCCTGCTCTTTTTGAACTTCAGGAAACTGCTAAAGACCCCGAAGGAGACGGAACAATTTGCGAATTGTTCTATATGACAGGTATCGAAGGATATAACAGCGGTGATATTGTTGAAACATATACATTCAAGGCAAAGCCACAGGTGGCGGAAGAAACAGACACTTTCTATTTGACTTCACCTCAGACATACACATATATGGAATGTCTTTCACCGGACATCTTTGAGGCTTCAACCGAAAGCAAGGATGTAACAATCAGATTGGAACCATATGAAGTTAAGAAATATCTTGACAACAATGAGGTTTTTGACTCGGCAGATGAAACTTTACCTGATAATTCATTCCCATACGATAACGAAGAGCACAAATTTAAGGTAGAAACAGTACCCGAAGCTGAAGTGCAATACATTGTTAAATTAAATGATGAAGTTATCGGAACTTACACTAATCAGGAAGTTATAATCAAAGGCGAAGGAACATACGAAATCGAATATACAGTTACAAACAAAGCAGACGGTTATGCTCCTGTAAACGGAACATACACAATCGAGATTAAAGAGCCTGTTCATGTTATTGAAGTAGCTGAAGACTATGTATTTGGCGAAGATATAGGCAAGAATCTGGTGTTGGTATATACAAACACAGAAGGTGCAGTGTATAAATATGACGGAAATGTGATGGTTGATGTATCAAAGAGCGCTTACATGTATGATAACACAGCAACAACAGCTGTTGAAGCTGAAGATTATAAATATGTATATGCTTTTGTGACAAATCCGATAGATGACGGTCATTTAAATGATTTCCAGGCATATAAGAATCTTGTAAGCCATGTGTATAACTACGAAGGCAATCTCCCTGCAGTAGGCGAATATAATAATGATATTAACTTCAGCGGACCTGTTGAAATAAAGGATATCTCTGTAGTATACGGTGTGGTTAATGGACATCCTTCTTATTTTGCAGATGTAAACAATCAGAAGTATATTCTTAAAGCCGATGTATCAGGCGATAAGAAGGTAAGAGGCGAAGATGCTTCTGATGTAGTAGACGAAGTAAAAGGTAATTAATCAAAAAGTAACAAAATATAAAAGGGTTTCTGTTTCCCTAAACCGAAACCCTTTGTTTTTTTCATGGAAAGGAGCTTTTGAATGAAAAAAATTACAGCACTATTCCTTTCAATATTGATGCTTGTATCATTTGTAACACCTGTTGTTGCTTATGAAGTAACATACGGTGATACAACAGTAATATATTCACTGACCTCAGAAGGTGAAAACACAATTTATGTGCAGACAGGCACAGAAATCACAGTTAATTTTTCCATAATAAACAAAACCAACGAAGGTGATTCCTTTACTGTAGAAACAGTGTATAATGATATTAAAATCGACAATAATTTCTTTGGAATAGATGACAGTAAGATTTCAAGCCCCATTGGACTTGCATATGCACATTACCAGAAGGACAGCCGAAAAAACAAATGGGCTCGTTTTAACGGCGAACATTCACAGGATCCGGGTGGATTGAGAACATATGCAAGCGGTGAAGTGGTTGGCACTTTCAAATTAACAGTTAAAGCAACTGAAGGACAGACAACTCTTGAGTCAACAGACCCCTGGATGACAGATGAGGGGAATATGGCTTATCATATAGATTGCAATAACTTAACTGTTATCGTTGATAATGAACCTGCATCTCTTTATAATGTTAAGTATATGAGTGAAGGAGAAGAGGTTGCAAGTTCACAGAGTGGGGCAGGAACAATAATTGTTGGAGCTGCACCTGCCAATGGACCCTCAGGATGCAGATTTGCAGGCTGGGAATTTAACGGAACTACATATCAGCCGGGAGCATCCTTTGAGCTTATCGGAGATACAACCTTTGTTGCCAAGTGGGAGAGGATAATTCCAAATTACACACTTACCTTTGAAACAAACGGAGGTACTGTTGTAGAGGCGGTTACTGCTCCGGAGGGTACTGATATTGATCTGACAATGAAAACTACAGATAAAACAGGCTACACTTTTGATGGATGGTATTCAGAGCCTGAACTTAAAAACAAAATTACCTCTGTTACCTTAGACAGTAACAAAACTGTTTATGCCAAGTGGATTGAGATTACAAAACCAACATACACTTTGACATTTAACACAAACGGTGGTACTGCTGTAAATTCCCTGACCAAGGAAGAAGGAAGTATAATCGACCTGTCTTTATATTCCACTTCAAAAGATGGATACAAATTTAAAGGCTGGTACAGCGATTCCGCTTTAACTCAAAGTGTAACAAAGTTAACCCTTAATGCCGACACAGTTGTTTATGCCAAATGGGAACGCCAATCCGGCGGTGGCGGTGGCGGCGGTGGCGGAAGTACTCCTGCGAAGAAATACACCATCACCTTCAAAAACCCAGACGGAACAGAAACCACAGTTGAATCAAGCTCTCATGATGTAAATACAACAATTGACCTTTCAAAATACAAGCCTGAAATGGACGGATATGAATTTGAGGGCTGGTACACAGATAAGGAATTAGAAAATAAGGTTACATCAATCAAGGTTATAAAGGATATGGTTCTTTATGCTAATTGGCGCAAAAAAGGTGAGTCATCATCAAAGCCCGATTACAAGCCATCAATTTTAACAGATGAGCATTATGCATATATTGTTGGCCGCGAGGACGGTGTGATAGCCCCCCAGAGCGATATTACGAGAGCAGAAGTTGCCACCATCATTTACAGATTGCTTGATGAAGATGAAAGAAACAGGGCAAAGACCAAAGAAAATGCATTCACAGATGTGAACGAGGGAGATTGGTTTAATACAGCAATTTCCACTCTTGCAGGTCTTGAATTGGTAAAGGGACGCACTCATGATACCTTTGAACCAAATGCCTTTATTTCAAGAGCAGAGCTTGCAACAATTTTTGCAAGAATGGTTGAAGTTGAGCACGATGGCAAGGCAATGTTCAGCGACACATCGGGACACTGGGCTGAAGACTATATTAACGAGGCTGCAGCAGCAGAATGGATTATTGGCCACAACGGTCTATTCCGTCCTGATGATAACATCACCAGAGCAGAGGTTATGACACTTGTTAACCGTGTACTCAATCGTGAGCCTGAAAGTAAATCAGACCTCCTTGATGGCATGACAACCTGGAAAGACAACGCAGATGAAAACGCATGGTATTACCTTGCGGTTCAGGAAGCTACAAACAGCCATAACTATGAAATGAAAGCTGACGGTAAACATGAAAAGTGGACATCTCTCACTGAAAACCCCGATTGGTCAAAGCTTGAGGACTGATTGAACAACTCAAATTTGTTGCATGAATTTCGCCTCCTGCAAAAGATTTAAACCCCTGCACGAAAGGAGAAATAACTTTTGAAATTACTTTTTGGATTTATAATCGGCACAGTGGCATTTACAATAGTTGTTGCTCTGTATTGTGTTTTGATAATTGCAGGTCGATGTGACAGAAGCGGAAAAATCTCTGCTGACATCAATAAGAATAATGACGGATGTTTTTTAAAAAAGCAAATATGTTCAGATTGTAAATTCGGCAAACGAAGCTATGAATTGGACAGACATTCTGAATCGTGTCCCTACATAGGATGCTGGGGAAATGGCAAATGTCATTTCTATACACCATTGGATAACTCATCAAATCCGGAGTTAATTAGAAAAACAAATTCCGTCATTAAAAAAGAATATAAATAGAAAGTCATTAAGGCAAGAATTTTACAAACAAAAACAACCCCCGCAAAGTCGGGGGTTGTCCTTTTATTACATAGGAAATTGCGTCAGCAATTGCTTGTAACAACAAAATTTACCTTATAAAAATGTGAGCGAAGCGAACATTTAATTGACGAAGTCAATTTTGTTCTAATCTGAAAAATTAAAGTTCAAATTACATTTCTGCAATCTTAGCCTGTGCAGCAGCCAAACGGGCAATCGGCACACGGAAAGGTGAGCAGGAAACATAATCGAGACCGATTTTGTGGCAGAATTCAACGGATACAGGGTCACCGCCGTGTTCACCGCAGATACCGCAGTGCATGTCGGGACGAACCTTTTTACCGAGTTCAACAGCCATTTCCATGAGCTTACCAACACCTGTCTGGTCAAGCTTAGCAAAGGGATCATTTTCAAAAATCTTTGCATCATAGTAAGCTGTGAGGAATTTACCTGCATCGTCTCTGGAGAAGCCGTATGTCATCTGTGTTAAGTCGTTTGTACCGAAGCAGAAGAATTCAGCTTCAGTTGCGATAACGTCAGCAGTAAGAGCTGCTCTCGGGATTTCGATC
>JAZNUS010000182.1:0-9344 GCA_045592485.1 Clostridia bacterium | reverse complement strand
TTAAAATAATAAATTTTGTCTCAATCAAGGCAAAAACGCAGGGAATATGTTAATATTTCCGAGTATTTTAACGATGGGTGAGGCGAAATTTATATTTTAAAACCGCCTTTAGTGTTGGTTGCTAAGGCTACTCTTATCATCACCAAAATGCTCGCCAATCCGTCAAATTTTTAAAAAAAGGATGTCGCAATTTTTGCAACATCCTTTATGCGGATAACAGGACTTGAACCTGCACCGAGTTGCCCCGACTGGCACCTGAAGCCAGCGCGTCTGCCAATTCCGCCATATCCGCATATATTAAATTTTGTACTTTTTTCAAATCAGTCTGCCAGCCGTCAACTTCACTAATCGCCTTCGCGCCGTAGTGGGCGCTTGCCTCTTAGGAAGTTTTGGCATAAGTTCCACCGCACCAATCACGCTCATTCGCGTTCTTGGGGTGTCACTTAAATTCCGCCATATCCGCATATATTAAATTTTGTACTTTCCAGAAATTCTGCAACAGCCTGAGAAAAAAACAACCGCATACCTTTCGGTATGCGGTTTGTTGTTGGTGCGAGCAGTGGGACTTGAACCCACACGTACGAAACACACGCCCCTCAAACGTGCCTGTCTGCCAATTCCAGCATGCTCGCGCACCGCGTCAACAAAAAAGATTATAGCACCAACCAATTGATTTGTCAACACTTTTTTTCAAAAATCTTTTGTTTTCAAAAAAAAAGTTGTTTCTTACAAATATACAGAATTTTTGACTGTTTTTTTGTGCAAAAAACACCTGTTTTTATTTACGGAACATTATTCCAATCATATAAATCCCGATAATACAAATATTAAAAACGGTGATAATTTTGAAATCGAACAAATTTTTAATAATATTTATAATCATTCTCACTGTTTTCCTTGCCATTGCACTTATAACGAAAATTTCCGCTGAAATCCGCAAACCTGCAAATTACAGCGGAACATTTGTAAAGGGGTATGGATTTTATGAATGTTAAAAAAAGAGAAAAACAATACAATAAGCTTGTGACTCAGATATCTCCGAAATCTACACTTTTCAAAGACATTGTTCTTGCTTTTTTAATCGGCGGAACCATCTGCTCAATGGGTCAGCTCATCAATTTTTTCATTTCCTCATTTGGCTTGAACAAAGAGGACACCGGCTCTCTCACATCATCGGCCATGATTTTCATAGGAGCACTCCTTACAGGGTTTGACATCTACTCCACCATTGCCCGCTACGGAAAAGCAGGGACACTTGTACCAATAACCGGTTTTGCAAACAGTGTTGTTTCTCCGGCAATTGAATACCGCACCGAGGGCATGATACTGGGTGTGGGGGCAAAAATGTTCACCATTGCAGGACCTGTGCTCGTATATGGAATAAGTGCTTCGGTTATTTACGGAATAATCTATTTCTTTTTGTCAAAGGGGGGTATTCTATGAGAAATCAGACATTTTCCATCGAAAATGTGTATGTAAAAAGTGCATTTTCTTCTGTGGGAAACAAGGAAAGCAACGGCCCCTTGGGAAAATACTTTGATGCAAAATATTCAGACGACCTTATGGGAGAAAGCTGTTGGGAAAAAGCTGAAAGCACACTAATTAAAAACACCCTTTCGGGAGCTCTGACATGTGCCGGAATGACTTCGGAGGATGCTGAAATAATTTTTTCAGGGGATTTGCTCAACCAATGCACCGCAAGTGCCTTTGGTCTGAAGGCCTTCGACATCCCGGTTTTTGGGCTTTACGGTGCCTGCTCCACCTTTGCGGAAGGTCTGGCACTTTGCGCAATGACCATTGGCGGCGGTTTTGTGAAAAAGGGAGCGGTGGTAACATCAAGCCATTTTTGCTCTTCACAAAAGCAATACCGTTTCCCCCTTGAATATGGCGAAGTCAGAACTCCCACATCACAATGGACAGTAACCGGAAGCGGAAGTGCTGTTTTATCCTCTGAAAAAAGCCACATAAAGCTCACATCAGTGACGGCAGGAAAAATATGTGACCTTGGTATTTCGGATGCTAACAATATGGGTGCGGCTATGGCACCTGCCGCAGCAGACACCATTTTTGCCCATCTTAAAGGAAGAGGCACTGTCCCCTCTGACTATGACCTCATAGTTACGGGAGACCTTGCCTCAGTGGGGTCAGAAATTCTGTATGAGCTTTTGAGAGAAAAAGGCGTGGACATTGAAGACCGTCATGAAGACTGCGGAAAGCTTATATATGACCGCAAAACCCAGAATGTTGACTCCGGCGGAAGCGGATGCGGCTGTGTAGCTTCGGTGTTTTCGGGATATTTTTACAAAAAGCTCCGTGCAGGAGAGATAAAGCGCATGCTTCTTGTTGCCACCGGTGCCCTGATGAGTCCGTCAAGTGTGCTTTTGGGTGAGACAATAGCCGGAATTGCCCACGGAATTGAATTTGAATTTTGCAGATGAATTTAAAAAAATTTGAACGAATACAGAAAAAGCTGATTTAAGAAGGTGAAAAAATGGACTATATCAAGCTTTTTAACTCATTCTGGGTGGGGGGATTGTTTTGTGTTATCGCACAGATTATCATAGACAAAACAAAGCTTACCCCTGCAAGAATAATGGTTTTGTATGTTGTTTGCGGAGTTATTCTCACAGGAATAGGCGTTTATGAGCCCTTGGTGGAATTTGCAGGAAGCGGTGCAACCGTTCCCATCATAGGCTTTGGCTACACTCTCGCAAAAGGTGCAATGAAGGCTGTGGACGAACACGGTCTCTGGGGTGCTCTATGCGGCGGTGCAACTGCCGGAGCCTGCGGCATATCGGCGGCAATATTTTTTGGTTTTCTTGCATCGCTGATTTTTAAGCCTAAAGCGAAAAAATGAGATTACAAAAAAACAGGCAAATTTGCCATCGGTTGATGGAAGATTTGCCTGTTTTTGAATTTGTTTGGCTGTCGGCTACTCAACAAGACCGTATTTAATCTTTATTCTTTCAAGCTTTTCTATCATAGGCTGTGAAATAAACCACAAAAAGAACGCCGTTGAAAGAGAATGAACAAGGTCAAGGGGGAAGCCTGCGATGTATGATGTAATTATCATTTCAGAATTAATTCTGGACTGTGCCATAATAACCGATGCCGGATTCATTATTCCGCCGTAAATCAGAAGTGTGGTGAAAAATCCGAAAATGCAAAGAGTGGCTCTTGTTTTTCGAAGTATTCCCCTTCCGAAAATAACTCCGGCTAAAAATCCTATTATGCCGAGAGCAAACATCTGCCATGGTGTCCAGGGGCCGTGACCAAAATAAAAATTGGACACAAAAGCCGTAACTGCTCCCACTAAAAATCCTGTTTCACCGCCGAAGCATATTCCCGATATAATCACAAGAGCAACAACGGGCTTGAACTGAGGAAGTGTGAGAAATGCCATTCTGCCTGCCACTGCAATAGCGCACAAAACACTTATTACAATAAGCTCTCTTGCTTTGGGTTTTCTCGATTCGAAAACCATGCAGAAGGGTATCATGGTTTCAAAGATGATGAGAAGACTGATAAAATAATATCTGCGGTCGCCCAAAAAAGTAATTCCGATATATATTGTGAGAGGAATCATTATGAGTATCAGAAATGCCGCCCAAAGAGTGCGTTTAGCAAAATATCTGTCGGATTTTGAAATGCGGGCAACCTCAAATTCCGCATTTTTCCGTGGCAGAAAGCACAAAAGTGCAACAGCAATTTCCAGCAAGGAAATAAGCTGCAGTGTCACCGGATTCAAAAAACTGAATTTTGACAAGCCCAAAATATCAACATCCGTCCCAAAAGAAAGTGAGGTCAGAACAAAAAGAAGCGCAAATATGCATCCGGTTACACTCCGAAGGGGTGATATTCTTTTGACCTGTTTTCCTGAGGAAGTCTTTTCAGGCTCTGACGTAGCTCTGTCAAAGCTTGGAATGTGATTTTCTTTTTTCGGTATTTCTCCTCCGCAGGCAAGGATTATGTCCTCTGCAAGTATGGCATTTGGAAGAACCGATCTTGCCATACGGTTTGCTGAAGTTGTGTAGAAGGTTTTTCCCCTGAAAAATTCGCGTGGACTTCCCTCAGAGGTGATGCCTCCGTCAAAAACCAAGGCGCAACGGTCGGCAAACTGTGCGCAGAACTCAATGTCGTGAGAAACCATGAGGACTGCTACGCCCTTTGATTTCAAATCCTTCAGAATATCACCGAACATCTCCTTGAAGTGTGCGTCCATTCCCTTTGTGGGTTCGTCAAGAAGAAGGATTTCGGGTTCTGAAAGGAGTATTTTTGCAAGTGCCGCCCTTTGCTGTTCTCCCCCCGACAAATCGTAAGGGTGGGAATCAAGAAGATCGTCAATTTTGCAAAGAGTTGAAATATTTTTAATTCTCTTTTCTTTTTCCTCAGCCGAAAGCTTTTTATCGGAAAGAGCCTCCATTAAATCAAGATAAACTGTCTTTTTAACAAAAACACTTTGGGGATTTTGGGGAAGCACTCCGAGCAATCCCCCATAGAGACCGGAAATTTCCGAAATGCTTTGACCTTTAATGAAAACCCTTCCCCTGTAGGGGGTGCTTAGTCCTGATGCAACAGACAATGCGGTTGTTTTTCCGGTGCCGTTGCCTCCCACAACGCAAAAAATCTCGCCTTTGGAAACCTTAAGGTTAAATCCCTTCAAAACATCGGGCTGATTTTTTTCATATCTGAACCATGCATCACGAATTTCAATTACAGTTTCTTTGCTGGAATCCGCTTCCTTTTCCGACAAAATTACATCTGGGTTTAAAGGCTTATCACCGGCATATTCTTCAAGCCATAATTTACCCTCTCTCACAGTCAGCGGGGGCAAGGATTCACTTTCAACACTTCCGTGAACTCTCACGGGGGTGGGCAGTGAAAGAAACATAGGGTGGCTTTTTTCCCTGAGAATTTCTGCCACTCGGGCAGGGGCATCGTCGGCAATGATTTTGCCGCTTTCCATCACCATGACCCGGTGTGCCATCGGGAAGGCATCTTCAAGACGGTGCTCGCTTAAAATAACCGTTGTGCCAAGCTCACGGTTAATCTTTTCGAGAGTTTGTAAAAATTCTCCTGCCGCTATTGGGTCCAGCTGGCTTGTGGGTTCATCGAGAATGAGAACCGAGGGCTGCATCACCATTACCGAAGCAAGATTTAGCAGTTGCTTCTGACCGCCCGAAAGCTCTGTGACATTCTTATAAAACCACGACTCAATCCCAAAAAATGATGCCATTTCCGAAACTCTTGTTCTGATTTCAGACTCACTTGTTCCGAGACCTTCAAGACCAAAGGCAAGCTCATGCCACACCTTGTCGGTGACAAGCTGATTGTCGGGATTTTGCATTACAAAGCCAATGGCTGATGCCTGAAGGCGCAGGTCACAGGAGGAGAGAATTTTTTCGTTAAAATAAATATCTCCGCTTATTTCGCCATGGGGCGAAAGGGAAGATTTCAACAGTCTTAAAAGAGTTGTTTTTCCGCAACCCGAACTGCCGCAAAGAAGGACAAACTCTCCCTGATTCACAGTAAAGCTTATTTCCTCAAGTGCTCTCTCCCCTCTTCCGGGATAGGTAAAACTCAAATTTTCGACCTTAAAGCTTTCCATCTTCTCACCTCCCATAGTTCAATTATCACAGGACACATACAAAGCAGAAAATATGATGCAAACACACTTATGCCAAAGAGTGACACCTCAGCTCCTTCCAAAGAGGGGAAATAACTGAAATTAATTGCACCCATAAGATTGCCTGCAAAAGTGTACAGTGCCAAAACAATAATGAAAAAAAGTGCCTTTTTATCTCTTGCGTCAAATTTAAACACCGAATATGCTGTTCTTCCGGGGAGACCATAGCCCCGCGACTTCATGCTGTCTGCAGTTTCTATGGCATTTTCCAGTGACCAGGTTATCATTATGGAAAGTATGGTAAGACCGTTTTTTGCTCTTTTTATTATGCTTCCCTCCGACATATTCCGTCCCATGCATTTCTGAGCATTTGAAACAACCTTAAGCTGTGCGGCAAATCTCGGTACAAACCTTAGTGTCATTGAAATTATGAGTGACAATGAAGGAATAATTTTTCCGAAAAGATAAATAAATTTGTCGCTTGTCATAATCTCATTAAAACAGGAAAAATGACAAATAACCCCTGCAATCATCAAAGCCGCACAAAGTCCGTAGATAACAGATTCCATTGTAAGGGGATTCCCCGTGGGAAGGTAACAGATAACCGTTATCCCTTGGTGATTGAAAGCCGGATTCATAAGAGCCATCACGGCAATCATGGGAAGCATGTATAAAAGATTTTTCCCGATTGCTTTTCTTCCTTTCAGCATTGCACTGTAGCCAAAGCCGCAACCGAGGGATATGACAAGACAAACAGGATGCATGAAAAAGCAACTGAACCCTATTACAAAGAAAAAATATATGAAATTTACAATTGGATGATAGTTTTTAAATTCATTCATCTCTGCTTACCTTTCGTAAATCAGTCACCCACATCTGCTCCAAGGTCACATGTATATACCCATTCCACCCTGTCGCCGTCTTTAAGAAGGTAACGGGAACAACCGTAATTTGGGAACCAGCCGTTAACCCTGTACATCCAGCCGGAAAGCTCTCCGCAGTCGAGCTCATATAGATTGGCTATACCCTCTATGTAGGCACTGTTATAGAGGGGAATATTTTCAAATTCCAGGTGAATTTTGTTTCGTTTCATTTCGCGCATAAGCACATTAAACACAGTCTCACCCTCATAGAAGGTGACTTCCTTTTCCGGAAAAATGATTCCGTCTGCCGGCACTAGAGCTGACTTTGCCTTGTCAAGACTTGATACATTATTTAATATTGTATCACACCTTACCGACAAAATGCAAGTAAGTTCTTTATCAGAAATAACCGTATCCGAAGGCTCGACAGGAAGTGGCTTGCCCGGCACAGCAGTCTTATCCATATATTTGTCTCTCACTGTTTTTTCTTTGGTATCCGATGAGCTGCTTGCAGGCTGCTCCGTGGCACCAACATCGGAGGGTTTTTCAGTGGGCTCGCTTTGAACCGCCTCTTCTCTGATATCAGATTGCAAAGCTGCGTTTTCTGCACTTATTGTTTCAGATTCCACCGTCTTGATTTCCTCTGACTGTTTATTCTGAACCTGACTTGCATCCGATGCTGACTCTTTAATTTCTGCATCTACCTCAACCGACAGATGCTCAGTTTTCACTGACACATCCTCTTTTTTGGTTTCTTTGGGTTGGCTGATACCTCCGCCCCAATAAAATGCCAGGATTAAAAGAAGTGCCATCAAGACGCCTGCAATTATTTTGTTTTTGTGTTTTTTCATTTGGATTTCTCCTTAATATTTTAACAATGTAGTGGCGTGAAAACGCACCTAAAACAGGTTCGGATACTAACGCAACTGCTCACAAAAGCTTTGCAGCCAAAAGCATATTGTAAAGCATTGACGCTATTTCCCCTCTGGTAATTGCCTCTTTTGGTTTTATGTCCATTGCATCATCACTCAGTATGCCTGCATCGTAGCAAAAAGCAAGTGAACTTACAGACCAGTCGGCTGCTTTAACATAGTCAAAAAACTGCGCAAGGACATCACGGACAGAGCCGGAGTCCATTTCAGTGTCTAAACCGCATAGCTTTGCCGCCCTCTGAATCATTACTGCCGCCTCCTGACGGGTGATGGTGCCATGGGGATTAAATTCGCTGTCCGACACACCCTTTATTATTCCGTAAGAATGCGCCGTGGCAACATAGTAATAGAACCAATTACCCGGGGTTACATCATCAAAAACGCTGTTGGTTCTTTGAGGAAGTCCGAGACCTCTTGCAATAATAGCTGCAAACTCTGCTCTCGACATAGTGCTGTCCGGTTCAAAGAAGCTTTCGGTTTTTCCGTTAATAATTTCTCTTGATGCGAGCTCCTCAATAGGGATTTTATATTTATGGTCACCAATGTCCGAAAAGGTCTTGCCCGGAATTGAAATGTTCACTTTTCTGACATCTGCATTTTTTCCGTTAAGCCCTGATGCATATGAACCGACATTAAGCTTTTTAGCATCACTCATATCATAAAAAGAGTTCTTGTCTTCCAGCTTGCGTTTTAATGCTACAAGTGCATAAAAGCTCTGCTCTGTTGCCATCAGACCTGCAGCCTCCTTGTGCGTGTGCCTGAAGCCTTTTCCGCTATCATAGAATGTGAGAAGATTGTCAAGGACAGAATTTCCACATTTGACAAAGCGACTATCGTCAACAGAAATGCCCAGCTCACACAAAGCAACCAACACCTGAACACAGCTTTCGGAGCTTTCCGCTTCGATGCTCCCAAAGCCACCGTTTTCGTTCTGCATTTCGGACAAACACACAAGTGCTTTTTCTGCTGCAGTGCTGACCCTGTCATTATCCTGATATTTTGAAAGTGCCTGAAGTGCCATTGCCGTAACATCAGGGTCCGCAGTGTCTCCTGTCAATGACCACCCTCCGTCGTGTGTCTGATTTTCAAGAATGTGGTTTATGTACATTTCTCTTGTTGCCTGAATTTTTGCATCGGGATTTTTGGGGATATCGTAATTTCCGCTGTCCAGTGCAATGAGCGCCCATATTGCTCCGTTTATTCCCTGCCACAGGGTTTTTTCATAGTCGCCAAGAGGTGTTAAGAGATTATAGCCTCCCACATCGGCAGGATTTTTGCCAATTGAAGTGAGAGCAAGAATCACCCGTGAATATTCGGTATATTTTTTATCGTGAAGAATGCCTTTCCCATCTTTGACACATTCTTCCACAGCTTCATAATAGTTCTGATAATAGCCTTCGGGAATTTCCGCACTACTTCGTGCAAGACCTAAAACGGTCCATTCCCCTCCGACAGAACCCACCTGAGGATTTGATACGGTTTTGTATATGTATGAGATGGTATCTTCCGTAACCTTGTCAATATCATAATTTTCCGTGGCAAAAGCCGGTATCGTAGTTATTGTTGTTATCAGAATTAAAAAAATTGATGTAAATCTTTTCATATTTGGTCTCCTAAAAAAATAAACAAGAGATATGGAATTTGGTTTTAAATTGGGGTTTAGCGGTGAATTTGAAATTGGGCTGATGTGTGAGGCTTCCCCTTGGTGGGGAAGCTGTCACCGTAAGGTGACTGATGAGGGGAAACAAAAGAAAGTAAATTCAAATACAAATTTAAAAATCGTTCAAACTATTGAAAACGCTGATTTTTAACGCTCCACTAACCAATCAAATTCGCACAAGTGCTCTTTTCTTGGAGTGTCACTATCCCCTCATCCGTCAAGCAAGCTTGACACCTTCTCCACCAGGGAGAAGGCTTTCTCTC
>JAZNUS010000181.1:0-5077 GCA_045592485.1 Clostridia bacterium | reverse complement strand
TGCTCTTTTCTTGGAGTGTCACTATCCCCTCATCCGTCAGGCAAGCCTGACACCTTCTCCACCAGGGAGAAGGCTTTCTCTCTTGCGTCAATCAGCCCGACAAATTCCAATTTAACAAAACACAACAAAACTTATAATAAGGGAGTCACTGCCGCAGGAGAGTATCCCGCGGCAGTGTAGTTAATTATTGTATGGGAAATATTTGTGCAGCATCAAGAGGACGAATGCCATCTTCACTCCACAAAAATGCCTTGACAAGAGCAGCTTCCGATGCGTCAATCACTTCGGTTTCGATATCCTGAGGAACACCTGCTGTGACAGTGAAAGGACAAAGCTTAACGCTATCGAGAGTAACAGTTTCGAAGTTATCGTCTGATTTGTAGGATGCAACGGCAATATATACCACCGCATCGGATGCAGTGTTGTTGGTAACTGTTGCAGATGCCTTTGCCTCACCAAGAGCGGACAAAGAATCACCGTTGGCGTCGCTGAGAGCAAAATCTGAAACAACATAGTCTATTCCTGTTTCAAATTCATAAACAACACTCTTTTCAACTGTAACCTTGTTACCGAATTTGTCTTCAGTATTTTCGGCAATAACAACTCTATAGGTCTTTTCTTCTTCAAGCTTAACAGCGTCTGCTATTGACACCTTTCCTGCACTGTAGTTAAAGCTTGCACCCTCTACTGGCTTATTGTTTTCATCAACAATTGAAATTGCCTCAAGAAGAGTTGATTTGTCAAAGGCTGTGTACACATCAAATGATAATTCACTGAGGGTACTTCCGTTAACCTTTGAAGCTATGTTTGCAAATTCAACAACAGGCTGATTTGCAATTGTGTAGTCAATATTCTGAACACTGGATGCGTAGTGAACACGAACCTTGGTTGTTACTTTTTCTGCAGTAACACCGATATAAAGGTATGACTGACCTGCTTCTATACATTCATTTGCATATTCGGTGATGTCAGCCGAATAAATCCACTGCTCTGAATTTCCGGGATAGCCGGAGCTTCCTATGCAATCGCCGGCTTTATATTCTTCATAGTTATCAATTATTGCTGCAACATTTTCGTCATATTGAGTTACATTTCCACTCTTCCAGTTATCCATGTCAATCTGCCATGCTTCACCGGGGAATTTGAAAATTCTCCATCTGTCTGCAGGTGCACCCATGCCGTTAACGGTGTAGTTGAAGATTGCCTTTTCAAGATAGCTTCCTTCGGGAACGGTTGGAAGAGCCATTCTGTACATAACAAATGAATCGGCTGAAGTTTCATTATACTTATACCATACATTTTTTGCAGCATTCAAAGAATGCTCTGTGGCTTTTCCTTCTTCAAAATATGCCGCATCATGGAAGTTGCCGCCATTTTTATTCATTTCGATGGTTGTTGTTGTCAGGTCTCTGCCAATGCGGAAGCTGTAGGTGTTTGAATAAACCGAATCATAAGCATCGGACACTTCAATTTCGATTGTGTAATCGGTGAGCTGATTGAAAGCATAATCAACAACGAGCTTTGTGTCGTCAATTGAAGCTTCAGCTTCAACTCCGTTTACTTTAACCGATGCACTTTTGATTGGGTTGTTGAAAGTAAGTTCAAAATCGTCAGATGCAGCAACAGGAATGATTGCATCCTTTGCCGGTGTCATTTCGGCAAGATATTCATATTCAAATTCCAATGCAGCACCGCCATAGGTTACATCCTCGTTGGAAGCCATGTCATATTCAGGTGAACCGGAGCCTGCAGCGACAACCATTTCCATTGCAAATGAGAAGAAGTTTTTGTTTTCTTCGCTGGTTCCGTTTACATGCTTTCTGAAAAGAGGTGTAATGTCATACACATCCTGTGCATAGGAAGCAAGGGTACCGGCAGAATTTCTTGCTGCAAAGGTTGACTTCACAGTGTAATCGGGAGTTCCCCACTGACCTGAGAAGGTGGGACCGTATCCTGATTGAGCAGGGAAAAGAAGACCTGCATTGATGTTGGCACTTGTTACTGTTGCTTCATCCCACTGATTTTTAATGAGAACAAAATCCAGGTCCATATCACTTGCCGATGCTTTGTAATACTTAGCATAGGGTTTGAATTTAACGGATTTTACAACATAACCCTTATTTGCCTCAAGCTGAGCATATACGCCTGATATGTCGTAAGAGAAACAACCTATATTGAGTTTACCAAAATGAGGAGTTGCCTCTGAACCGTTGTAATACGATGTAGCTTTCATAAGTCTTACAAATTCAAGATTCTGAGGATTAGCCGCACCGCCGGATGTGTAAAAATCACCGGCTGGAGTGAGAACTGTGTTTTCAATCCCTTCTGCATACATTGTCGGGCACATACTGAAAATGAGTAATACTGCCAGCAACAAACTTAAAATACTTTTTTTCATTTTTCATCTTCCTTTCAGAAATAATATATATGTAAATTTGCCTTAACAAAGGATGTTTGAGTTATATTGATTTAAGCCATACTATATACAAACCCAAATTAAGATAGCCATACAGATGTCTGTTATTCTTCAAAGAGTTTTTTGCTTAAATCAAGAGCCGCGGCAACAATCTTCTCGCCTGCTTCAGGCTCCAGGCTTCTGCTGATGGGGCTTGTTTCATAGACGGATTCAACCTCCATAAGCTCAAGGGGAGGAATGTAGGCTTCGGAGTTGATTCCCGAAAGCTCGGTGATAAAGACCTTGTCAGTTGGCGACTTAGCCTTTATTTCGTTACCAAAGCATGTAAACACTTCACAGGGAATGGCATATACAGCACAATCACCCACACGCAATGCATTAATCGGTAAATCTACGCTTTCGATTCCATCGCCATATCTTGACACAAGGCTTGATGCCGTTGCAATGCGAAATTCGAGACTTTGAGGAAGTCCCGGATCGAAATCGTCCACAGTTGCACCACTGGCAACAAATTCTCTTGCCTCCTCCAGTCTTTCGGGAGCAATTTTGCGTTTTTTCAAGTTTATGACCTTCTGAGCAGTCAACACAGTATCTCCTGCAACAGGTTTTGAATCGGTCTCAGAAGCAACGAGACACTCGGCAAGCTTGGAGCCTATGCGAATGTGATTTGGAACATCATATTTCACAGGTCCGCCAATCCGGTCGATGTGGCTAACATCACCACAGGGACCGTTTAAGAAAACGCAAACAAAATCATTGCCATACTGCTCTTTAAGCTTTCTTGAAAGAACTCCGGAATAGTCGGCGGAGCAAAGTCTGCCGCCAACGGTGTCGTGATGGAGTGCGTAATTTGTGATAACACCTTTGATTTTGCCTGACACATCATAGAAAAACAAGGTTGGAAGTGAAGTGTTGGTTTTCGTATATGGTTCAACAATGTCTGCATCGTAGCCGGGATTTGTGCATATTGTTCCGTCTGCCAGGCGATAATTTCTTACGAAAGAAATGCCCTCCACATTTGTAACTGAATACTTTGCGGTCATTTCCTCCATACGCTGCTCTGCAATAACAATTGCATCGGCAACATTCACAGCCATCATATTAATATAGAGGGAATCAAGTCCGCCGTCGTGATAATTGGGACCGGAGGTGTGAGAATGTGAAGCAGTGAGAATTATTGATTCTCTCCTGATTGACGGAGAATACTCTGCCACACGGTCACGAACCCTGTCGCAAAAATCTCCTTCGGGAAGACTTTCGATGTCCAGATAAGCAATTGCCGATGTGCACTTTCCATCGCTCAAAACAACAGCCCGGGTGAAAAGCTCATCCTTCACTCCCTCACATGGACGGGGAATGAAATAACCCTGCATTTTGGAGCCAAGGGGCGGGGTTATGCAACGCTCATAAAATCCGCATTTCAACATAATATTCAAACCTCTCTTAACTGAATTTTTATCTGTTAAACTCATTATAAACACGGAAAAACAAAATGCAAATTGCAATATATTCAAAAAACAATGCATTTTATACAAAAAACACCCCTGAAATCGGCAGAAATATTGCATTACATACAAAATGGTGATATAGTTTATATTGGTGATTGATATGTTTATCAGAAAAATTACATTCAGCGAAATGAACAGTAAAATGGATAATTTTCATATGGTCAGGTGTGTTCAGATTCAGAATGAGCAAGCTGAGCATAGTCACGACTGTTTTCAGATTATATGCTGCAAAAACGGAACAATTACACACCACCTCAACGACACTCAAACAAAGCTTTTAAGAGGAGACATATGCATTATCCCTCCGGACACGATTCACAAAATTGAATCTGACGAATCAAACATTGCATTTTACAGTGTTATTTTTAAAAATAATATTTTTTCTGAAAATGACAAAAACTCGGACCCCGTAAATCAGTTTTTGCAAAATATTTTAAATTCCGAAAATATTGCCCCCAGACTCTCACCTATGTATGAAGACATATTCCTTCTGGAATCTGCCATGGGAAAAATGAACATTGAATTCTCCAGCGACAGACCTCTGGGCGATAAAATCATAACAAGCTGTCTGCACACAATTCTTATGCTTATTGCAAGAATGTATGTTAAATATGAAAGTGACACAATTTCAGCACTTGACAAAAAGAAGCTCAGTATAAATCACTGCATTTCATACATTGATATACATTTTGATGAGGATATATCCCTTAAGCAGATTGCAAAAATGTCGGCAATGAGTACAACAACCTTTTGCAACCTTTTCAAAAAAACAACCGGGATGTCTTTCAGAGAATATCTTAACAAAAAGAAAATTGAGCGTGCACAGAGCTATTTGCGTGCAGGGGAAGGTGTGAACGAAACGGCATATATATGCGGATTCAAGGAAATAAGCACATTTTACAGAAATTTTGTGAAATATACAGGCATACCGCCCAGTGAATATAAAAGTAAGAATCTTCAAAACAATTCAGATTTATAAAAAAATAGCTTCAGCGACTGCTCTTAGAGAGGGTAGCCTTAGCAACCAACACTAAAGGCGGTTTTAAAATATAAATTTCGCCTCACCCATCGTTAAAATACTCGGAAATATTAACATATTCCCTGCGTTTTTGCCTTGATTGAGACAAAATTTATTATTTTAAAACTCCTGCGG
>JAZNUS010000180.1:0-4314 GCA_045592485.1 Clostridia bacterium | reverse complement strand
TTCGTTCCATTTTTCAAGGTGAAATTTAAAAGATATCATTTCCCAAAAACGACCTTTGGGGAGGAGTTGGGCTAAATTCAATAGATATCAAGTCGGATCGTAGCCATGTCGTTCTGTGAGCCAAGGAGTTGTGTGTGAATGTTGTCTTCCTAAGACCGCTTGGCCTCCGACTTTTCGTTCCATTTTTCAAGGTGAAATTTAAAAGATATCATTTCCCAAAAACGACCTTTGGGGAGGAGTTGAGCTAAATTCAATAGATATCAAGGGCAGATTTTGCGATTTGTTTTGCAGGGTCTGCTTCTTTTTTGATTTCTTTTGACGCTTTTGTAAATCTATTGACAAAAACAATACTTCGTGATATGATATATTGCATAATAGGAGGTATTCTATGGATATTCAGTTAAAGCGGGGTCTTTTAGATGTATGTGTGTTGGCTGCGATTAAAAGCGAGGATTCATATGGATATAAGATCATTAAAGATATGAAGCCGTACATTGAACTTTCTGAATCCACTTTATATACCATTTTGAAGCGCTTGGAAATTGCAAATATGCTGACCGTCCGCACCGCCGAGCACGACAGCAGACTTCGGAAGTATTATCATATCACTGATAAAGGTTTGAAGCGTATTGAAGATTTCAAGATCGAGTGGAAAGAAATTCTGTCTATATACCGATTCGTAACCAAGGAGGATGACGATAATGAATAAACAAGAGTTTCTTGATGGTTTGCGGAAAGGATTGTCCAGCTTGCCGCAGGAAGATATAGAAGAACGGCTAAAATTTTATAGTGAAATGATTGATGACCGCATAGAAGAAGGTCTGTCAGAAATGGAAGCTGTGAGTGCGATTGGAACGGCGGATGCCATTATTACTCAGGTTTTAGCAGACACACCACTTACAAAACTCGTTAAAGAGAAAGCTAAGCCAAAAAGAACGCTGAGAGCTTGGGAAATCGTACTTCTTGTGTTAGGTTCTCCGATATGGCTTTCACTTTTAATTGCGGCGTTTATCATTATTCTTGCTGCCTACATTGTAGTATGGTCTGTTGTCATTACATTATGGTCGATAGAAGCTTCTTTTGTAGCTTGTTCGCTTGGGGGAATTATATCGGCGGTGATTTTCGCATTTCAAGGGAACGAACTTACGGGACTTGCAATGCTTGGTGCAGGTATTATCTGTGCGGGACTTTCTATTTTTATGTTCTACGGATGTAAGGTGGCTACAAAAGGTGCCCTATTGCTGACTAAAAAGATAGCTTTAGGTATTAAATCCTTATTTGTTGGAAAGGAGGCGGCAAAATGAGTAAAACAACAAAAATATGGCTCATTACTGCGACGGCACTCGTCACACTTGGGGCGATACTCTTTGCAGGCGTGATGGCACAATACGATTGGGACTTTACCAAACTTAGTACTGTTACATATGTAACGAACTCCTACGAGGTTAGCGATGAATTCGACAAAATATCAATCAAAGTGGACACAACGGAAATTGAATTTGTACCTACCGAGAACGAGACTTGCAGTATCGTTTCCTTTGAAGCAGAAAAAGTAAAACATTCTGCTGCCGTACAAAACGGAACGCTGATAATCAGTGCGGTCGATACACGAAAATGGTATGACCATATCTGCATTTCCCTCGACTCTCCCAAAATGACCGTTTACTTACCGCAAAATGAATACGCTTCTTTGTTCATAGAAACGGATACCGGAGATATTAATATCCCCAAAGATTTTGCTTTTGATAAAATTGAAATAGACGGTGACACATCGGATGTAAGTTGCTTTGCCTCTGTCGCCAATGTTCTTGATGTCGAATTAAGCACCGGTGATATCATTATAGACAGCATTACAGCAGGTCAGGTAAAGCTTGCTACAACAACGGGCGAAATAGCTGTCAACTCTGTAACCGTCAAGAATAACATTGATATTGAAACAGATACAGGAAAAGTCAAATTATCGAATGCTTCTTGTTCGAACTTTGTAGCAGAAAGTAATACAGGCACCATAACCTTGAAGAAAATTGTGGCAACGGGTACTATTTCGATTGAAAGCGATACGGGTGATGTGAGATTTGAAGGTAGTGACGCTACTGAAATATCTGTAAAAACCGACACCGGTGATGTTACCGGCACATTGCTTTCAGAAAAGGTGTTCATTACGGAAACCTCTACTGGCAGGATCAACGTTCCTAAAACAACATCAGGCGGAAAATGTGAAATCACAACCGCGACCGGTGATATTAACATAAGCACAAAACAGTAAACAAGCCGATATCTTTTTCGGTGCAACTTGCCAAAACGAACACTCACCTTTATGGTGGGTGTTTGTTTTTCTGTTATGAACCGAACCACCGACCGAGGGTTCCCGAGGTGAGTTGGCGAGCGCACCCGATGGGTGATGAAGCGAAGCCAAACGAAGCACCGCAGTCAAAATCGGTAGCGTCGACCGATGCGTAAAGGCGATTTTGGGCACCGCAAGAGGTCAAGCAAGCGTAGCTTGTGCGAAGTGGTTCAAATCCGCCTCCCGCAACCAACAATGCGAACCGATTTAGATATCGGGGCAGAAACTCCCGAAACTTAACGGTTTCGGGAGTTTTTCTCTTCTTTTGCACAAGTCGAATTTTGTAGATGTCTTCGACGCTTTTTATCATTCGGGGAAGATTTGAACTAAAACAAGTGACTTTGCAAGTGCTACTTGACAAAATCAAGTGATAGATTCTTTATTTTTTCATATTTTTTTGTTATAATTAAGTTAGTCAAAAAAGGAGGCGACTTTTATGACAGTTGGTGAAAAAATACAAACACATAGAAAACAACTTGGAATGTCGCAAGAAGAACTTGGACAAAAATTGCTTGTCAGCAGGCAAACTATCAGTCTTTGGGAAAAAGACCAAACGGTGCCTACAATTGATAACTTAATAAGATTAAGAGAAATATTCGGTGTTTCGGTTGATGAAATATTGGGGGTTGAGACTTTAGAGCAAAACAATGAAGTTTTACCGAATGAATCATATCGGTTTAGTTTTTCAAAGGATGAATTAAGTGAAATATATCGTTTGCAAAGCAAAAGTATTTACAAAAGACCTATTATTTTCACCGTGCTCTGTGTTTTGATGATTGTATTTTTTATCGGATCATCTGCACCTGATGCTATGATTGGTTTTGCTTTCGGTATGTTTTTAATCGGTGCGGTTTCGCATATTAAAGGAATTCGAGCATATAGCAAAGTATGGAAAAACAACATAGAAAAAATTTTCAAATCAACTTACGAATACAAAGTTTTTGAAAATTATATAAGTGTGAATATATATCGTGAAAACGAAAAAATTCGCGAATCAAAATGTTTCTTTACGGATATTGAGCAAATTCAGCAGTTTGGCAAATGGCTTTTCTTACAATTCGGTGGACAATCGTTTATTATACGAAAAAGCGATTTGAAAGAAAACTCCGCATTTTATTCATATATGTATAAAAATCCGTCAAAGATAATGGAAAAACCTCTGCACAACCGTTGGAAGACATTATCAATTATACTTTTTGTGGCATCCTTGCTATCAATATTTGTAGCAATGTTTTTGGTTGCGATGGTATCAAGTGAAAATCATTTATTTATTGAGAATATGTGGTTATTTTTCTTGTTAACCCCAATACCGATTTCGTCTATAGTTTTCGGGTTCGTATTAAAATCGAAAAACTACAAATACCAAAAGAATGTGATAGTCGGAATAATTATGGCTGCGCTACTGTGCATATATGGGTCATTTTCCTTTATATTTGCAAATGTATATGACCATAGTGATGAACAAATAGTTAGAGCAGAGCAGACAACAGGAATAGATATTCCTGAACACAAACAAATAAGTACACAAGATTGGACCAAAGGAACGCAATCGGTTTCAAGAGGATATATCTATTACACCAGCGATATATATTTTGAAAATTCGGCGGTAGCAAATTTTGAAAAACAACTTGCGAAGGATGACAAATGGTTGTCTTCCGTATCGAATGATTTAATAGGTATAACTTCACCTATGAATGATTACGGTATTTTTGATTTTGTTCTTGTTTACAATGTAGACACATGTGAGTATAACACATTACCAAATAGAAACGGGAAATATCGATTTATAAATATTCTATATAGGTTGGAAGAAAATCAGATGAAAATCGTGGAATATGATATTGAGTATGTAAAATAATCGGATATCTAAATCGGTGCAACTTGCCAAAACGAACACTCACCTTTATGGTGGGTGTTTGTTTTTCTGTTATGAACCGAACCACCGACCGAGGGTTCCCGAGGTGAGTTGG
>JAZNUS010000179.1:0-10084 GCA_045592485.1 Clostridia bacterium | reverse complement strand
ATATCCGATGGATATAATTTTTTCTGTTTTGTCGATTGTTGCTGTAACTGTAAGTGTGTCGCCAGCTTTTACAGTTGTTGTATTAGGTGTAAGTGTCACTGTATGCTGCGCTGAACCTGTTACAGGAGGCTCCGGAACAACAGGAGCTGCTACTGTATATGCAACTTCTGCTGTCTTGCCTTCATATGTTACTGTAACCTTGTTAGCAGCTGTGTCAACTGCATATGTTACACCTTCTGCATCGGCAACTACTGTTGTATCTGCTGCACCTTCTGTCCATTTAACTGTGATTGCTTTGATTGCAGCTTTCACTTTTTCAAGAATCTTAGCTTCATCTGCTTTGTCAGCATCTGCGATTACAACTGCGTCAGCTGCAACTTCGATTCCGCTGATTACAGGTGTGGGAGCAGCGGCACCTTCAACTGTAATTGTGATTGGTGTTACATTGAACGCTGTTCCAAGTGCTTCGCCTTCATCTGCTGATGTGGCTTCGTACATGTAAACTGTATATTCACCTGCAGGTGCATTATCTGCAACCTTTACATTAAATTTACCAATTTCCATGTTTTCTTTACTATTGCTTGCAGAAATACCGGAACCATTAGATCTGGTTGCACCAAAGATGATACCAATAGCATCATTCTTTTCTTCGTAACCCATTGTCCAGGTATTCCATCTCTTTGTATTACCTGTTTCTTCATAAGCAGTTGCCCAATCGGTGTCTACTGATGCAGGAATTTCAATTTCAAAATTATCATAGAATCCCTGGTTTACACCAGTGTCTACAACAAATGCTGCTTTGGGGAATGCAATTTTATATCCGATGGATATAATTTTTTCTGTTTTGTCGATTGTTGCTGTAACTGTAAGTGTGTCGCCAGCTTTTACAGTTGTTGTATTAGGTGTAAGTGTCACAACATGCTCAGCAGAGGCAGCATACACACCAATTGACATTATGCTCATAAGCATAGTCAGCACAATCACCGCTGATAATACTCTTTTTAATGTTTTCAAGGTAAAACCTCCCTAAATATTTGTATATATAAATCTTGTTATTAAAATTACTTCTCTACAGGGAATTTGTCAATCTTGTTTGAGAATCTCTGAAGAATGATACCTGCATCTGTTGCATCGGCAGCGGCATCACCATTAACATCTGCAGCAGTTACCTGTGCATCTGTAAATGCAATCTTGTTAGAGAATGCCTGAAGCACGAGACCTGCGTCTGTAGCGTCAGCAGCTTTATCACCATTTACATCACCATATGTAACTTCGGGAACTACGGGATCATCAGCAACATATGTGAAGATTTTAGCGGTGCTTTCAAGGGGTTTAGCATCTGCCATGTTTGTGTAGCCGCAGAAAATGTCTACATACACATCAGTTGTGGAATTTTCAGGAACTGCAGCTGAAGCGTCAAGTGTGAATGTTACACTTTTGTCTTCACCAACTGTGAGCTGGTCGATATAAACGATGTCTGCATCTGTAACTGTTGAGAGAGTTACACCATCTTTTACAACAAGAATTGTTGCTTCTTCGTTAGCAGTGAGCCCTGAAAGGGTTACTGTAACTGTTTTGTTTGCAACTGCGGGTTCGCCGATAGCTGCGTCTGCAAAAGCGATTGTTGACATCATCATGATAGCAACGATTGCCATTGCAAGGATTTTACTAATGTTTCTTTTCATTGTTTTTCCTCCATCCTTAAATGAAAAATTTTTTTAGATGAAGATGCACCTGTTATTAATGTACGCAAAACTTTTTCAGACAACAACTTCATCATAATACATAATCATTATACCATAAATCCGTGTAATTTCAATATCTTTTTGTGCGAAAAACCCATTTTGTACAATTTAAACAAAGCTGCTCATGCTTTTTTGACATATTAAACAAAATCGGTGTTCTGTATTGTATCACACAAAGAGCTTTCCGGATTTTGTATACTAAAGAATACAATTTGGAGTTTTCAATACATAAAACTCACTCAAAACTGATTACAGAAGCTTTCACACATCGTAATCCCATTAACTCCACTTATTTAGAAACAGTTATTTTCAAAGGCTCACATTGCATTTGGGCTCCATAATATTTACCTGCATCGGCAGTGGTTCCATCCTTTAATATAATGCTGTATTCGCCAGCCTGGGCACTCTCGGAAACTTTCACAACATACTTACCCACGATGAAATCGTCCCTACTGTTCTTTTCCGATATACCCGATGCACTTGCCACAGCATATATTACCGAATTGTCGTCGAAGCCCATTACAGGTTCGCCCCATTTTTCAGAAGCTTTTAACGATGAATATTCATCATACCATTCCACATCTACACAGCCCATTATCTCTATTTCGTTCTGCTCGAAATAATTCTGATTTTTTTCAAAATCAACTTCAAATGCCTCTTTTGAAAATTCAACTTTATAACCTAATGCACATACATCCTTATTATTATCCATAACCACAGAAACAGTCACTACATCTCCGGGCTTAACAGTTATTTTATCTGCCTCAAGTGTAACAGTGTGGGGGTTTGAATTATGCTTTTCTTCTTTTTCCTGTTCTTCCTTCTCTGTATTCTGAGAAGCATTGAAAAGCATCTGAAGCTTTTCGTTGAACTCTTCGTTGCTTATTTGTCTCATTTCGGAAATAGCGATTGTATATTCAGCTTCGTTCCAGATAATCGCACAGCCGAGAGCTTCGGAAACTGCACGGAGGGGAATCATGGTACGGTTATTCATAAGCTGAGCAGGAACCTCAAGAGTTTTGGTTTCTTCCTTACCGTCGGTTACAATCTTCATTTGGGCATCGTCTATTTTAAGAACAATTTCTTTTTTCTCTTCAGCCTTTGCAACTGTAACAACATAGTTTTCTGCGTCCCAGCCAACCTCGCATCCGAGAGCCTCGAACACACCCCTTGCAGGAACAAGGGTTCTGCCCTCGTTGGTTATGTAGGCACTCTGGTCTGCAAACTCAACAAGAGCATCATTAACAAATACATCGGGCTGACGCGCTTCTTTGTCTGCAGCAAGTGCGCTCAGTGAAGAGAACAGCATTAATGCTGCAACGAGCAGTGACAATATTTTTTTCATTATAATCTTCCTTCCTGTTGTTATTCTATTGTTATTTTGCCGTCACCGACTCCGCTTGGTACAGCTGTTGTGCCGTTGACGGTTGTGTAGGGAGCTTTTGCGGTTATTACAATTTCGCCGCTTGCATCATCGGAGAGCTGAATTTTGAGAGTTCCGAGAACACCGTTGAAGGTCTGAATTTCATTGAGAAGAACCATTACCGCCTGATACTCGGGATCATAGTGTGAAAAAGTTGAATCCATCAGTGCTTTCACTTCTTCGGAAAATTCAAATTCCAGAATTTCGCCACTGCCGGAAAGCTCAATGAGACCTACCGACAAGGTGTTTGCCTGAGCAAGAGATGTGACAGTGATTTCAACCTCAACAACTTCCCCTGCTTTACCGGAAATTTCGCCAAAGGAGTACACAACCTGAGGTTCGGTTTCTTCGGGTTCTTCAATTTCAGGTTCGTCGGGAGTGGGTTCTTCGGGTTTCGGTTCCTCGGGCTTTGGTTCCTCAGGTTTTGTTGTGTCACCGGAAGATGAACCGCCTGACGATGAACCACCTGATGATGAACCACCTGATGATGAACCGCCTGAGCTTGGTCTGCTTGAACCGCCACCACCGCCGCCACCGGACGATGCTTTTTCTTTTGCGGAGAAGCTCACACCGTCTGCAGATGCAAACTTAAGATTTGTTTCGCCGTTGTTGCCCGAGGTTTTAAGCTCGGTTGTGTCAAATTCGAGAGCGACTGTTTTCCCTGCTGCGCCCGAAAGAACTTTGAAATGAAGATTGCCGAGCAAATAGTCCTTGCCTTCGGTTGAAACAACTGCATCGGCACCGCCTGCTACGGTAAGCACGCCTGTTGCAAGCTCACTTTGATTTATGTCACAAAAAGCCTTGAACAAATCCGGTCTGCCGCTGTAGCCGTCAAAGCCAGAGGATGCTGAAACATTTGTCCCGCGCATCTGGAGCTGTTTTGGATCCCATTTAATCCTGAACATTGCTCCTTTTAGACCTTTTACATCGGACAGCATTACGGGTACGGTTATTTCGTCACCAACCTTCACGGTGCCTGTGGGAGCTTTGAGATAAATCTTTGATGTGAGAGGTGCATATTCCTTTTTGGCACTTGTGATGTCTATTCTGTATTCCTCTCCGTCCCAGTCAACTCCGCAACCTATGGCCTCGGAAACGGCTCTTAAGGGAATCATTGTGCGGTTGTTCATAAGCTGAGCGGGAACATCAAGAATTTTGCTTTCTTCTGTGCCATCGGTGACAACCTTCATAAGATTGTTGTCAATTTTAAGTTTGATTTCCTTTTTGAACTCTTCGTTCTTTACGGTAACCTCATAGAGCTCAGAATCCCACTCAACGGCACACCCCAATGCTTCAAACACTCCACGGGCAGGAACAAGGGTTCTGCCTTCATCGGTTATGTAGGCCTTCTGATCCGGGAATTCAACAACAGTATTATTTATGAAAACCTCCGGATTGCGTGTTTCTTTTGATGCAATGGCAATGCCCGGAACGACAGAGGTTGCAATCAGAGATGCTGACGCCATGAGGGCTATTATTTTTTTCATTTTTCATCTTCCTTCCTGTTAAAAATGTATTTGTATTATACCATAGACAGGCCGATATTACAATATGTAAATTTTATTTATTTTCCGGATATTCAACAAGGAAAGTTTCGTTGTCGGCAAGAATCTTTTTTTCGAATTTGCGCTTGAATGACACAAAACTCGTTTCATCTTCGCCGACGGCAGTCACAAGCACCGACAAAAATCCCATACGGTTTGCACCGAGCATATCGGTGAAGAGCTGATCGCCCACAAGACAGGTTTCACTGCTTTTTACTCCCATTTCCGAAACCACCTTCTTAAGATACTTTTTGCGGGGCTTAAGAGCTTTGCCGTAGTAAGGAATACCAAGGTCTTTGCAGAAAGAGTGTACCCGTTCAATGCTGTTGTTGGAAACTATGGAATATTTTATGTTCCATTTGCCGAGAAGCTCAAAGTATTCAAGAATATTTTCGGGCGGGGTTGGCTCGGTGTGAGCAACGAGGGTATTGTCTATATCAAATATAACCGCTTTTATTCCATGGTCCTTATAAAATTTTTCGTCAATCAGGTGAACATTTTTTACGGTGAAATCGGGCAAAAGTTTTTTTATCATAATCATCATTCCTGTTTTTACAAAAAAGGCGACCGTCAAGGTCGCCTGATTTGATTAGTTTTATTGCATTTTATCTAACCGTTATTCTAATTGGGAAGGCAGTTACGCCAATTTGGCAAGCGGAATGAATAAACAAACCGTAATTGCCGTAAAATATGATTAATTAAAATTATTTGTATGAACGCTTTCTTGCTGCTTCTGATTTTTTCTTGCGTCTTACGCTGGGTTTTTCGTAGTGTTCTCTTTTTCTGATTTCGGACAATACTCCTGCTTTCTGACAAGATCTCTTGAATCTGCGAAGCGCACTATCTAAAGATTCATTATCTTTCAATCTGATTTCTGCCATTTAAGTTCCCTCCCTCCGTTACTGCTGTCATGTTAGAAACACATAACGGGTTTAGACAAAATTACACTGTAATATTATACACACAAAATCAATGCTTGTCAAGCATTATTTTTTTAATTTATGTAATTTTTTAATTTAACTTATCTGGAGAACCTTTTTTATAACATCAACCTCATAGCGCAGGGTTTTAACTTCTTCAGAGATTTCGCCGGATATTGTGACCTTTTCGGCAAGGCTTGTATAACAATCCAGCAAAAGATTAACTTTGGGTACAAGTTCGGTTTCTGTCATAACTGCCGTTCTTTTCAGAGCAATTATGTCTTCCTTCATTGTGGACATTTCGCCCTTCATTATGGACATTTCGTCCTTCATTGTGGACATTTCGTCCTTCACTGTAGACATTTCGCCCTTCATTGTGGACATTTCGCCCTTCATTTCCTTCATCTCATTTGAAAGATTATCCAATTTCTCGAGGACAATTTTTTCGAATTCGGTCATCCGTATCACCTCCTGATCAGTTGATAGTAGTTTGATTATACCACAGCTCCGATTAAAAATCAATACCCAAAAAGCCCCTCCAGAGACTCGTCAAATTCAATCCAGTCGGACACATTAACCTCGGTATATTCGTCGTGAGTGTTGCGGATAACAACCTTTTCGATTCCGGCATTAATTACCTGTCTTTTACACATTGAACAGCACATTGCATCCTTAACAAGCTCGCCCGTGCCATAGAATTTACCCACAAGATAGAGAGTTGAGCCAATCATTTCGTCGCGCTTGGCGCTTATGATTGCATTTGCTTCGGCATGAACGCTTCTGCACATTTCATAGCGTTCGCCTCTGGGAATGTTCATTTCCTCTCTTTTGCAATAGCCGAGGTCGATGCAGTTTTTTCTGCCTCGGGGTGCACCAACATAGCCTGTTGACACAATTTCATCATTTTTCACGATTATTGCACCGTAATTTCTTCTGAGACAGGTGCCTCTTTCAAGCACGGTTTCTGCAATATCAAGATAATAGTTATGCTTGTCTCTGCGTTTATTTTCAGACATTGATTTCACTTTCCCTTCTATATTATATATCTCTGTTCATCATTTGCTTGATAACCTCTGCCTCATCGAGAAGCTGGCGGGCATTTTCCCTTGTTACAACAGAAATTGTAGCACCGCCAAGAGTGCGGGCAATTTCCTCAATTCTTCCGTCGCGGTCGAGAAGTACCACTGAGGTGCTTGTTCTTTCGCCGGTAATTTCTTTCTGAATCAGATAGTGATTGTCCGCAAGGGCGGAAATCTGGGGGAGATGGGTTATACAAAGGACCTGCGCACCCATCGACATTGAATAGAGCTTTTCGCCTATTTTCTGAGCAGCATTTCCGCTAACGCCTGTGTCTATTTCATCAAAAATAACGGTTTTGTCGTGGTCATAGCCTGCAAGAACATTTTTTATGGCAAGCATAATTCTGGAAAGCTCACCGCCGGAGGCAATTTTTGACAGCGGCTTCATTTCTTCGCCAACATTGGTGCATACGGTAAACTCAACACTGTCGGCACCGTTTTCGCCAAAATCCGCCTCTGTTATGAGCACACCGAAATCCACCTTTGCCATGTTGAGGTCACTGAGCTGTCGTTTAACTCTTTCGGAAAGCTCTGTTGCCGATTTTCTTCTCAGGGCAGTGAGCTCTTTTGCAAGGGCTTCCCTTTCTTTGATGCATGCCTCAAGGCGTTTTTCAAGCTCTTTTGCACGGGCATCGGAGGTTTCAATTTTTTCAAGCTCTTCTCTTGCATTTTCCTGAAATTCAAGGATTTCCTCTATGGTGTTTCCGTATTTCCTTTTAAGGGTGTATATGAGTTCAAGTCTGGATTCGATTTCTTCGGCTTCGCCCCTGTCAAAGGAGGTGTGGTCACAGAAGAATTTAAGCTCACGGATTTGCTCATCGAGAAGATAGGAGGTTTCGGAAAGAGATGAATATATTTCCTTGATTTCGGCATTGAAATCCGAAATTTCTTCAAGCTTTTTCACTGCAGTCCACAAAAGGTCGTGAACAGCTCCGGTGTCACTGCCGTAGAGCAGCTCATATGCCACGGAGGTGTTGTCGGTAATCTTTGAGGCATTGTCAAGAAGAAGCTTTTTTGCTTCAAGCTCTGCATCCTCGCCCGGTGCAAGGTCTGAATCGTCAAGCTCTTCGAGCTGAAAGGAGAGCATATCACGACGGCGGAGTTTTTCCTGCTCATCGGTGCAGATGTCTTCAAGCTCTGACTGAATTGACCCGCATTCACTGTGAACGAGCCTGTATTTTTCCAAGGCTTCTCTCAGAGGCTGCCCTGCAAAGCGGTCAAGAAAGCCCCGATGGCTTTTAACCGCAAGAAGAGAAGTGTTGTCGTGCTGACCGTGAATGTTTACAAGACATTCGCCAATGGATTTGAGCATGGCAAGATTCACGGGCATGCCGTTTACTCTGACGGTATTTTTTCCGTCGGCATGCATTTCACGGGATATGATTATTTCTGTTTCGGGCTCTGTTCCCAGAATGTCTGCGATTTTTGCCGCAGATTCTTCGTCTGTTTCAAATTCACCGTCAACCCGTGCCTTTGATTCGCCGGCACGAATCAGTGATTTTGAAGAGCGTTCGCCCTTTAACATATTTATGGCATCAATAATTATGGATTTTCCGGCACCTGTTTCACCGGTGAGAACACTGAAGCCTTTTTCAAAATCGATTTCAGCCTGCCGGATAACCGCTACATTTTTTATGGAAATGTGTCTTAACATAGAATCACACTCCTACTGAATAAACTTTGTAAGCTTTGAGCAAAGCTGTTTTGCACTTTTTTCGTTGCGCACAACAATCATTATGGTGTCGTCACCGCAGATTGTTCCAACAATTTCGTCCCACACAAAGGAATCGAGAGCATAGCCCACAGCCTGCGCCGCACCGGACATAGTTTTGAGAACAACAATGTTTGATGCATAGTCTGCATTGGTGAGACAATGGTTAAGAATTGATTCGAGCTTGTCGCCAATGCTGATGTCGTTATCCTTTGAGGGGGCATATTTATAGCTGCCGTCGGAGAGCATAACCTTTATTACTCTCATTTCCTGAAGGTCGCGGGAGGCGGTTGCCTGAGTGACATTGAAGCCGCAGTCATTGAGGCGGTCGGTAAGCTCGGATTGTGTGGAAATATTTTCGTTTGTTATGAGTTCCAGAATTTTTTCGTGTCTTTTGGATTTTGTCATAATTGTTTTCCTTTCCGATTCCGAATTAAAGACTGTAAAGCTTTTTATGTAGAATTTCATAAAAGCATCGGTCGCTTATTTTTATGAGCTGTGTTTTAAGCCTTGAAGCCCTCACGGTAACTGTGTCACCTTCGGAAATCCGGATGCCGGTCTGTCCGTCGGTGGTAAGCATTGAAACATCATCAAAGGTTTCGTGAAAATTAATAGTGATGCTTGCATCGCCTGATATTATCACAGGCTTTGAATTGAGAGTGTGGGGGCAAACGGGGGTGATGATTGAAACATTGAGTGCCGGGTCAACAACAGGACCGCCTGCACTGAGTGAATAGGCCGTTGAGCCTGTAGGAGTTGAAACAACAACACCGTCGCCCACATAGGACGCAAGAAAATGACCGTCAACAAGTACATCGAGGGCAATCATCCTTGTGTAGGATGCTCGGGAAATGACAATGTCGTTGAGTGCAGGGAGAACCGTTTCGGTTCCGTCCTTTGCACGAAGCACGGCTTCGAGCATAAAGCGTTGTTCAATCTTATATTCGCCGCGGCAAAAAGCCCTGAGAGCATCTTTAAGCTCCGAAAGCT
The DNA here is from genome assembly GCA_045592485.1 of Clostridia bacterium. Classification (GTDB taxonomy): domain Bacteria; phylum Bacillota; class Clostridia; order UMGS1810; family UMGS1810; genus RGIG1828. The sequence continues at coordinate 672 of JAZNUS010000179.1, read as the reverse complement.
CCACATCCGCAAGAAAACCAAGATGTCCGAGATTGATGCCGAGAATCGGCACATTGCACCGGGCAGCCGCAAGAGATGCCGAAAGAATTGTGCCGTCGCCGCCTATTACAATTGCGGCAGCTGCACCTGAAACGGCATTAAGGGTTTCATCGAAGCCTCTTCCGTCAACGAGAGATATGTCAAATTCAGATTCAAGAATTCCGACGCAGATTTTTGTGATTTTACCGTCGGAGTCTTTTAATTTGTTTGTTATAATAGCTATTCTATCCATAAGAAAACCCCGTTTAACAAAATTGTGTGCCGGAGCATTCCGGCACTCCATAAAGCTTTGTATAATTATACATCATATACCGTATATTTGTCAAGCACGGTGTTTAAATTGGAATTTGTCGGGGTGTTTGAAATTGGGCTGAAGCGAAAGGCTTCCCCTTGGTGGGGAAGCTGTCACCGTAAGGTGACTGATGAGGGGAAACAAAAGAAAGTAAATTCAAATATAAATTTGAAAATCGTTCAAACTATTGAAAACACTGATTTTTAACGCTCCACTAACCAATCAAATTCGCACAAGTGCTCTTTTCTTGGAGTGTCACTATCCCCTCATCCGTCAAGCAAGCTTGACACCTTCTCCACCAGGGAGAAGGCTCACACACTAGCGCAAAACAGAGCGCTAAA
>JAZNUS010000178.1:0-4798 GCA_045592485.1 Clostridia bacterium | reverse complement strand
GCAGACCTCAAATGGATGAATTTTTGAGGAGATTTTGGTGCGGAGGACGCAGGAAGGCTACTCGCCTTTCAAGGACGACAAGGCAAAAGATACCGAAAATTCACCATTTGAGGCGTGTTCAGTGTTGGTTGCTAAGGCTATCGTTTTGCACACGGAACAATCGTTATTCTTATAAACAAAAATTAAAGTATATTAAAAATTTGCTAGTTTTTACAACGGAGGAAACATAGGGTGACATATATAGTTTTTTTCATATCCGCAGTTGCAACATTTCTTGGGTTTTGTGAGCCATTCGGAAAGAGAATGCGCACCATACTGATTTTCAATTTTGTAGGAAATGTTTTAGTTGGAATAAGTTATTTGCTTACTTCAAGCTATGGCGGTGCGGCAATTTGTTCTGTTGCGTGCGTTCAGGTTGTGGTCAATTATATTTACAATGCAAGAGTTTTAAAGATTCCTTTTTGGCTGATAGTTGTATATGCTGTTGTTTTTTTATCTGTTAATCTGATTTCCTTTTCGGTGTGGTATGATATTTTCCCTCTTATTGCTGCTATGCTTTTTGTTTTCAGTATGGCTCAGTCGGAAACAAAACACTATCGCATCTTATATGCTTTAAATTCAATATCGTGGATTTTTTATGATTTCATAGCACGCTCATACGGAAACCTTGCAACACATATAATTCTTTTTGTGGCAACTTCAATTGCGATGCTTGTCCGGAAACATAATTCCGGAATTTGAATCTGAGCGTATTTAAACTTTTGCAGGTGTCAATTTTTGTTAAATTATTGAATATGATTTTTTGAAACTTCGAACCGGGGCTGTCTCACTTATTTAGCGAGGCAGCCCCGGTTCTTCATTACATCATTGAATTCCCAGGAAGCTTTATATTAATCAAATGATTTTCGTATGATGAGATCTGTTACAGAGAGGTGCATTACATGTGAAAGCATATTTTAAAGCATTTTTCATATAGATGTATAAACAAATTTATTGTTTGGTGATAATATGGGAAAGAAAAATACTCCAACAGCCGGGAATAAAAAGGATAAAGGTATTGAGGTTATATTTTCGTATAAGGAAATAAATAATACTGCTCAAAACGCACTTGAAAAATATCTTTCAAATATAAATAGAAAACCTTGATTTTTTGATATGTAAAATATGGTGTGTTACAATAGGATTATAAATAACAAAACACCCATATTTTATGGAGGTGCAAACCACTATGTACAACACAGAATATATTATGCATTTGTTCAAAGCTGCAGTATATGTTCGTTTATCGAGGGAAGATGGTGATAAAACAGAAAGTGACAGTATTGCAAACCAAAAAGAGCTTATAGAACGATATGTAAAAAATATAGAGAATATTTCTATAGAAGAAATTTATGTTGACGACGGATATACAGGAACCAACTTTGATCGACCTGCTTTTAAACAGATGATGGAAGACATTGAGAATAAAAAAATAGACTGCGTAATTGTAAAGGACCTTTCAAGATTCGGCAGAGATTATATTGATGTTGGAAGGTATCTTGAAAAGGAATTTCCCAAACGGCACATAAGATTTATTTCAATTAATGACGGAATAGATAACCTTAATCAAAGATATGATATATCGGTGCCTATTAAGAATATTGTTAACGCTCAATATGCCGAGGATATCTCAAAAAAAGTTATGGCATCCATAACTATGAAGCAGAAATCCGGACAGTTTATAGGAGCATTCGCTTCCTACGGATATGCAAAAAATCCAAATGACAAAAACAAACTGATAGTAGATGAATCTGCTGCAATGGTGGTTCGCAGAATTTACAGAATGTTTATAAGCGGAATAGGAACCCAGACGATAGCAAGAAATTTAAATTCAGACGGCATACCCTGCCCTTCTGTATATAAGCAAATGAATGGAGAAAAGTATCATAATGCCAATAAACTTAGCGAAACCACTTACTGGACCTATTCAACGGTCAGAAACATATTAAAATCCAGGATATATGCAGGCGATATGGTACAGCACAAATGCAATGCCTCAAGATATAATTATGATAGCAGAAATGTACCTGAATCCGAATGGATTATTGTTGAAAACACTCATGAACCAATCATCACAAAAGAAATCTGGGAAAATGCACAGGAAATTATGAGGTTAAAATACAAATCAACCAATCTGAAATCTTCACATATATTTTCCGGGCTTCTCAAATGCAGGGAATGCGGAAGAGGAATGACGAAGATAAGATATAAAGGTGCAGAAACTCTCACATGTGGATCTTACAAAAGATTCGGCTCTGATGTTTGTACCCGTCATGGCATTCTTATGACTGAGCTTGAGGACATTGTTCTGAGTGCGATAAATGAACATATAGCAAAGCTTTGCAATATTGAAGCGGCAATAACGAAAGTATCATCATTTAACAGAAAAAACAATGATATCGAAAAGAGGATTTCGGTTCTTACCCATAACATTGAAGGTCTTAAGATGAAAAAAAGAAATATGTACAGTGACTATCAGGACAAACTTCTTACGAGAGAAGAGTATATTGAATACAATAACTCATACACAAAAACCATTGAATTTATGAGTAAAGAAATTGAACATTTAAAAGCTGAACTTTCAACTTCACCGATTGAAGAAGCTCAAAAGTTATGGTTTCAAAATTTGATTAAGGAAAGAAAAATAGATACTCTTTCAAGAGAACTTCTTTTATCGTTTATTGATGTGATTTACATATCAGAACCCCCGAAAAACAGCAAAAAAACAGGCAAAAAAATTGTCCTTGAAATTGTGTTCAATTTCAAAGACAAAATTGATGAATTACAGGTGGCTACAGGGCTTTAAAGCCTTTTAATTTTGCCGCACTTTTAGATGCAGCCCATGCGGCATCAAAGCTTATGGCACATATCTTTTCTTCGCCCTTGTCAACACAATAGATGGGCAGTCCGCCAAGGTCGGAATTGTTGTTAAAAACAGACCTTGCACTGTCCCATCCGGAAAACAGAACCGTGAATGTTGCAACAATCAGAACTGAGTAAAACAAAATATTCCTTTTGGTCAGGACAAAAATTTTCATATGATACACCTCTTCATTGCAATATATTATGCCAAAAGAGGTTTTATTCGCAAAACATACAGTATTTATTCTTTAAAATTCAGCATGCGGCATATGTTCTCGGCACACTTTATTCCGTCTGCTGCAGAAGACATTATTCCACCGGCATAGCCCGCCCCTTCTCCCACAGGATAAACTCCCGACACATTGCTTTGACCATCGGGCTTTCTGAGAATGCGCACAGGAGCACTGCTTCGGGTTTCAAGCCCTGTGAGAACTGCATCGTCAACAGAAAAGCCTTTCATTTTCCTTTCAAATTCCGAGAAAGCCTTTTTCATTGTTTCCGAAACAAAATCCGGCAAAATGCGGTTAAGGTCGGTAAAGGTCACTCCGGGAAGATAGCTTGGTTTGACACTTTTGCTCCCCTTGCTCACTTTACCTTGGAGAAAATCACCAAGAAGCTGACATGGAGCAAAATAGTTTTTACCTCCGGCATTAAATGCTGTTTTTTCAAGCTCCCGCTGAAAATTCATACCTCCCAGAACATCATCTCCCTCAATATCCTCGGGCAAAACCGAAACAAGAATTGCGCTGTTTGAATTTTCAGCATTTCTTGCAAAATTACTCATACCGTTGGTAACAACGGAGTTTTCCTCCGATGCACTCGCCACAACAACCCCTCCGGGACACATGCAAAATGAATAAGTGCCTCTGCCGTCGGGATGGCATGAAAGCTTGTAGTCTGCAGTGGGAAGAGCTTCATCTGAAAATGCCTCTTTATACTGAAGCTTGTTGATATATTCTCTTTTGTGTTCAATTCTGACTCCCACAGAAAAAGGCTTGCGTTCCATTTCAAAGCCTTTTTCCAGCATCATTTCATATGTATCACGGGAGCTGTGACCTATGGCACACACAAGAATGCTGCATGGAATGTAATTTTCATTTCCGTCTATGGTACTGAGTGTCCTGATTCCTTTAATTTTTCCGTCTGTAATGTCCATATCTGTCATATGAGTGTTGAAAAGCACTTTTCCGCCAAGAGAAATTATTTCATTTCTTATATTCTTCACCGTTTCGGAAAGATAGTCGGTTCCGATGTGAGCCTTGGCATTGGTAAGTATGTCTTCGGGAGCCCCGTGGGAAACAAACTCCTTGCGGATATATTCCATTCGGACATCATTTACTCCGCAGGTGAGCTTTCCGTCGGAAAAAGTACCTGCTCCTCCTTCACCGAACTGAACATTTGAATCAGGGTTAAGCTTGCCCTCGTTCCAAAAAAGCTTAACAGTTTTTTGACGCTCGTCAACTGCCTCTCCCCTTTCGACAACAACAGGGCAAAGGCCTGCTCTCGAAAGCATCAATGCACAAAAAAGCCCTGCCGGGCCTGCCCCCACAATAACAGGAGGACAATCTGAGGAAAGCTGCAAATAAGGAAACGAATAGCCTTTATCCGTAGCCGGCTGGGCATCACGGCATTTTCTGATAATTGAGCTTTCATTTTTTACATCCAGTTCAAAAGCACACACATAAGATATATCCCGTGATTTCCTTGCATCAAGAGATTTGCGCACAAGCCTCAGTGATACGATGTCCTCGGGGTTCACTTTAAGCTTTGCCGCAACATATCTTTTGTATAATCTTTCTTTTGTCCTGTAGGGTATTTTGACATTTGAGATTCTTATCATTTTACATTCTTTAAATTTGGGTTTGTCGGAGTGTTTAACACTAGGACATTGTAGGGG
>JAZNUS010000177.1:0-3602 GCA_045592485.1 Clostridia bacterium | reverse complement strand
TGACATAGGAAAAAATGTAAGTTGATTTACATCAAACCCTTCGACATATTTACTCATTTTGCATCCCAACTTTCGCATAATTTATCTAATGTAATTATATCATATTTGGATGCAATATACAATGAGTTTTTACACAGTCTGTCGTCCGGTTTTTTTGACCTTGTTTAAAAATTTTCACTTCTGCGAAGCTTTCGGTATTCTTTTCGTTTCACTGCCGCTTCAAAATATTCTTTTTCTTCTTCCGTTTCTGTTATGAGGTGAGGAACCTTCACCGGTGTTCCGAATTGGTCGATTGCAACCATAACAACATATGCTGTGTTGATGTTTTCTTTTGAACCATCAAGATTTTCCACAAAGGTTTTAACACAGATCTCCATAGAAGTGTTTCCGGCATAAGTAATAAAACCTTCGAGCACGAGAGTATCATTTGCGAAAGCGGGCTTTTTGAAAACAAGATTGTCCACCGATGCAGTGGTAACATTACAGTTGCAATGTCTTCTCGCAACAACAGCCGCAACAATGTCAATCCATTCCATTAATTTTCCGCCGAAAAGCCTTTTGTAGCCATTGAGGCTTGACTGTGACAAAATCTGCACATGCTCGGTGTATGAATCTTTAACTCTTTTTTCTTTTTCCATGCGTATTACCTCTTTTTGAGATTTATTATCATTAGTTTACCACAACAGAGATAAAAATAAAAGTGAATATTATAAAGTATAAAATTATTGTAATATTTTCAACTGAAAGAGTTTAAAAAAGCCAGACTACTCTGCCTGTTTTTTTGTGGGATATCAGGTGTAAATTATACACTCATCGCCAACCTGTGTTTTGTCATACTCAACTTCTTTTGTGCAAAGCCCTCTTGCAGGCATTGAGAAGGTAAGCTCGCCGGTAACATTTCTCACTTCATAATATGTGAGATGGTCTTTTTTAATAAGCTCCCATTCAAAATCATCACTGTTTTCACAGTATGGGCGAATGGTGTTAAGCTTAATGTCGGTTTCATCCTTGCAGTTTTCTTCGCTGAAGAATCTGACGGTTGCATTTTTAAGACCGCTTACGCAAACTCTTCTTCTGAAAAACACAGAACCCGGAACCTGTTCATAACAACTTACAATTCCTTCGTTCTGCTCAACAAAAACACGACATTCCTTGTGTTCCCATTTGGGGAAGTTGTAGGTTGCATATCCGTTTTCCAGCTTTGTGTCATAACCATCAAAAACAGGAGCACCAAACATAGTTTTGAGCTTGGTTTTAACGGTTGTTGAAGCAAGAAATGCTGAATATATAAATGCATTGTCATTTCTGTGAACCGCAAGAACAGGACGCTTAACTGTGTTGTCACATTCAAAGAGAATTTCATAACCAAGCTTTGCCGCCGCTTCTCTGGGAAGATTTTCACCGGCAAAATATTTTGACTTGTCGTGGGGGATAAGAAGCTTTTGTCCTTTGATGTAATCTGCGGAAACAGTGGCTCTGAGCCAGATGCAGTTGCCGTTTTGTGTACCGCCTGCCATATCTCCGTAGGAAATGTATTCGTATCCTTCCTTGGCTTTTTCGAAAATCATTCCGCCGCCGATAAGCTGGGAGTGTTTCACAATTCCTCTTGATTCTCCATTTTCAAAAACTTCAAATTCACCGTCAACACCTTTGTCAGCGTGAACGACACCAATCAGGTTTTTAAACTCTTCCGATGCATTGATTGTACTTCCGTAGAAAATAACCTTACCGCCTTTTTTTGCATAGGCAATAATTGTTTTTTCAAATTCCGTGTTTGCTCTCGGTACGGGAGTTACAAGAATTGATGAGGCATAAATCTCTTTGTTGTGCTTCACAAAATTTGTGGTAGTAACAACAGTCGTCAATGGCAGACCGTGATTTATTGCACCTCTGATGTACCAGTCTCCGGCATACATTTCTTTAAGCTCCTGCTCTGTTGTGGCTGAGCTATATTCGTCAAATGGATATACCCACACAATAGGGGAAACATCGTCAGGAGCCTGTTTTGCAGCTTTCAGAAGGTGAGGAGTGGGTTCGTTTGCACAATCATAAGGCATACTGCCCCAACAGTTATCAATTGAAAGCAAATTAAGATTGCTTGGTGCAACAACTTTTCCCTTCTCATTGACTCTTGCAAGTGCCATTGGAAGATAAATATCGTGAGGCATAGAGTTATATCGGTCATACCAGGGGGAGTTTGCCCACCATGGGTCGTGAATGTAGTATCTGAATAGATATTTTTCTTCGGGAACTTCCGCAATTCTTGACATATGTCCCATCATTTCAAGACCAAAATCACCATCGAGTGCCGCCCAGGGTGAGTTGGGAGGGGGGAGAACATCTTTTACATTTGAATAAATTGTCTTTAAAGGCACGCCGTCTGTAGAGTAATCAATACCCATGCTCATGTTTGTTCCTCTTGTTTCAATGGGAAAATCAGGGCATTCTTCTCTGAATAGCTGCCAGAATGCATTTGCATCCTCGGCAATCTGGTCTAACTTTTCAGGATAAAAGGTTTCTCCGTCAAACACAGCTCCTGTTGCAGACCATGGTTCTCTTCCAAAACCAAGACCGTTTGAAAACCATATGTAGTCAAAGCCAATGTCTTTCATAAACACATCAGACTGTTTGCCAAAAAACTTGCCAAATGGTGTTTTGTCGGGGATGCCGTCAGGAAATGAGGCATATGCCACATTATCGCCATCCAGCTTTTCGTAGGCACTGACCATTGTCGCCTTTCCCATTACATTACCCTTGCAAATCTCGTTATGTCTTTTATATTTAAAATCAGATTTTGCAAATTCAGGGCCTGAATCAAAGGTCGTCCCCACAAGAATTTTTTTGCCGGGCAAAGCTTTTGAACCTATAGCTTTAAATGTGGAAACAATTTTTTTGAGTATTCTGTAGGTCATCTTAGGAGGATTTTCAATGTAAAAATATCCAGTTGAATGAAGTGCTCTTCCTGTGGGATCAAGATGTCTTGGATAATCACCCTTCGGGTTTGCGTGACCAATCATATATGCCCATTCGAATTCTTCGTCGAGGTTTCCGCGGTAGTCCAAAAGTTCACTTCCGTCTGCAGACCAAAGCATAATCTTAACAGTTTCCGCATCTCTCACGAGAACCTTCCACTGGTCAAAAACTTTTTCGCAAACTTCGTTTATGTATTGGTCGGTAGTTTCTTTGAAGGGTTTTAAACTTATTTCAAGTGTTACACTTTTATACATTAGTTTTCTACCTTTCTGTAATTTGGTTTTAAATTGGAATTTATCGGTGAGATGGGATTGGGCTGGTGCGAAAGGCTTCCCCTTGGTGGGGAAGCTGTCACCGCAAGGTGACTGATGAGGGGAATTTGAAAGAAAGTAATTTCAAATATAACTTTGAAATTCATTCAAACTATTGAAAATACTGCTTTTTAACGCTCCACTAACCAATCAAATTTGCACAAGTGCTCTTTTCTTGGAGTGTCACTATCCCCTCAGCTACTAAAGGGTGCATAAGTTCTGTCTGCCAATCGTGCATTCGCACTCTTGGGACATCACTTAATCCGTCAAGCAAGCTTGACACCTTCTCCACCAGGGAGAAGGCTCACACACTAGCGC
>JAZNUS010000176.1:0-22233 GCA_045592485.1 Clostridia bacterium | reverse complement strand
TCCATCTCCCCGATAAATTCCAATTTATATTTGAATTTACTTTCTTTCAATTCCAATCATCAGTTACCTGACGGCGACCGCTCCGGCCCAATCCCGGGCATTTCAAATATTTTTCTTGATTTAATTGTCATTTTATATTATAATAAACAATTAGTAGTACAATATTATTTCGAAAGGAAACAATTTATGTCCCTGATAAAAATAATTTCAGATTCCACAGCAGACATACCAAAGAACATTCAGGAGGAATACTCAATCACTGTTTTGCCTCTTACCATTATAGACGGCGATTCGGAATATACAGACGGAGTGACAATGTCGCCCGACGAATTTTATGAAATTCTTGAAGCACGGGATAAAATTCCGTCATCATCAAGAGTTGCTCCGGGTCTTTTTACCGAGGCATATCTCGATGCATGGAAAAGCGGATATACCGACCTTATCTATGTTGCTCTTAATTCAAAGGGCTCGTCCACCTATCACGGTGCTGTGATGGAGATGGAGGATTTTTATGATGAAAATCCCGATGCCAAGGAAAGCTTCCGCATTCACATCATTGATTCACACATCTACAGTATGTGTTACGGCTGGGCAGCTGTGATGGCGGCAAAAATGGCAAAAGAAGGAAAAGAGGTTTCCGAAATCCTTGCCTGCGTAAATGATTGGCTCGAAAACACACGGGCTATGTTTGTGCCCATGAACCTGAAATTTGTTAAAAAATCCGGCAGAGTGACTGCCGCTGCCGCATTTGTCGGCGATGCACTGGGCCTTAAGCCCGTTATCACCTTTGAAAACGGAGAATCTGTTGTCACATCAAAAATAAGAGGTGAAAAAAAGGTTATTTCCTCGCTTCTTGACATTGTTGAAGGCGAACGCAAAAAAGGAACTCCCTATTTTCTTGTCCGCGGAAAAAACATTGAGCTTTTTGAAAAATACAAAGCCGCCGCTATTGAGCGCTTTGGCGAAGAGCCGGAATTTGTGTATCCGGTGGGGTGCATCATTTCCATAAACACAGGCCCCGATATTCTGGGAATTATCTATCGCAGATAAATCCAAGTTTACCGCACAGTTATTTTCATTATCGCTTTTCTTAAGCCAGATGCATTTTTGCACGGCAATATGCTTAAAAAATCAGGACTGTCTCAATTTGAGGCAGTCCTTTTTATCAGCATTTATAATATTCCTTGTACCATTTTGCAAAGCTCCTGAGACCTTCTCTGAGAGAAGTTGTGGGTTTAAATCCGAAATCCCTTTCAAGAGCGGTGGTGTCTGCGTAGGTCACGGGAACATCACCGGGTTGCATGGGAACAAGCTCTTTGTGAGCTTCAAAATCATAGTCGGCAGGAAGCACCCCTGCAGCTATAAGCTCCTGCTGCAGAATGTCCACAAAATCCAGAAGATTTTCAGGGGAGCTGTTGCCAATGTTGTAGACAGCATAGGGCGGCACAGGAAGACCGTCGTCGCCTGTTTGCTTTTTGGGAGGTTTAGCCATAACTCTCATAACACCTTCCACAATGTCATCAACATAGGTAAAATCTCTTTTGCAGTTACCAAAATTGAAAATCTTTATTGTTTCACCCTTGAGAAGCTTGTTGGTGAAACCAAAATATGCCATATCAGGTCTTCCGGCAGGTCCATATACCGTGAAAAAGCGAAGACCTGTTGAAGGAATATCGTAGAGCTTTGAATAGGAATGAGCCAAAAGCTCGTTGGATTTCTTTGTTGCCGCGTAAAGGGATACCGGATTATCTACCTTGTCATCGGTGGAATAAGGAACCTTTTTGTTTGAACCGTAAACCGAAGAGCTTGAAGCATATACAAGGTGCTCAACCGGATGGTTGCGACAGGCTTCGAGAATATTGTAGAAGCCTATGAGATTAGACTCTATGTACACATCAGGATTGGTAATTGAATATCTTACACCTGCCTGAGCAGCCAGATTTACCACCACAGAGGGAGCGTAGTCTGTAAATATTTTTTCAATAAGCTCTTTATCGGCAATGTTGCCTTTTATGAATATCCATTCACAGTCACTTTCTGCTGCTTTTTCGTCAATTTGCGAAAGACGGAATTCCTTCAGGGATACATCGTAGTAATCATTCATATTGTCAATGCCGATAATTACAGCATCGTTTTCTTTTTCAAGAAGCTTTAAAACAAGGTTTGCACCGATAAAGCCTGCACTTCCGGTGACGAGAATTGTTTTTTTCATTGTTGACCGTTCTCCTTAATTGGTTATTAAAGAATTTCAAATTGGGGTTTGTCGGGATGGTTGAGATGAATTCGTAGGGGAGGGTCTCTGCGCCCTCCCGGTGAGAAAACATCGATATATACGGGAGGGCACGGAGACCCTCCCCTACAACTTCCTTGCGTTAAACACCTCGATAAATTCCAATTTACCGTTCTATTCCGTTATATGTTTCACACACATTTTTATAGCTTTCCAGGTTTCCTATATCATATCTTTTTCCGGGCATCTCCATTGCACAAACTGCAGTCTGTTCACTCAGCCATGCTGCAAAGCTTCCCGGAGCATCTTTATGGCAACCGTTTTCAAGGGCATATTCAACCTTTTCAATATCGTCACCGGTGTAGATATAAAACGGAGGTGTGAGCCAGTTTGATTTGGGATTTTCGGGCTTTTCTTCCATGGAAGTTATTCTGTCATTTTCATCAACGGTTATAACTCCCGACTTTTTACAAACCTCACTGCGGGGTTCAAAATAGCGCATAAGGCAGGAGCAGTTCTTTTCTTTGTAGTATTCAAGGAATCGGCAAAGGGAAAAATCCAGAACATTGTCTCCGGCAATAACCATAAGCTCACCTGTGAGCTTCAACTCATTTTTTGCAAAAAGAATGTCTGCCACAGCCCCCAGCCTTGTTTCGTTGGTATATGTGCCGTCATTGACCACAATGATGCGGTCTGACTTCTTATGATTCTTTGCCCACTGCTCAAAATTTGAGGCAAATTTTCCATTGGATACAACAATATATTTTTCAATCATTCCCGACGAATCAATGTCGTCTATGAGCCAGTCAAGAATGGTTTTGCCTTTAACCTCCAAAAGAGGCTTAGGCATATTCTCCGTTAAAGGATAAAGTCTTGTGGCATAGCCTGCCGCTAAAATAAGACAATTCATTTTAAATCAATCTCCCGTTTATTTTTTGTTAATAAAATATGATTTATCAACCTTTATTTTCCAAACACCCATAGCTTACTGATTATAAAGTTAAGTATTATTACAACAACATTTGCAACAATTTTCATAACAAATTCATCACAAAGAAGCATATCAACAAAAATCACCATAATGGCAATATCAATAATCCCGGTAGCTATTCTTCCGGTGAAAAAGGATAATACTTCTTTTAAAACTCCCGAAAATGACCGCTTTTGCGACCTGAAAACAAATATCCTGTTGGTAACATATGCAAAAACAACAGTCACAAGCCACGCATCAAAATCGGCAGATACCGTGCCAAACCCTGTTTTTGCCAGAAGCATATATGTTATGATATTAACTAAGGTTGTTAATCCCCCGACCAAAAGATACACTATCATTTCACGGTGCTTTCTCAGGATTGAAAGCAGCTTTTCCATTAGTTCGCCGGCTCCTTCGGTCATCATTTGCAGCCGTCTGCCGATTTGCAGAAATACACCGAAAATGAGTCTTTATACTGAGGAAACACCTCAAGATACCTATGAGTTATAAAGGCTTTTATTTCTTCTTTATAAGCAGGATCAATAAGTGCCATACAGCAGCCCTTGAAGCCCGCACCCGAAAATCTTCCGCCATAGATGCCGTCACATTCGGTCATTGCTTCATAGATGCATTTGAGCTCGGGAGAGCCTGTTTCATACTGATAAATGCTTGAATGGCCGCTTTCAAAAGAAAGCTTACCATAGGTTTCAATGTCTCCCCTTCTCCAAGCCTCGGCACCTCTTTCGACACGGTCAAACTCCGAGTAGAAATGCTGTGCTCTTTTGCGCCAGTTTTCGGGAAGCTTGTCTTTATATTTTTCAAAAACATCAAAAGGAACTTCACGAAGACGGGTATCCTCAAATTTTCCATATTCCATTCCTGCAAAAGCCTTTAATGCATAGGAAGCAGATTTCAGCTCATCAACTCTCATGTTGAAAGCCGACCCCACAAGAGTTCTCTGAACCCCGGAGAAAAAGATTGCAATTTCAAAGGGCTTCATATTAGGGTTTTGAGGAATCAGTTCGTAGGAATCGTCTTTGTTGTCAAGGTATAGCAGGTGGTCCTTCTTGGAATACACCTCGCAGGACTGGTCAAGCTTGCCGCAGCTTACGCCCACATATTTATTTTCGGCTCTCTGAGCGATGTAGACCATTTCTGTTTCCGACAAATTCAGAGAATTTGCCTCACAAAGAGCCGAGAGAAATGCAAGAATAACCGCCGCCGACGAAGAAAGACCGCCTATGGGAAGAGTTCCTTTTATATACGCCTTCATACCTCTGTTCAGAGTGTGCTTTTCTGAAAGTGCAAAGGCGGCACCGCGAAGATAGTCTGCCCAGTCATTTTGCTTTTCAGGAATATGGTTAACATGAAAATTAACCTTTCCGTCAAAATTTGAGCTGACAAGTTCAATAACTCCATTATCTGTGGGAGAATATACAATATGTATGCCCTTGTCAATAGCAAAGCCTGTTATTTTCCCATATTGATGGTCAACATGAGCACCTATCGGACACACACGATATGGACAAAACGCGGTTTTGGCTTCCTTTGCCCATGGATATATCCTGTGAAACTCGTCTATCATGGAAATCGCTCCTTTTTATAATTAATCTATCATTTCAAGTTTTTTCATAAGATTGGTACGGTTATTTTTTCTTTCATTTGCTTCCTTGTGGTTTTTTTGAGGATTAAATCTTCTGAGCAAGGCATCAAAAAGGCTGTGTGCCCATCCGAAAGGGACAAGCACAGAATGCTTTGCGTAGGAATAGCCATGCTTAAGAAGAACATCCTTGCTTGGAAACAACCTGCCAAACACACTTTGCTCGCTTCTGAACATAAATTCATACCTAAGCTCGGAATCCGTCATGGATTTTCTCATACGGCAATAATCACCATATACATCACCGCCGGCAGAGGAATTGTATCCAAAAAGCCCGAAGGATGCACAGTCTTCAAGGATATCTTTCATAAGCTCCGGCTCCGTTATTTCAAAATCCAGACCAAAATACATTCCGCCAATGGATTTAACGGCATTTATGAGCTTTTCATATTTCAGTTCCTTCAAAAGCCGGTTATATTTTTCAAAATCAATCTGATTTTCATATTTTTTCAAGTAAAGAAGCAAATCCATCATCTGACGGATTGAGGAACCGCCCTTTATGAAATGCTTTATGTAATGAGCAGTGAGATAGTTAAGATTATCATTTATACCGAGGGTTTTAAATTTTTTGCCGTCAGCTTCACTGTCAATCCATTCTTCATTATACATATCGGCACCGCTGAAAATCGCTTTTTCGGTTATACGGCTGTAAAGCCCCACATGAACCTCCAGAAGTCCGCCCACAGGGTGAGTTGCTTTTGTGTGGTGGTCATATCTGCTCCTTTTTTCAACACTGTAGCCGTTTTTTAAAAGTATGTCAAGAACCTTTTTTTCGTCCTTTGGATTAATGAGAATATCAACATCTGAAGAAATCCTTGAATGAGGTTCATTGTAAAGAGCTGCCACCGATGCCCCTTTGAGAAGGCACACTTCTATTCCTTCGTCTTTGATTTTTTGAAGAGCATTAAAAGTAAACTCATTTCTGCGGACACCGTCCCTGACAGCTGCAAGAAACTGAAGGTGATATTTCGAAACATCACACACCTTTGCAAGTGCCGGATACACAACTGTCCACACACCCTGAATGTGAGCAAGGGAAACAACGGCATCTGAGTCAATGTCGCCCGGATATTTATTCACATTTCCTGTGGCTCCGTCACCAAAGATGCGAAGCATTGCTTCAAATTGGGGTGTCATATTTCTGCCTCGTAATTACTTATTTGCTTCTCTCTTTTTCACATAATATTCAGCAAGAACAAAGTCAACCTCTGAATCAATGTCTATGGATGAAATGTTATCCATTATAAAATATGCAGCAGGAGTGTTTTTTACTGTTTCATCATCAGCAACAACATATGGCTTCATAATATATATAACACCATTGGGTCTGTAATACTTTATTGCCTTCTGTCTCTGATAAATCATATCTTCGATTGCATATATCCGTTCATTTTTATCGTTAAAGGTAAAATACCAACCAAGCGGATGCTCTGATTCAATTATACTGAGAACATAGTCCTTCTTTTCGCGTTCCATAAGATCAAAAGCATCTCTTATATCCTGAGCCGTTCTCAAGGGGGCAGTTGGCTGCAGAATTGTAAAGGTATCAAATTCCTTACCGAGCTTTTTATATTCTCTCAAAACCTCTCTTACAACATCCCATGATGATGCCGTGTCACCTGAGGTCTCTGCACTTCGGAGAAAAGGTACGCTGGCACCGCATTCTCTTGCAATTTCAGCATATTTTTCAGAATCTGTTGAAACCATAACCTCATCATACATACCCGATTCCAGTGCGGCATTTATTGAATACCACATAAGAGGCTTGCCGCAAAGAGGAAGAATATTTTTATCGAGGAGCCCCTTTGAACCGCTTCTGGCGGTAATTATTGCAAGATTTTTCATAATTTTTAAATCCTTTCATAAAACACTCAGACGAACCCGTCTATATCAAGCTAAATTATTGTTTTTCATCTCTGTCAATCCCGGGCTGACTAATCAATAAATCTGTGCATCACAGAAAGCTTTTCAGCCTGATTTTTTTTGTGCTCATTATTATCATTTTTTCTTTTATTGTAAAAATCAATTTTTGTCTTATCGTGGTTCAGTCCAAAGCTTTGCTTTATCTTATTGACTGTGAACTCAAGAATATGCTTACAACCCACTGCAAAATGCGTTAAATCATCTTTTCGCCGCTGCCTTTTAAAGCTCTTCTCAAGCTCGCTTGTCCACTCATAATCATATTTATCTGTCGTTATCACTTCTTCAAAGAAGTCCGCACAACGCACGAAGGCCGGAGTATCTGTCACATCATAATATGACTTAAGAGCATCTGCAGATACAACAAGATCATTGCATCCGTGAGCAGCACTCACAAAGTCCTCGTATGTTGTTATAAACCTGCAATCGCGCATGATAGCTACATCTTTTTCCTTTACCATTTCAACAGGACGAAGTACAAAACCATCTTTTCCGTCAAAATACACCTCTGCCATAGATGTAGAAAACCAGTTGAAAATAACATCAGCGGTTTTAATCCACTGTTTTACAGAGTATTTTCCAATAACAAACAATCGGGAATTGCGTTGTTCATACTCCCGGAGCAGCTTATTGCCAGCTTCTGCAGGATGGGGACGATAGATGAAAATTTCGTCAGGATTTTCATTTAAATATCTTTCAATCCACTCAAGTATTTCTCTTTGAGAGTCAACAGATATTTTGTGAAAAGCTTCTACACTATCCTTATTTAAAATTCTCCTAAGATTATCAAGTTGCTTTTCGGTTAATGAAGTGTAGCTGAATGACGACAAAAACAACAAAACCTTTTTGTCGGTCGGAATACCAAACTCTTTGAAAAGCGCTTCCCTTGACATATAATATCCGTCAAATTCTTTTCTCAGAAAATCCATATGCAGAGGACCCAGAACCGGTGCCCGCTCTTTATCCATTCCGCATCTTATAAGAATTTCCTGCATTTTCGGTCCCCAGCACACATGGGGCACGGTTTTGGCAGACTGTTTCGGATATCTGTGTGCAGTGGTGGAATTTTCGTCCTTTATTGTACCAACCTGCTCCCACTGAAGATTGATTATTTTTTTAACAAAGCCAAAGGCCTGATAAACAAGATTATACAGTACTTTTTCATTGTACATTGAGTGTACAATAACAACCTTAACATTGTTTATGTATTTTTTCCTTAATTTCCGGGGATAAAGAAAATCATATTTTTCATAGGCAACCCTATAACCTCTGTTTTCGAGCTCCGCTCCCAGAAGTGTTATATTTTCAAGCTCCCGTTGTTCCAATTCATAAACAAATAAAAAATCTATCATCACTTAACACCTTTTATCATAGAAATTAATTCCAACAACATTTTTCTTTCGCTTTTCCACATCAAAATCAGAAAAACAGCCACACCAACTACTACTGCCACACACAGCTCTGTCAAATATCCCAGACTTTCGGGAATAAGAAGCTTGATTCCCAGAACTGATATGATCATACAAATTGCCGCCAGGAACACCGACTTCAAGTTTCCTGCAAACCGTGACATCGGCATATCCAGTGCCCTGCGCGTAACTCCGTTTGTAAGGGGAATCGAAGCACAGGATGAAATCATCTTTGTAACAAGAACATATATAACACCAAAACGCCCGAGTAGCAACAGAAGAAGTAAATAGATGGCATTATTGAAAATATCCAGCCACATAATTGCTCCGGGCTTTCTCTTTGCATAAAGGACCGCACTTGCCGGGGATGTCACCACCGTGCTTATGGCAGAGGTTATTGCAAAGCATTGAACATATATAATGGCATCGATATACTCATTTCCGAAAAGTACAGGCACAAATTCACCTGCTGTCAGTGCGATACCGCCAAACACAGAGAATGATGCAATTGCAAGACACTTGGAAATTTTCAGATAAATTGCATTGAATTTTTCCATATTATCAGTGAATTTAGCAAGAGCAGAAAGTGCCACCTGAGACACTGCAGTGGTAATAACCTGCCCGGGCTTTGCAATTAAATCCTTGGCAAAATAGTATATACCCAGGATGCTCTTATCTTCAAAAAGTCTTGCAATCAGAAGCTCGTCCGCTATCCTTGCAAAGTAGTCAAATATCTGACGGAAGGAAACCGAGCCGGCAAAATTTCTGACCTTATATAAAAAGCTCTTATCGAAATAAAATCCCATCCGATATCCTTGACGGAACGCACAATAAGCGTACAGTGCAAGATATACAAAGCGGCTGACAAGTGTACCGTAGATATAGCCTGTTATGTCGTCCATTAAAATTATGAAAACAACTGTCGATATGGTATCAACAATTATATCTATTATATCAATTTTAACATTTATATCCAGTCTGAGATTCTTCTGAAGATAGCATTTGAATGTTCTTGTAATGCCTGTAAGGAATACACAAACAGATGACACTGCAATCATTTCCTTGAGATTTGAAAGCTCATAGAACTTTTCTACCCACGGTGCAGCAATAAAAATTCCCACACCGGTAAGAAAGGCCGTTAGCAAATCAATCCAGAAAACTGTGGAAAATTGTTTTTTCCCGCTGTCATTTTCAACAATCAATGCCTGACTGAAGCCAATACGGCTAAGAAGATCGCCAATATTTAACACTGCTTTTATTGCAGATATATATGCAAACCCTAAAGGGGAAACAATCAGTGCAAGTACAATTTTATACACCGGACCGTATGCCATGTTGAAAATTGACTTGGTGGTTGTCCACTTTGCACTTTTTATAACCTTTGATTTAATCTTTTTGTCAGACTCGCATACGACATCCTTTTCTTTATCATTCACAACATATCACCTGCCCGATTCTGAAAACATCTGTTTCATATTTTTCAATTTATAAATTTATCTTGTCTCCAAGCTTTTTATCCCACTCCTCGGGTTCAAACGGTGTAAATCCGCTATGATGAAAAAATGTAATTTCACCAAAATATACCTTTCCACTTATATCGTAAAAATCTATTCGAGCGTGTCTGAATTCCTTTGAAAGCTTAGATGCCAATTCTTTCATTTCTTCAAATGCAGCTGGTTTTTCAATGTTTTTTGTCGCCATGGGATGCCCGTTCAATATATCGAGGTGATTAAAATCCATATCGAAAAAATCAAAGCGTGTATCATGTGGACGACCTGTCGCTACAAACATATATTCAGGTTTGCCATCAAAGCAAAAAAACTTATAGTCCTTAAGCTCAGTCCCTGATTCATCAACCATAAACTGTTCTGCAATTATTTTTCTTTTAACATTTCTATAGGGCCATTCTCTTGAAAGCTTATAAAAATCACGCTTCATAGACTTAGAAAGCTTAGACTTAGACTCTTTAAAATTCAATTCTGATTTATCCTTACATATAACAAGACCGCCGCTGTCATGATTGCATTTTAATACAAACTGATTTGGAAGTGAATCAAAATCTATCTCGTCAACACTGTCCCACACACCAAGCAAAGGAATCAAATATTCCTCCCCTATTTTTTCAGAAATATATTCCCTTACAGCATATTTATCAACCATCTGAGTATATAACGGATTGCGGTCATATAGCTTGATCCACTGCAATTTTTCATTAAAAGTTCGAGGATTATCAAGATTAAGTTTCTTCCTCATCATTACAAAGAATCTAAACTTGATATATTGCTTATCAGGTAAAAAATCAAAAAAACCTTTTACCATTAGTTTATTCAATACTTTTGACGCCAGATTCATTATAAGTCAATCCTTCCTTTTTAATTTCAATAAGGGTTATCCATAATGTCAGATACACATATGAAGGTATGCTGTTGTAGTAGGTTACGCAAGCCATGTTCATTGCCAGGAAAAGAATAAGAAGCATAAATGACAGAACCGCATCATCGTCTCTTTTATTTACCTTTATAATTGCAATATGTTCTTTAATCATTTTGACAATCATTCCGTAATACAAAAGCATTCCGACAAGTCCGCCGTTGAGCATAAGTTCGATATAATCATTGTGAGAATACTTCGAAACACCGAGATATGCGGCATTGACTATTCGTGAGTTTGCAATTCCCCAGCCTATAACGGGCTTTTTCCAGTACTGCTTCAGTCCCACAATAATCATATTGAATCTCTCTGTTGTGGAATTATCCGAACCGGCTCCGCTAAGCATTCCTGAAGAATCTATCATTCGTTCAACAGCCGTATTCATAATATCAAGGGAAAATACAGCGGCGATTGCAATTATCACGGCAAAGAAACCAAAGTAGACTTTTATGTATCTCTTTGAGCTGTCACCCTCTAAAATTTTGTAGTAGAACACCATTACAAATCCGATAACGAGCATCAAAAGAGCTTTACGGCTGCCACTGGCTGCTGTCACCGCAAAAGGAACAAGCAACAAAACATAACATAAATATTTTTTCCTGATAAGTGCAAAAAAGAACAGTATTACCGTGGCATAACCGCACTGCATACCTATTGCGTTGGGATTTTTTATATCTCCTCCCAGGCGTCTGTGAGAAAGAGAGCCCTGGATAGCGGTTGCCTGCTCATAGAAGGAGGAAATACCGCCATATTCAACTATAACATATATAGAAAGTACAAAACCTGCAATTGCTATAACCCAAAAGAGCGGTTTTACTTCCTTTCTCTTTATGTAATAGTCACTCATAACTATCATCATAATCACACATGCGCCAAGCAAAGGAAGCTGTACTGCCGACATCTTTCTGTCATAAGCCCAGAGTATTCCCAAAAAACAGTAACCCACGAAAAGAAACATTCTTTTTGAATATGGAGTTACAATAAGCTTACCCCCGTCATCGAAAAGGAGCTTTATTCCGGCAAAAACCATAAGAGCAGCATAGCCTCCGTATAACACGATGTTATTGGACAGACAGCTTGTGGCTGAGATGTATGCAATAAAAAGCAGTCCTATAAATGTCAGAGAATTTTTATCAGTTTTCATTTGTTCCAATTTTATCAATTCCTTTTTTGTTGCTGTTAGCTTTTATGAAATTCAAAATATTTTCCGCTCTTTTTCCGATTGTAAACTCTTCCGAATCCTCAAGTGCTTTTTCGGAAATCCGTTTCCGTAAAGCATCATCTTCCCGGAGGTTCTTTATTGCGTTCCGGATTTCTTCAACAGAGTTGGGGTTTACCAAAACAGAATTATCGCTGTTTAATGCATCATAGTTAAAGGACAAATCCGATGAAACAATTGCCTTGCCGCAGCTCATAGCCTCAACAACTGCATTGCAGGAGCCTTCATTGAGTGTGGGCAGGCAAAAAATGTCTATTGCATTTAAGAATGTGCATACATCACGGTGCTCCAAAGACTTACAAAAAACAACCTTTTCACCTGACGGCGGATTGCTTCCCCTTCCGGCAAAGGCACCATACACATCATTTAATCCCTCTATAGCCTCAAGAACTCTCTTGTCGCCTTTACGATTGTTGAAGCCTCCCACAAATCCAACGACAAATTTGTCTTCGGAAATGCCCAGTTCTTTTCGGCTCTCTGCTTTGTCTTTTACATAAAATTTAGATTTATCTGTAGCATTGGGAGCTATAATCATGGGGATGTTATCATATATCTTTTCATTTTTCAACTCTTCCGCATTCTTTCCGGAAACCGCAATTATTCCTGAAAGCCCCTTTATATGACCGGGAAGAATATCACCGAAACGATTTTTTATAACATCTTCATAGGAGCTTTCTCCATACGCAACAAACGATGGGATTCCCAGTGCATTGCCGGCTTTAATCGCGGCAAGACCTCCGTGAATAAAGAAATGACCATAGGAAAAATCAAAATCTATATTCAGTTTTTTTGCAAGACCTACTGCAGACCTGATGTAGAAATACTCTGAAATCTTGGCAGTACTGAAGTTGCCGATTTTTTTTGACGATGCCGAAACGAATCTCGGATAATATACCGTGACCTTGTTGCCGCGGGGAGTTTCATGAATTGTTTTTTTGGGTATTTCGCCGATTCGCGTCTTATACTGGCATACAGACACCGGGGATATAACAGTGCAATCATAGCCTTTGTCGGCAATTTCAAATATTAAATTCTGAAAAAATACATTTCTGTAGGGATTTATGGGATGAGGATACTTTCCAATAAACAAAGCATTCGCCATTTTTTATAACCTCTTTATCAGTAATTTACAGAACCGAAAAATTAACAAGCTCGATGTTATTCTTTTTAAGAGCTTCCTTGGTAGAATCGCTTGTGAACTGCCTGTATTCTTCAATTCTTTTTTCTATAATTTTACCAAAGTATGGAGAGTCACACTCTGTAGCCGGGTGAATTACATATTCGCCGATTTCGTTGCTTTTCCAATTAATGGTCGAAAAGGTATAATCAACATCTGAACGGTCGCCTTCGTTCATACTCACAATTACTCCGTCAGGATATTTCATACCATTTCGGGCTGCATTTTTCTGCCAGCTCCTGATAATATTTCTCTTAACAGGCTCCATAATCTGCCATTTGAGAGAACGGGTTGCTTTTTTTGCGGCAGGCACATAAATTCTCTGATGATTTCTCATTTTGAAAATTTTAAGCTCAGATGCAAGCTTTAAAAAAACATCATATATTTTAAGTGCAACATGGGTGTTCTGATGAGTGTTCCAGTAGTCAGGTTCAAATCCGAAAAGCTCAACAAACCTGTTATACTGAGCTTTGAGCTCTGTAACTATTTCTTCATTCTTAATCTGACCGCTTTTATATTTTTCACAAAACTTCGCATAACCGAAAAACTCACCTGTTTCGCTATCTACAAGAGATGAGACCTCATCTTTGGGCGAAAGAGGTTTTCCGACGGAAATGTTCCAGTGAAGTCCTATTGATGCCTTATCCTTCAATGCGACAAGCTCCTGACGGTTGTCAAGAAAATCCATATTGGTCATTACATTTGTTGTTGTAATGAGCCCTGCCTGTATGCCTTCGATAATGGCTTTATTAACCGCAAGAGACATTCCGTAATCGTCTGCTGTTACTATAAGTTTTTTCATAATATCATCCCTTTAAATTTTTTATAACCTGAATATAATACTTTGCAAAGGTTGCCGCATAAAATCCAATGTCAGTTTTTCTTGCCAACGATTCCAGAGTTATTTTCTCTGCCCCAAAGCTGTAATTAAGAAGCTTTGAATCGAATATACCAATCAGCTCCTTATGCAATTTTGAAAGCTTTCGTTCCTTTCTCGGAACCGCCCTGAAAAGTCTTATGATTTCGTGACAGTTAAAGCAGTTTATAACATTTATTCCAAACAAGGAATACATACTGTTTTCATCAGCAGCCCATCTTCCCAGGCGTATTTCCTGCGAAAAGCTGTCGCACACATTCTCAACTGCATTCTTTTTAATCTGCCTGTACCATTTTTTCACTTCAGCCAGAGCATATGCCGAGGTATTGTGAATCTTACAGCGATAGTAGCGCGGCCCCATAAAGATTTCGGGAATACTTCTGTGAAGAGAGCTTTTTCCGATTTGTCCCATTATATCACCGTTAAGAATACAGCCTTTTCCAATGTGTTCTTTAAGAGTTGCAACAATATCAAGAGTTCTCTTTGAATAAAAATCTTTTCCGAAAACCTTGTCTGCAAAGTCAATGTATTCATCGGGTGAGGACTTGTCCTCAAGAAGATGATGATTTATACCGTAATCCGAAGCAATCCTTGCCGGAATTGCTATGTCATCGGCGTCAGGAGAATTTTTGTGACGCATAGTGTATATTTCAAGAGGCTCATATTTCAATTTGCCAAGAACCCCAAAAACCACACGGCTGTCATAACCTCCCGTAAGAGGACACTTGATTTCATAATCCTGTGCAATTGATTTTGTCACATTTTCTATAAGCTCAGCCGCCCTCACAGCTGCCTCAGATGAACTGAGAGATACAGAAGGCTCATATAAATTGTAGCGAAAGGCTTGGTTTTCGAAGGATGAGTAAAAGGTATTGGGCAAAAGTGCATAAACACCGTCGTAATGAGTCATATCACCGGGAAGGGTTTTTGCACCGTCTGCTTTTTTTAAAATGGCAGAAATGCGCCCATCTTCGCCGGCTCCTGTAATTTCCTTTATAAAATATTCATTGGAGGATACACATGTCATGCCCTCCTTTTGGCTATAGAAAGCAGGCAGGGATGCCGTGGCATCGGTATATACATAAAGTCCGTCCTTATATGCTTTCAAAATAACATATTTTCCTGCAAGCCGTGCAAGCTGAACAAAAAATTCCGCCTCACTCTGAAGTGAGAGAAACTCCGGAATTTCATCTGCATTCAATTCTCCGTGGGAATCGATGCAATAGCCTATCACCACCACAGTGCCGCCGTCTTCTTTTTCGAAGATTCTTATTTTGGTTTCGGGAGATGAAAAAACATTCCACCCCTGCACGGAGCACTTTTTTTCCAAACCAAAATCAGTATTGTCACTGTTCACAACATAATATGTAAATACAGAACTGTCAAAAAAACCGTTTTCACCAATCATAGGTATCTCCTATTTGCATATTTTTTCTGTGTAAATTTTCTTGTACTTTTCTGATATATTGTTCCAGTCAAAGGCTGCGGCATTTGTTGTGCACCGTTTGCTTATGCTTTCATAATCGTTCAAAATGTTCTTTACAGCCTCCACGATATCGTCGGAGCTTGAACTGTCAACACGGTAGCCCACTGCACCTTCTTCAAACTGACCGTCGAAGCCTTCGCCTTTTGTGTAGATAACGGGAAGCCCCTGACTCATTGCCTCGGCATAGACCATACCAAAGCTTTCGGTAAATGAAGGCATAACAAAAATGTCGCTTTGCCGGTAATAATTAACCAGCTCTTCTTTCGGCAAAAAAGGAATATGGGTAATAAAACTGTTTTCATCAATAGCATTCTGAAAACCTTCATCAACCATTTTCCCGATAACCGTGTATTTAACATCATACCCTTCAGCAATAAGCTTTTTGCATGCCTCAACTGTCAGGTTGCAGTTTTTATTTTTGTCAATTTTTCCTGCAAAGCATATTTTTATTTCTTTTCCGGGAGTTTTTTTCGTTCCGTCAAAAGAATTGTCAAGCCAGAAGGGATCAAGTCCGTTTGGCATAATGTATGATTTTGACCTTATTTCATCAACATATTTTTCCGGAACAAATTTCTCAAAAACAATTTTTTCATAGGCCTTTGACAGAAAAAACACAGCCGAAGCATTTTTGAGTATTTCAATTCCTCTTTTGCGAAGATGAAGCATATATTTAAAAAATGTATTCACATCGGTGTTCCTGACTGCCACAACATAAGGAATGCCGTATTTCTTTTTCAGATTGTATGCAACATTTCCGTCAGTGAAAAGAGTATAGGCATGACATGCATCATAAGCTGACATATCAAAATGAGAATCGATATATGAAAATATTTTTCTTTGCTTGTTGCCATACCACACTCTGTCTATTTTAGAAAAGCACTCACATATGGAAACATATGGTTTTGGCTTAATGACGGAATTTTTGTAATCACAGGTTGGAACTGCAACAGTTGATTCTACACCATGATTTGCCAGATGCTCTGTCATATTCTGATGAAGAGGATTATTTATAAAATTTGTATTTATGTGAAATATTTTCATCTCAGTCTCCAGTGTGTTTTTTAAAAAACAAAACAACAAAACTCAATTCTTGATTTTTCTTTTTCTTGGTTTAAATACCCAATGATACGCAAGAGTAGCGAATGCCAGAACACTTTTAAACAAATTCAGCTCCTCGATATTCCGGTACAAATACCACTGGTATTTAATAAGAGATTTTTTCCCTGACGAAACGGAGCACTCTCTGATGCGGTATTTTGAAAGAATCTCCTGCATACCATATGCATATTTTTCAGTTTTCAAAATACGAAGCCACAATGCGAAATCATTGCGTTTCTTAATTTTAGGCACATAAAACTTGCCTATT
Organism: Clostridia bacterium; assembly: GCA_045592485.1. Lineage (GTDB taxonomy): Bacteria > Bacillota > Clostridia > UMGS1810 > UMGS1810 > RGIG1828. Next base: position 5,486 of record JAZNUS010000176.1, on the reverse strand, counting down.
CTTTTAGTACACACAACAACAGTTGAATTTCCAAGAGGATTTCCGCTGAAAAGTGTTTTGTTATAATTGGCTTTTTTGTAAGGGTATATGGCATATCCGTTGGATGTGCCGTCTTCATACATCTGGCTGTAGGCTGTGGCAGTAAGATTATATCCATTTTTTTCCATAAATCCAATCTGCTTTTCCAGCTTGTCTGCCACCCACAAATCGTCGCTGTCCAGGAAAGCAATATAATCCCCTGCGGAAACCTCTATTGCTTTGTTTCTTGCCGCAGCAGGGCCGCCGTTTTTCGAAAGAGAAAAAAGCTTTATTCTGCTATCGCCTTCAGCGTAGCTTTCCACGATTTCAACAGTATTATCGCTTGAACAGTCATCAACAATTATAAGCTCCCAATTTTCATAAGTCTGATTTTGCACCGACTCAATTGACTGATTGATAAAGCCTGAACAATTATATGCAGGCATAACAACAGAAACTAACGGATTATTCATTTTATCTTGCTCCTTTATGATTAAACACAATCAGAACTGTTTTTATTATAATTAAAATATCGCTCCAAAAATTACGGGTTTCAATATATTCCAGATCATATACAATTTTTTCCCAGGGAGCAAGATCGTACCCGCCGTTAATCTGCGCAAGTCCGGTAAGTCCCGGAACAACCATAAGCCTTTGCTCAAATCCGTCTATGTACTCTCTGAATTCATCATAGAAGCATTCCCTTTCCGGTCGTGGTCCCACAATGCTCATATCTCCTTTAAGTATGTTAAACAACTGCATGAGCTCGTCCAGCCTTGTTGCCCTGAGAAATTTTCCGATTCTTGTGCAACGCATATCATCCTTGTCTGCCCATACCGCACCGTTCTTTTCGGCATCAGCCCTCATAGTTCTGAATTTATACACGGTAAATTTCTTGCCGTTGAGGCCAAGTCTTTCCTGACTGTAAATCGCTCCGCCACGGGAATCACAAACTATTACCAGTGCTATAATCATCATTGGCACTGCAAGAACAATAAGTGCACACAAGCTTGCTGTAATATCAAACAAACGCTTGAAAAATCTGTAAACCGGCTTTTTGTCGATTTTTTCAAGCTTTCTGACAACATACACTTTTTTGTTGTCAGTTTCAACAATCTTAACATTTTTTTCTGCTAATTCCATTCTTATAACACCCTTTACATTAAATTAAATTCGACATCTATAGGAAGGAACAACCTTTCTTATTGCATGCAAAATGTCATCATCGCTGCCATTTTTCAGTACCGATGTCAGCATATTCACATTTTTATTGATTGTTTCAAAAGAAACAGGAACCTGTTTTTCTAAATAGATTTTGTCAAGCTCTGAATCAAGCCGCTTTGCTTCTCCCGCAAAAAGCTCCTCGTTTAGCTTTTCTCCCAAACGCAAGTCGGTTATCTCTATCCTGATGTCCCTTCCGGGCTCATAACCGTACATGCGAATAAGCTTTTCAGCTACATTATATATTTTCACAGGATTTCCCATATCAAGAACATACACACCGTCCTCCTGACCATAGCAAGCAACACGAATCACCAGCTGAGCTGCTTCAGGGACTGACATAAAAAATCTTTCTATTTCCGGATGGGTAACCTTAACCGGACCGCCTTTTTCTATCTGGCTCTTAAACAAAGGAACAACACTTCCCGAGGAACCAAGTACATTACCGAATCTCACGGTTAAAAACCTTGTGTCAGAAATACCGTTAAGTGATTGAACAAGCTTTTCACAAAAACACTTTGTCGCTCCCATAACACTTGTCGGATTAACTGCCTTGTCTGTGGAAATCAAAATAAACCTTCCGGTTTTATGGGCTCTGGAAACAAGTGCAATGTTATATGTTCCCAATATATTATTTTTAACAGCTTCTCCGGGATTGCATTCCATAAGCGGAACATGCTTGTATGCCGCGGCATGAAAAACCATATCAGGATTTATTCGGTCAAAAATACTATTCATCCGGTCTTCATCACAGACCGACGCCACATAAGTATTTATATCCACATCGGAGCATTCTTCACAAAGCTCATTTTGAATGTTATATATGCCACCCTCGTTCATATCAACAATCATCAGTCTTTCAGGATGGCACTTCACTATCTGTCTGCACAGCTCTGAGCCTATGGAACCACCCCCGCCTGTAACCATAATTGTTTTACCGGATATTGATTTTGTTATATACTCATCAGATATGTCTATTTGCTGACGACCAAGAAGAAATTCTGTTTCATCGATATTATCATTCATCAATTTTGCTCCCTGACAATAACCCTGACAATGCCTGTACATTATCCGGCTAAAGTGCATATCCCCAACAATTTTATAATATACTGTATAAGTATAACACTTATTTCAAAAAAAGTCAATGGCAAGAGTTGAAATTCCCTATTTGTGTCGTTTAAAGCAAATCCCGGTTTTGCAATCGTTGATTTTATGTTAAATTGGGGTTTGTAGGGCTGATTGACGCAAGGACATTGTAGGGGCGATTCACGAATCGCCCGTTTGATATCTGCCATTTTCGGGCGATACGTGAATCGCCCCTACGACACATTTGAACAATTTCATCTTCAAATTCCCCTCATCAGTCACCTTACGGTGACAGCTTCCCCACCAAGGGGAAGCCTTTCGCACCAGCCCAATTTCAATCTCCCCGACAAACCCCAATTTAAACCGTGACACCTTCGCCACAACTTGCCGACATTATGCAAAATTCCCCTGCATTTCCCTGATAAAATTTTGTATTCAGGTGACAGATTATGTTTCACAGGCTTTCAAACTGAGTTTTTTTGTCGTAATTATAACGGCTTCCTGCGCAAAATATTACAAAATATACCCCCTGGCAGAATATATAATTAAAACGGAAAATCCGCCCCGAAATCCCCCTTCTGAAATCGGTCCGGGTAGTTTTTCCGCAAAAAACTATACATTCGGAGGTCAGCTATGGACAAAAATCCAAAATCGGGAATTGTAATTTCCAAAATTGCCGGACAAGGTCTTGAAAAAATTGTCTGCCATCTCACGGGAAAAAAGATTATAACCATTGCCCTGTGCTTTGTTTTTCAATATTCATCGGTATTTTCATCTATGTCTCCTTTTTCGGTTGCCTTTTATGCCTCTGCCTTTGACAGGGAAAACTGGATTCTTTGTTTCCTCTCTTCCTTTATCGCATGCATTACAACCGGGAGCGCAAACTTTTGGAAATATGCCCCATGTCTTGTTATTTCAAGTGCAATTTTTGCCATGTTTGAAACCTTTTCCAAGCCTGTGTGGGTTCGGGCAGTCACGGTTTCGGGATGCTTTGCATCTCTTTGTGCAATGAGATATGCTGTTGGAGGCTTTAGTGTTTTCGACATTCTGGCACTGATTCTCGAAAGCCTTCTTATGGCATCGGCAACCTTTGTGTTCTGCATTGCCTCATCATCAATATCGGGAATGAAAAGACGAAGCTTTATCTCGGAAACAGAAATTCTTTGCATTTTTTCATCTGCAGCAATTTTTGTGCTTTCAGCACAATACATATCCCCCGTTGCAGGTCTCAACCTTTCTGCGGTGGTTTCTGTGTGGCTGATTCTTGTTATGTGCTGCAGCGGTGGAAAAAACCCTTCTCTCACATTGGCATTAATTCTCGGAATTGCAGGTGCAATGCACCCGAAGTCGGGCTTTCATACTATGGGAACCTACGCCTTTGGCGCACTTCTGGCCTCTGCCTTTTCTGCGTATGGCAAAACCGGCACCGCTCTTGGATTTATTGTTGCAAACACTGTTTCGTCTCTGATTTTGACGGACACTGCCCTCATTGTCACAGGTATATACGAAAGCCTCGCTGCGTCATTGATTTTTGCAATCACTCCCAAAAAAATCACAGACATTTTTGCTTTGGTTTCGGAAAAATCCTCCGGCAGCTCCGGCGGCTTTAAAACCACCCCGGCCCCTGACACCGAAAAATTTCTTCGTATGGCTGAATCGTTTTCAGAGCTTTCCGGGATTTATGCTTCAGGCACAGAGGACAAAATTCCCGGCAGGGGATATGTGAAATCGGTACTTGGCTCTGTTTCGGCAAAGGTTTGCATCGGATGCATGCACAAAGACACCTGCTTTAACGAAAAAAACGGAAAGGTTTTCGATATGGCGCAAACGGTCAAAAGAAATCCGGACGGCCACATCACTGCAGCAAATCTTCCTCAGGATTTCAGGAAAAGATGTCATCGCTCCGACAGCTTTGTGAATGCATTCAATTCTGCCACCGACATTATCCGCACGGAATACAGATGGACTATCAGAAACGCCGAAAGCAAAAAGCTGATTTGCCGTCAGTTAAAGGGCATCTCCGATGCCATAAAAAATGAATGCCTCTGTCATATGCCGATAAGAGACTCTGTTCTTGAAGACAAGCTTGCCGTTGCTCTGGACAGCCGGGGAATTTATGCAAAAGCAATTAACGCACAGCGGGATAACGACGGCGATTTTGAAATTGAGGTGTACTTTAAAAACGGTACTCCTTTAAGAAATATGAAAAAGACTATTATTGAAGAAACAGAAAAAATCACAAACACACCCACTGACTTTGCAGGAGTCAGAAGCCTTGGTGAAAAAACCGTTCTCACTTTTTGTCCCAAGGGGGCTTATACTGCCTCTTTCGGATATGCAACAAGAGCAAAGAGCGGTCAGACGGTATGCGGAGACAGCTTTAATGTCATATATACCCGCCGCAACAAAATGGTTATGGCTCTGTCCGACGGAATGGGCAGCGGAAAGGAAGCACGGACAGAGAGTAAAACCACCATAAATCTCCTTGAAAAATTTCTTCATGCCGGCTTTGACTGTGACACATCGGTGGGGCTGATTAACTCAAGTCTTCTTCTGAAGGGTGAAAAGGACAGCTTTGCCACAATCGACCTTTGTGACATTGACCTGTCATCGGCATCTCTTTCATTTACAAAGCTCGGAAGTGCCAATGCCTATATGAAATGCGGTGACAAAATAACCGTAATCAGGGGCGAAAGCCTTCCGGCAGGAATCCTCAAGGAGGCTGAACCGGAAAAGCATATGCTTCCCATAGAGTCGGACACGGTTGTTGTTCTCATGAGTGACGGTGTTGCAGACATTGCCCTCAGAAACAAAAACCACGAGGGTTGGATAGAAAAAACGCTTCTTTCTGTAAATGTGACCAATCCTCAGCTTATTGCAGGCAAGCTTCTTGAGGTAGCCTACAGTCTTGAAAACCGTGAAAATCATGATGATATGACAGTTCTTGTGGGATACATATCTAAGGTATAAATTCCCAGATAGAGGTGTATACTAACTAATAACATCAGAATAAATTGGAGTTTATCGGGGAGATGGAATTGGGCTGATGCGAAAGCCGCCCCTGCCTAAGGGGAGGTGGATTTGCCGTAAGGCAAAGACGGAGGGGTACGAAATGCAGAAATATCAATACTTTCAGCAATACCCCTCAGTCAGTTTCGCTA
>JAZNUS010000175.1:0-3429 GCA_045592485.1 Clostridia bacterium | reverse complement strand
GGTAAATGCAACAAAGACAAAGATAACACCGCCAAGTAAACTCAAATATCTTGGCTTTGGCTTCTGGAAAGACAAAGAAGGATGGAAAGCAAGACCACATCAGGAATCTGTAATGAAGTTCAAAAGGAAACTCAAAGCATTATGCAAGCGGAGCTGGAGTATTGACCTAACATACCGAATTAAGAAAATTAATGAGGTAACAAGAGGGTGGATAAATTACTTTCGTATAGGTTCAATGAAAAACAAGCTTCACAAGATAGATGAACACCTAAGAACAATGATAAGGGTGATAATTTGGAAACAGTGGAAAACTGCCAAGAAAAGAGAATGGGGACTATTAAAACTTGGAGTTGAAAAGTGGATAGCTCACAAGGTTGCAAATTGGGGAGACCACTATCAGCTTGTTGCAACCAAATCTGTTGTAGTAAGAGCAATTTCAAAAGAAATACTGACTAAGCGAGGCTTAATCAGTATTTCGGATTACTACCAAAAGGTAGCACATATTTAATTTTGAATTGAACCGCCGTGTGCCGAACGGCATGCACGGTGGTGTGAGAGGGCGATTAATTTCGCCCTACTCGATCATTAAGATAAATTTTAATAAACATGTAATGTATTTTTTATGGAACGATAGAACCCCATTTTTAAGGGGTTTAATATAAAACCATTACATTGTCAGTTTTAAGCCTTAAAAACCGCTAAAATAGGGCGTTTTTCAACATCTATTGCGTGACATTTTACCCCATATATGAGAAAAAGCACACCACACTATAAATGTGATATGCTTAACTCTCTTTTACACCCTGCTTGTCGGTAGATAGTGATATTCTTAATACTTCCTTATCACTACCCACCTAAAGATAGGATTTTTTGTTTTGTATTATTCATTTTTCATTATTCAATATTCATCATTCATTAGGTTCGACAGGATTTTTTAATGAATATTGAATGATGAAGCCGCTTCGCTAATGAATAATTAATAATTATTGTAGTTTTCTGTATAAAGATTTGTTTTGAAATTAAAAAGAGTATATAAAATTCTGCGTTAAAGCCCAATGGTTTTATGCCGTTTTAAGTGAAAGGATTGATTATATCTATGAAAATATATGAGAACATATCTTATAAGAAAACAGATTCAAATGAATGTATGCTGGATATTTACTTGCCGGATACAGATGTTTTTCCCGTATTTATATATTTTCACGGAGGCGGCATGGAAAGTGGCAGCAAAACAGGGTGTTCCGGATTTTTAAAAGCATTGGCAGAAAAAGGAATAGCTGCCGTTTCTGCGGATTACAGAATGTATCCTGATGCAGAATATCCTGACTTTATAAAGGATGCCGCAGCGGTTGTTGCCTGGGCACACAGTCATATGGCTGAGTATGGAAAGATAACAAACTTTTTTGTAGGAGGATCATCAGCAGGAGGTTATCTGTCACAAATGCTGTGCTTTGATAAAAAATATCTGGCTGTCCATGGAATTGATTCGGATAAACTGGGCGGATATTTACATGATGCAGGTCAGCCCACAACACACTTTAATATTCTCCGTGAAAGAGGACTTGACACAAGAAGAGTAATTATTGACGAAGCAGCACCGATTTATCATATTGTGGGAAACAGGGATTATGCACCGATGCAGATAATTGTTTCGGACAATGATATGGAAAACCGACTGGAACAGACATATTTGCTTGTTTCAACATTGAAGCATTTTGGATATAGTGAAGATAAGCTTGATTTCAGAGTAATGAAAAATAGTACTCATTGTTCTTATGTGCGTAAACAAGACAGTGACGGAGAATGGATTTTTGCAAACATGATATATGAGTTTATTGCATCTAAGGATATGGAATGGAATAAATAACAAAAGAGAATTTTGTTTATATGTATCAGAGACAGCCTTAACGACCAACACTTCAGTGTTGATTGTTGAGGCTGTTTTTGCTTTATAAGAAACTGCTTAAGAAAATTAAAGCATAATTTAAGTAAAATCGATGTTTTTCATCGCAAACTGCGACACAAAAAAAGGAAATGCTCATAAATTCAAGGATTATCCCTACAGGGAATTTTGTTTTTTCTCGGGAAATTAAGGTTTGTGTCTTTTTTAAACGACCGAAAACATTTCCCATTCAGCTTTTCAGATGTTATAATTTAATCAGGTAGGAAATATACATAAGGAGGATAAAAATGGACATAATTTCAAAATTCAAATCGGTTTTTCCTTTGAGCTACACTGATGAATACATCAAAACAAAGGAAGAAGAAAAAACAGTAATTCAGATTCCCATTAACCGGGTTAAACCAAACCCTTATCAGCCACGAAGAAGCTTCGACGGTGAATCAATAGCCGAGCTTGCAAATTCAATAAGAAAATACGGAGTTCTTCAGCCAATCACCGTGCGGCAGCTCTCCGACGATTCCTATGAGCTTATTGCAGGGGAGCGCAGACTGCGGGCGTGCCTTATGGCAGGACTTTTGAGGGTTCCGGCAATTGTGACTAATTTCAGCGACAATGACAGTGCTGTTGTGGCACTCATCGAAAACATTCAACGAGAGAATCTGTCCTTTATGGAAGAAGCCGAAGCCTTCAGAAATCTTTTGAATAACCACGGCTTCACTCAGGAAGAGCTGGCAAAGCAAATCGGCAAAACCCAGTCTTCGGTTGCAAACAAGGTAAGGCTTTTAAAGCTTCCGGCAGTTGTGAGAGAAATTGTCAAAGACAACTGCCTCACCGAACGCCACGCAAGAGCACTTCTGAGGCTTGAGTCCTGTGACAGACAGCTAAAAGCCCTGGAGAAGATTACCGATCAGAATCTTAATGTTGCTCAGACCGAGGAGCTTATTGAAGAAATGCTTGTAAGAAAAGCACCGAAAAAGTCTTCGCCAAATGCCATTGGCGGAAAAAGAACCATTAAAGATGTGAGAATATTTGTAAACACAGTGAGGCATGCAGTTGAGGTTATGAAAAAAAGCGGAATAGATGCAAAATCCACGGAGAATGAATTTGAAAATTACTATGAGTATATAATTCAGATTCCCAAAACCGGAGCTATGGTATCGGCAGAGTAGGAGTTGAAGATTGCTTTTAATTTATTTATAGAGTATCTATTGAACAAACAGACAATCCAAAAAGACTTTGAAATTTAATATGGGTAAAAATAAAACAGGTTGTTTCCTTGACAGTTGTCAGGGAGACAGCCTTTTTTGTTTTTCAAATTGGGGTTTAGCGGTGAGTTATTACAGAAACACTTGTGGAACTTTTTATAATCACGCAGTTCTTTCCACAGGAATTTCAATAACAGCCCTTTCTTTGTCTGACCACCTTCGACTCCGGCACTCAGCCGTCGGCTCAGGTTAAATCCGAAGCACAGCAGCGGAAAATGATTGCTTCGGATTTTCAGAGTCGAAATGGCTGTTATTGAAACG
>JAZNUS010000174.1:0-3773 GCA_045592485.1 Clostridia bacterium | reverse complement strand
TCCTCATTACGGGGCTTGAACCAATCAAATTCCTCGGGTTGAGCATGAAAATCGGTTTCGGGAAGTCTGGGAGTGCGGGGTTTTCTTTCAAAATGGGGCTTGGGTTGTTCTTCACCGTTTTGGGATTCGGCAACAGCCTGCTTGATTGAAAGCCCTATCTTACCTTTTTTGTCCGGGGGAAGAACCTTGACATTAACAACATCGCCCACTTTTACATGATCGTTGATGTCCTTCACATATGATGCGGAAATTTCCGAAATGTGAACAAGTCCTGTAATGCCTTCACCAAGGTCAATAAATGCACCGAAATTTGTAACTCCGGTAACCTTACCGCTAAGGATTTTTCCTTCTTCAACCTGCATTGTAAAACACAGCCCCCTCATTTGCTAATTAATCATTTGAATTGATGTATACTTTATCTCCCGGTTCTACAAGTCCGAGAGTTTTTCTGGCAATTTCCTTGTAATTCTCGTCGCTGTGCACACTAAGCTTTTCTTCTTTCAGAGAATTGTTGATTTTGGTTTCCTCTTCAAGCTGCTTGCTGAGAATATCAATTTTGTCGTTGTAGCCGTTTATCTGAGCAAAAACTCCGTAGAACGCATTGCATACCAGACAAACTGCAAAAACCACAAGAATATTTCTGACAATTTTTTTATTGATTTTAGTCTTTTTATTCATTTCAGATTAATCCTTTATAAACAAGTATATCAAAATTTGTATTTGTATAACTTTGTTGCCTTTGCTGACCGGCAACCCACACAGCATACAACAATCCATACTCTAGATATTATAAACTATTTTTTCATAAATGTAAAGAATTTTCCTGAAAAAATTTTTACAAAATCACATAGCTTTTTTTTGCTTTTTGTCCGGCTTTTTTATGAAAAATTGCCTAAAATTATTTTTCACCCTGTCAAATCCCTTGATAAATCTATTTTTTAAAATCAATAACAGCTTTTTCGGGTAGGCAAAAGCTTTGCAGAAAACTCCTTTTACTCCTGCATATGCCGAAAAAATTCCCTTCCATATTCCTGTTGTAATTTTTACAATGTAAATGCTTTCTGCAACAAAATATAAAACCAGCCCCAGAACCGCGCCAATAATTGTGTACCATCTTATGTCTCCCGAATTTGTGAGGCAAACGGTCTTATAAAACAAATAAAATGAAATTGCACAAAAAAAGCTGTCCTGAGCTGCAAGAATGTTTTTGCTCACTCTTTTGTTTTTGCGGTAACCTCTGAAAACATCGAGAATAAGCCCCACGAGCTGACCGCACAAAAAGGATGCCAGAAACACCCCGGTGTCATGAAATGAATCAACAAGCATCGGTGGCTACCTTCTATTTGAAAATTCTTGATAAGAATGAAGAGCCCGATGCTTTGGGTTCAACATATTCCAGTGAGGTTATTCTTCCGCCTACGGTTATTTCTCCGCTGTCGAGACTGAGCTTGCTGAGATTGAGCCCGTCCCCCTTTACAAGAAGAATCCCCTTTGAGGTGTGAAGTATGATTTCTGATTCGTTGTAGCTTTCAGCATTTTCAACTCCGGAAATACTTACCTTTGTACGGTTTTCCATTATAATGTTGTGAACAATGTCGGATTTAACCGCTCTGAGTGTTTTTTTGTCATCCATAAAAAAGACCCCCTGTATATGTCAGCCTGACAGGCTGTGATACTAAAACATATGCAGGAGGCTTTATTTTTATTACTTTGCTTTTTTTATTCAGCCATTTTACAAAACCTTGTACAAATTCTGTGCATCGCCTTTGAGAACATGCTCTGCCACAGAAAGAACCTCAACCTTCATTGTTCTTTCGCCGAATGTGATTTCAAGCACATCACCCTCGGAAACATTTGCCGACGGCTTTGCAATTCTGCCGTTGAGGGTGACCTTGCCCTGTTCGCAGGCTTCGCATGCCACGGTACGGCGTTTGATTATTCGTGAAACCTTAAGATATTTATCCAGTCGCATTTTATCTGTCGTCCTTTCATCTGATTATTTTAAATTTTTTGCATAATCTGGTCAGCTTGTCAGCCTTTGGCAGAAGTGCAACATCTTCTTCGTTTATTCCTTTTATCATCACAATCACAAGCAGATATACCAAAGCTCCGGCTGCAATTGGTGCTCCGGCTTCGATAACCCTTCCGAACCCATCGAAAACAGGAGTTATGAAAATCAGAACCGCTGCCATTGCACATGCGGCAACAACAGGCTTGAAAATAAGCTCACCCACAGGGAAGCGGAGACCGAGAGTTCGTTTCATGGAGATGATGTTTAAAACAAGTATCACCACATAGCAAAGAGTTGTACCAACAGGTGCTCCGTTTATGTTGATGCGTGGGTTTGCCACAAGAAAATAGTTTGTGATAACCTTCACAACGCCGCCGATTATCATATTCCGGACAGGAATCATGGCTTTTCCTGTTGCCTGAAGAATTGCATTGGTCACAAGAACCAGAGAAACAAAAACAATTGCACAGGCAAGTATGGAAAGGGTTGATGTGGCATTTGTGTTGTCATACACAAGTGCAAGAATTGGCTTTGCCAGAAGGCTCATTCCAACAGAGCAGGGCAGTGCAAAAAGGACTGTAATCTTCATACTTTTGCAGCTTGTTTGGGCGCAAAGCTTTTTGTCGCCTGACGCAAAGGCTGCCGCAATTGCCGGAACAATGCTCACTGTTATGGCATTAATCAGTGTGGGCGGCAGATTAAACAGAGGAAACGCATAGCCTGAATATGAACCCCAGAGCCTGTTTGCCACATCGGGGTCAAATCCACCTGCCTGAAGACGGTGCATAATCATTGCGGTGTCGATGAGGCTTGTGAGGGAAAACACCGATGCTCCGATGGTGATTGGAATAGCTATCGAAATAAGCTTTTTGAAAAGCTGACCGTCGGAAAGAGAACCCGAAAGCCTTTGGGAAACATGGGGATTTTGCTTTTTGTGCTTTGAATATATCAGATAAAGAACCGCAAAGCCCGCAAGACCTCCGCAGGACACTCCCGCAACGGCTCCTGCCGATGCAAGCTCAATGCCCTTGGGCAAAAGAAAATAGGCAGCTCCAAAGCCGATAATGAGCTTTCCGAGAGCTTCGGAAACCTCAGAAAAAGCCGTGGGAAGCATATTCTGATGTCCCTGAAAATAGCCTCTGTATGCACTCATAAGCGAAACAAAGAGCATTGCCGGTGCAATGGCTCTGATACCCGATGCGGCACCGGGATTGTTGAGAAGAGTTCCTGCGCAAAACTCAGCTCCGAAAAACAGAAATCCAAAGCCTATGACACCAATAAATACAAGAAGCTTCATGCTTACCGAAAAAATACGGCTTGCTTCATATTTATCACCGCGGGCATTGCTTTCCGAAACCATTTTCGAAATGGCAACGGGAATGCCTGCAGTTGCGAGAATAAACATCCATGTGTACATCTGGTAGGAGGTGGAAAAATAGCCCATTCCTTCTTCGCCGAGAATGTATGTAAGGGGAATTTTAAAAACTGCCCCGATAATTTTTACCAGAGCATTTGCAACAAGCAAAATTATTGCTCCATACATAAAACTCTGGTTTTTGTTTTGTTTGTCCGACAAAACCTTCACACCTTTCCAATGTAGTTAGCCTTAACAACTGCCTTTTTAGCCTGACAGAAGTTATCCGAACCTGCCTTAAAGACAGTATTTTCGGCATTTTTTGGTTTGTCGTCCTCGAAAGGCGGCAGCCTTCCGTCGTCCTCCGCACCAAAACCTACTCAAAAATCCTTGTCTTTAAGGTCAGGG
>JAZNUS010000173.1:0-9224 GCA_045592485.1 Clostridia bacterium | reverse complement strand
AATCGCCCGCAAATGGCAGATATCATACGGGCGATTCGTGAATCGCCCCTACAATGTCCTAGTGTTAAACACCCCGATAAACCTCAATTTTACCATATAATCTAGCATTATTTGTTCATATTTTATCTAAAGTAATGAAGGTTTCATCAATTCAAAAATTCCACTTGATATTTTCTGCCTTTTGTAGTATAATATAAAATGTCGTACAGCCGGGGAGGTAGCGGTGCCCTGTACTTGCAATCCGCTATAGCAAGGGTGATATCCTTTTTGAGGGTTCTGCTTTTTAAGTATGTACCGTTTAAGTGATGTTGACGGTCGGGTCTCGCGCAATATGCGCCTGTGAACCTGGTCAGGTGAGGAATCAAGCAGCCATAAGCAGTGTTTGTGTATGTGCCGCGAGAGTGCCCGGCCTGAGTTAACTGAACGGCAACGCTTGGGAAGGAGGATTCGATTAAAGGATGTACGACTTTTTAATACAAAAAAGACAGGGGTGAGAATTTATGGCATACCATGCTTTGTATCGTAAATGGAGACCTATGCGGTTTGATGATGTTATCGGTCAGAGTCACATAACCAACACAATATGCAACGAAATACGCTCAGGAAGAGTTGCCCACGCATATTTGTTCACCGGTACAAGAGGTACCGGGAAAACATCGACTGCAAAAATTCTTAGCCGTGCCGTAAATTGCCTTTCGCCCATTGACGGAAATCCGTGTAACGAGTGTGAACTTTGTAAAACCATCATAAACGAAACCTGTCTCGATGTTCAGGAAATAGATGCTGCATCAAACACCGGTGTTGAAAATATCCGTGATATTATTTCTCAGGTGCAGTATCACCCATCAATGGGCAAATACAAAGTGTTTATCATAGACGAGGTTCACATGCTTTCAAAAGGTGCTTTCAACGCACTTCTCAAAACTCTCGAGGAACCTCCTGCTCATGTTCTATTTATTCTTGCAACCACAGAAATCCAGCAAATCCCTGCAACCATTCTTTCAAGATGTCAGAGATTTGATTTCCGCACAATTTCAATTAATGATATTGTGGAAAATATCGAGAAAATTCTCAGTAATGAAGGCATAAGTGCGCAGCGAGATGCTTTGGAATATGTTGCATATCTCGGTGATGGCTCAATGAGAGATTCTCTCAGCATTCTTGACCAGTGTCTTGCTTTCAAAAATGACGGTCTGACACTTGCCGATGTCACCGATATTGTTGGTACAGTTGATGACAGGATTCTCTATGAATTTGCCGGCGATGTTGCACGCAGTGACACAGTTTCGGCACTTAAAAGGTTCAATGCCTGTGTAGAAAGCGGAAAAAATTTCGATAATATTGCCAAGGGTCTTTTGTCAGTTTTCCGCGAAATAATAATGTATAAAATCAATAAGGACAATTTTTCGGCAAGCAAAATCAAGCTTGGATATCTTGCAAATTGCAGTGATGAGTTTGATGTTCCTTCCCTGATCAGATATATAAACATTCTATCCGAATGTATTGCGTCATTCAAGAGCTTTTCATCTCAAAGGGTTCTTTGCGAATGTACCCTTGTGAGACTTACCACCCCTGAAATGAACACCGATATTGAGTCGGCGCTTGCCCGCATTTCTGCTCTTGAAAACAAATTGAAATCACTGTCTTTAAAATCTCTTCAGAATGTATCGGAACCTGACACAACCGGAGAAGCTATCGATGAAATTCCTCTTCCTGAACCTCCCGGAGAACAGTCCTATGAAGCTTTCAATCCCTCTTTGGAACAGGAAATGCCGGACCGTGCCGATTCAAAAGATACTGCTGCAGACGGTGGTGATGCTCAGAAGGTTGTAAACAACTGGGCTGATGTTACAAGCACTCTTGCTTCCGGCGGGAAGCTTACACTATTTACAATGCTTTTCGGTGCAAAAGTCAAATCGTCCGGGGATGAAGTCATAATTGTGGTTGATGATACCGACAAGGTGCGCACACTTAAAGAAAAAGCCAACTATGAAGCTGTTAGAGAAGCAATTTCTTCAACTGTTGGTGTTGATGTGAAAATCACAGTTACGGCTAATGATGAACCGGGTTTTTCGGATGAAAGTGATATTTTTGCCAGTATCAATGAAATGGGTAAGCAATTTCCCGGAAATTTTAAACTTGATTGATGTCAGAAGTTGACATATTATGATAAATGTGGTATAATATACAATCGATTTGTATAAGCAGTTGCGTTAGTATCTGAACTCGCCTAAAACAAAGAAAAATAGCACCTTTTCTTCGTTGTCGGTCTTGAAATCCGACAGGATTACTTCGACCTTCCGCCTTGAAAAGTCACAATTTTTCTTTGTTTTAGGTTTGATAAATTTTCGGTGCTGTGTTTTTGCGGCAATGTAAGGCAAAAACGCAGCTAATGCTGACGCATTTGCGAGTATTTTAACGATGCAGTGGCGTAAAAACACGCACCCAAAACGGGTTCGGATACTGACGCAACTGCTTAAGTCTATCAGAGTTTTGGAGGTCTGAAAAATGATAAAGATTGCGATAATTGGTTTTGGTGTTGTAGGGTCCGGCGTTTATGAAGTTATCAGAAAAAATGCAACGGACATCACCACTAATGCCGGAACAGAAATAGACATTAAATACATTCTGGATATCAGAGATTTTTCGGATCATCCCGAAAGCAAGCTTTTTGTAAATAATGTTGACACAATTGCTGAGGATCCTGAGGTTGCAATTGTTGTTGAAACAATGGGAGGACTTGAACCTGCCAACACATTTACACGCAAAATGCTTTCAAAGGGCAAAACTGTTATTACATCAAACAAGGAATTGGTTGCTACATATGGTGATCAGCTTTTTGAAATTGCAATTCAGAATAATTGTGCTTATTACTATGAGGCAAGTGTTGGCGGAGGCATTCCCATTATCCGTCCTCTGAAAAATTGCCTTGCCGCAAACCGCATAGAGTCTGTTACCGGAATACTTAACGGTACCACTAACTACATTCTCACCAGAATGTTTCAGGAAAATGTGTCCTTTGATGCCGCTCTCAAAGAGGCTCAGGAAAAAGGATATGCCGAAAAAGACCCCACTGCAGATGTTGACGGTTTTGACACAGGCAAAAAAATCAGTATTTTGTCCTCAATGATCAACGGAAGTAAAATTAATCATGAAGATGTTCACACTGAAGGCATCAGAAAAATCACCCTTGAAGACACCGAATTTGCTGAAATGTTCGGCTCAAGCATAAAGCTTATAGGTAACTGCAAGCGCATTGGTTCAAAATTTGAAGTTGTTGTAGCTCCGATGCTTGTTTCCAAAGAATCACCTCTTGCAGGTGTAGATGATGTGTTCAACGGCATTATGGTGTCGGGCAATATGCTTGGCGATGCAATGTTTTATGGCCGCGGTGCCGGAAAGCTTCCGACTGCCAGCGCAGTTGTTGCCGATGTTATCGATGCTGCAAAGAATATGGGAAATGCATTCAATGCTCCATGGACAGCCGAGACTGAAAAAGTCCTTGTTCCCTACGAAGATATTGAATGTTCAATGTATGTCCGCATAAAAACATCTTCCGGTTCCGATGATTTGTCTAAAGCAAAGGAACTCTTTGGGGAAGATATAACCCTTGCATCAAAGGGAAAATATATTGCATTTATCACTCCCCGAGCATCGGTATCCGAAATTCAGGACAAGCTGATTGGTTTTAAATCAGACGATGTTTCAACACTTATGGTATTGGATTGATTTGGGGGATGAACAATGTTCAAGGTTAGAGTTCCGGCAACAAGCGCCAACCTCGGCCCCGGATTCGACTGTATGGGAGTAGCACTGAACCTTTACATTAATGCTGAATTTGAAGAGACAGATTCAGGCTTTGAAATAGAGATTCTCGATGAAAGCAGGTCATATGTTCCCACAGACTCCAATAATCTTATTTACAGAGCCTGTGAAAGTGTTTTTTCTAAGGCAGGCAAAAGACTTGACGGTATAAGGGTGCGTGTATCCTCCGACATTCCTGTTACACGCGGTCTCGGAAGCAGCTCTTCCGGAATTGTGACCGGTCTTGTTGGAGCAAATCATATTCTTGGTGATCCTTTTTCGAAGGACGAATTGTTATGTATGGCATTTGAGCTTGAAGGCCATCCCGACAATGTTACTCCGGCACTGATGGGTGGATTTACGGTGTCGTTTTATGATAAGCAAAAAATTGTACACACCAAATGTGAAGTAAGCGAAAAATTGCGTTTTGGAGCAATGATTCCCGATTTCTATCTTCAGACAAAAAAATCGAGAAATATTTTGCCAAGATTTGTGAGTTTTCGCAATGCTTCTTATAATATATCCCGTGCCTCAATGCTTTCTTTAGCAATGGACAGGGGAGATGAAAAGCTCTTGTCAATGTGCTTTCGCGACAAAATTCATCAAAGATACCGCTTTCCTTATATAAAAAGCGGTGAATACATCATTCGCACAGCACGGAGAGCAGGAGCACTCGGAGCATATCTCAGCGGTGCAGGACCAACAATTATGTCTGTTGTAAGCAAAGATTACGCAGCGTTTGAATATAATATGAACGAACACATTAAAACAAATTTGAAAAATTGGCGTCTTGTTATGCTGAACGCAGACAATATCGGCGCTGTAATAGAATAAAATTGGGAGGTTTGAAAAATGGGCTTAATAGTTCAGAAGTTCGGCGGTTCATCAGTAGCCAATGCCGAAAGAGTCATGAATGTTGCCGGAAGAATTGTTGATACCTACAAAGAAGGTAATTCCGTTGTTGTAGTAGTATCTGCTCAGGGCGACACTACAGACGAATTAATCGAAAAAGCAAAAGAAATTAACCCCGCTGCATCAAAGCGTGAAATGGATATGCTGCTTTCAACAGGTGAACAGATTTCCATATCGCTTCTTGCAATGGCAATTCAGAAGCTGGGTTACCCGGTTGTTTCGCTTACCGGATGGCAGATCGGTATGAAAACCGACAGTAATTACGGCGGTGCTCGTATATCCAAAATAGATGGCGAGCGTATCCGTAAGGAGCTGGATTCCAACCACATTGTTATAGTAGCAGGATTCCAGGGCATCAATAAATATGACGACATAACCACTCTCGGCAGAGGCGGTTCTGATACATCAGCAGTTGCAATTGCTGCAGCACTTCGTGCGGATATGTGCGAAATATACACAGATGTGGACGGTGTATTCACCACTGATCCCCGCATTGTAAAAAATGCAAAGAAACTTGAATCAATCTCTTATGATGAAATGCTTGAGCTGGCAAGTCTTGGTGCAAATGTTCTTCATAACAGATCTGTTGAAATGGCAAAAAAATATAATGTAAACTTAACCGTGCGTTCAAGCCTGAACAAAAATCCCGGAACAGTTGTCAAGGAGGTAAGTAAAGTGGAAAAAATGATAGTTAGAGGTGTAGCAAGAGATAATGATATCGCAAGAATTTCAATTTGTGATATTGAAGACAGACCCGGAATGGCATTCAAGGTGTTCTCTCTTCTTGCCGGAAAAAATATAAATGTTGATATTATTCTTCAGTCAATCGGACGCGAAGGCAAAAAAGACATCAGTTTCACTGTGGCTGAGGATCATCTTGACAGTGCTGTTGCAATTCTCAATGAAAACAAGGCTGCCCTTTGCTTTGAAGAAATCAAAACAAGTACAGATTATTCAAAGGTTTCAATTGTTGGCTCAGGTATGGTTAACAATCCCGGAGTTGCAAGTACAATGTTTGAAGCTCTTTATGATGCAAACATTAACATTCATATGATTTCAACATCTGAAATCAAAGTTTCTGTTCTTATCAACAAAAAGAACGCAGACAGAGCAGTAAATGTAATTCACGAAAAATTTAATTTGGCGTAACCTTCTTATTTCCTGCAAGACATATTGAAGGACACCTATAATACTGTTTTTCAGTCAGGGATTACAATGCGGAGGTATATGCTTGCCTCCGCTTTTCTGTATATGTATATATAATAGTAGAAAAGCGTCAGGACTGAAGACAAATCTTCTTTAGGAGAGAAAATTTATGGATTTTGAAAAGAATATTTCTGCAGACAGAATTGAAGGAAGAAATCCGGTTATGGAGGCGTTGCGCGCTGACAGACCAATTGATAAAATTATTGTGCAAAACGGTGAGAAAAACGGCTCGATTCTTAAAATCCTTGCCATTGCAAGAGATAAGCGAATTAATGTTTCCTATGCCGAGAAAGCAAAGCTTGACAAAATGTCTTCAACCGGTGCTCACCAGGGTGTTATTGCCTATGCTGCGGCAAAGGAATATGTCAGTGTTTCTGATATTTTGAAGATTGCAAAAGATAAAAACGAAGCTCCTTTTATTGTAATCTGTGATGACATCACAGATCCTCATAATCTTGGCTCAATTATCAGAAGTGCCAATGCCGCAGGTGTTCATGGAGTGATTATTTCAAAGCACAACAGTGTGGGGCTTAGTGCAACGGTTGCAAAGACCTCGGCAGGTGCAGTGGAGTATACCCCTGTTGCAAAAGTTTCAAGTATTGCCAAAACAATTGATCTGCTAAAAAAAGAAAATGTGTGGGTTGTCGGTGCCGACATGGATGGTGAGAATACCATCTACACTCACGATTTTTCAGGTGCTGTGGCTATAGTTGTTGGTAATGAAGGAAAAGGCATTTCTCATCTTGTTAAGGAAAAATGTGATTTTATGGTTCGCATTCCCATGCTTGGGAAAATATCTTCGCTCAACGCATCTGTTGCGGGAGCACTTATGATATATGAAGTTGTGCGAACCCGTGCAAAATAATGTATAAACGGAGGTTTTTAATATGAAGAAAGCGATAATAACAGTTATCGGCAAGGATAAAGTCGGAATTATATATGGTGTATCAAAGATACTGTCAGAAAATAATATTAATGTGCTTGACATTTCCCAGACTATTCTTCAGGGAATGTTCACAATGATGATGATTGTGGACATTGATAAAGCATGTAACGATTTCGGCAAAATTTCAGACATTCTTTCTGCCGAAGGAGAAAAACTTGGTGTGGAAATCAGGATTCAGCTTGAAAGCATTTTTGAATCCATGCACAGAATTTAATCATACTTCAGAGGCGGTGTTACTGTGATTAATAAATATGAAACATTGGAAACTCTCCATATGATCGACAATGAGCATCTTGACATTCGTACGGTTACCATGGGCATTTCCCTTCTTGACTGTGCCGATTCTGATTCGGAAAAGTCAAGACAGAAAATATATGACAAAATTTGTAAAAAGGCAGAAAAGCTTGTTGAAACGGGAGAAGCTATCGAAAAAGAGCTTGGTATCCCCATAATAAACAAGCGTATTTCAGTTACGCCAATTTCACTGGTTGCAGGTGCATCCGATGCAAAAACATATGTTCCCTTTGCAAAAACTCTCGATGCCGCAGCCAAAACTGTTGGTGTAAACTTTATCGGAGGCTTTTCGTCTCTTGTTCACAAGGGCTTTACCGAAGCCGATAAAATTCTCATTAACTCCATTCCCGAAGCCCTTGCATCCACCGATATAGTTTGCTCGTCGGTTAATGTTGGTAATACAAAAGCCGGCATCA
Source organism: Clostridia bacterium (assembly GCA_045592485.1). Lineage (GTDB taxonomy): Bacteria > Bacillota > Clostridia > UMGS1810 > UMGS1810 > RGIG1828. The sequence continues at coordinate 1,646 of JAZNUS010000173.1, read as the reverse complement.
ATATGGATGCGGTAAAAATGATGGGCGATGTTATTAAAAAAACTCAGGAACTTACTGCAGAGGCAGACGGATTCGGCAATGCAAAGCTTGTTGTTTTTTGCAACAGTGTGGAAGATAATCCCTTTATGGCAGGAGCGTTTCACGGTGTAGGTGAGCCTGATTGTGTAATAAATGTAGGTGTAAGCGGTCCGGGTGTTGTGAAACACGCTCTTGAAAAGGTCAGAGGCTGCGATTTTGGCGTTGTCTCCGAAACAATAAAGAAAACCGCTTTCAAGGTTACCCGCATGGGGCAGCTCGTTGCTATGGAAGCTTCAAAGCGTCTGGGGGTTCCTTTTGGAATTGTAGACCTTTCTTTGGCACCAACCCCGGCAGTTGGCGACAGTGTTGCATATATATTAGAAGAAATGGGCCTTGAAAAATGCGGAACTCATGGTACAACAGCAGCACTTGCTCTTCTTAACGATGCAGTTAAAAAGGGCGGAGTGTTTGCTTCATCCTATGTTGGAGGATTAAGCGGTGCGTTTATTCCTGTAAGCGAGGATGCCGGTATGATAGCTGCAACAAGATGCGGAGCATTGTCCATAGATAAGCTTGAGGCTATGACCTGCGTATGCTCGGTAGGACTTGATATGATTGTTGTACCCGGAGATACTTCAGCATCAACTATTTCCGCTATCATTGCCGATGAGTCGGCAATCGGTATGATAAACAACAAAACAACAGCTGTGCGCATTATTCCTGCGCCCGGCAAAAAAGTCGGTGACACCGTTGAATTTGGCGGGCTTTTGGGAACAGGTCCGGTTATGCCTGTTAATAATTATTCCAGTGAAGCCTTCATTGCACGCGGAGGCCGCATACCTGCGCCAATTCACAGTCTCAGAAATTAACGGAGAAAACTATGATTAAAATCAAAGAAGCAATTGTTGTTGAAGGGAACTATGACAAGATTAAACTGTCCGGAATAGTTGATGCAACAATTGTTGTGACCGATGGATTTATGATATTTAAAAATAAGTCTCAGATGCGTCTTTTGGCAGCTCTTGCCGACAAAAAAGGAATAATCATATTCACAGACAGTGACAGGGCAGGCTTTCAAATAAGAAATTACATAAAAAACTGTCTTAAAGGAAAAAATGTGAAACATGCCTATATCCCCGATATAAAAGGCAAAGAACGCCGGAAGGACAAGCCTTCAAAGGAAGGCTTTCTCGGAGTTGAAGGAGTTTCCAATGAGGTTATAATCAACTCTCTGAAATCTGCGACAGTGGCTGTTGAAGAAGAAAATGTAAAACTAATAACCAAGGCGGATTTGTGCAATGATGGCCTTTGCGGATTGGCTGACAGTCACATAAAAAGAACAGAATTTTTGAAAAAATTAGGTCTTCCGGTCAGAATGTCTTCCAATATGATGCTTGATTGTCTTAATGCCATATATGGGTATGATGAATATAAAAACCTTATAAACAATATGAAATAATAGCCTTAGCAACCAACACTGAAGACGTCTCAAATGGTGAATTTTCGGTATCTTTTGCCTTGTCGTCCTTGAAAGGCGAGTAGCCTTCCTGCGTCCTCCGCACCAAAATCTCCTCAAAAATTCATCCATTTGAGGTCCGCAGGAGTTTTAAAATAATAAATTTTGTCTC
>JAZNUS010000172.1:0-5340 GCA_045592485.1 Clostridia bacterium | reverse complement strand
TCAACCCGAGGAATTTGATTGGTTCAAGCCCCGTAATGAGGATATGTCCTTTGAAGACAAGCTCAACAAATTCAAGCAGGCAAGCGATGAAAAAATGCATGACATCAAACGCAATATGGAATCCAAAAGAGGAAGCGGAAGATCAAAGAACAACTCATATTAATTTTGTTGAAATATTTATTAAATCAAAAACCTGTCAGAGAGAAATCTCCGGCAGGTTTTTTGATGTATGGGAAAATTTATTTCCCTTAATTCGCGCAGACACAGCCTGCTTTTTTGATGTATGGGGAATTTTGCTTTGTGTTAAAATCCTGTATTTCGGTGCTTGCTGCGGTATTGCTTCGGTGTTATTCCAAGCTCTTTTCTGAATTGCTCTGAAAAATATGCCGCAGAGGCAAATCCGCACTTCCAGGCTATTTCAGCTATTTCTACACTGCTTAACTCAAGAAGCTCCTTTGCTCTTCGCAGGCGATAGTAAATGAGAAACCGATGAAGAGTTTTCCCGGTTTCTGTTTTTATGATATTACTCAGATGGTAGGGGTGGTAATTGAAGTGGTTTGCGATTGCAATGTTTGTGAGTGAGGAATCGGTATATTTTTCAGATATGTAATCGAGCACATTTTTGCATAGTTCTGAATATGCACTGTGAATTTCGCCTCCTGCAAATTCCAGAATACACATTTTCAGGAGAGATGAAGAAAGTTCTCTGTAGAAAGTATTTTTGAGAATAAAATTGTTTATACATCGGGCAAGAATAGGTTTTATACGGGGCAGATTTCTGAAAAGCGGCTTTGAAAAACCGCCCGGCAATTCATAGGAAGGCACTGCGGTTTTGCAAAATTCACTTTTAAGCGGGGTTCCGAGCCCTTTTTTTAAATCGTGGTGAATGTTGGTAAGATCAAAATTAAACACATAGAATCCGGCATTTTTGTGAAATTCAATGTTTAGTTCATATTCGGTTTCCGGCGGAAAAAAAATCGCGGTATTATTTAAAATGTTATATTCTTTTCTGCATACACGCACACTGCCCGAAATGTTTTCAAAGAAGAAAAGGCGACAGTCCATGCATATGCTGGGTTCATGGCGCATAACAAAAGGTTCTGTAACAAGTGCTGCATGGCGGATGTGGGGGTTTATGTCGGATATATGCATATTAAGGCTCCCTTTTTTGTTGATTTCAAAAACATAAATCTTTGTTTTGTTATATTTTGCATTTTAATTGTTATACATTATATCAGCAAAATGTGATATAGTCAAGCAAGAGGTGAGAAGATGTGAGATTTTTTGTTGGTTATCAGCTTTGCGGAGATTCTAAATTCGTCAAAAGCATAATAAAACGAAAGAAAAGTATTTCGGAAGTGTATTTTTCGTGGGGAGATATGCCGAACGGCAGAAACATTCAGACTGACCGCAATGATATGACTCCCTGGGAGGCTCAGCAAAAACAAATTGATGATTTGAAGACAATTTCCGAAAGCGGAATTGATACGAATCTTCTTTTCAACGCAACCTGCTACGGAAAAGGCAGCCTGTCTAAGGCTTTTTTTGAAAAAGCGGGGGATATAACGGAGTATTGTGTGGAAAACCTGAGGCTTTCATCGGTAACAACTGCGTCGCCGCTCATTGCGAAATTTATTAAAACCAATTTTCCGGGTCTCAATGTGAGAGCATCGGTAAATATGGGAATAGGAAGCATTGAGGGAATGGAATATGTTGAAGAGTATTTTGACAGCTACTATATGAAACGGGAATTGAACAGAAATTTTATGAAAATCAAAGAATTGAAAAAATGGTGTGACACAAACGGCAAAACTATGTATGCACTTGCCAACAGCGGTTGTTTAAACAATTGCAGTTCCCACAGTTTTCACGATAACCTCGTTTCTCACGAAAAAGAGATTTTGGCAATGGATAACGGTTATATATTCAATGGAATATGTCACGAATTTTTAAAGAAAAAGGATAATGTATACAAAATTCTTGATAACACGGGATTTATAAGACCGGAGGATATTTATCTTTATGAGGATTTGTTTCCGGCGGTAAAGCTTGCAACGAGGGTAAGTGCCAATCCCGAAAAAATTTTAAGAGCCTACGCAGACAATCAGAAACACACAGGAAGCGTATTTGATTTGCTTGAACCAAATCATTCGGGCACCATATATCCCTACATTCTTGAAAACAGCCTTATCAAAGCTGAGACAGACGAAAATGGCATAAGATACATCGGAATTGAAAACAGTCTTATTAAATTGGAGGAACAGATATGATTAAAAGCAATGTGATTAAAGAAGCGGCACTCGCAGCAGGTGCAGATGCATGCGGTATATCGCCGATGTCAAGATTTTACGGTGCACCGGATGAAATGAATCCGCAGTTTTTGTTTCCGGAAGCAAAAAGCTGTATCGGATTTGTATTCAGAATTCCAAGGGGAGTTCAAAGAGGTATCGAAGAAGGAACGCAGTTTTTTCAGTATCCCTCAATGGCATACGGCGGAATAAATGAAATATTTGCACCTGCTGTGTTGTATCAGGTTGGAAAAGTTATAGAAAATGAAGGTTATGAAGCTTTTCTTTACCGTAATGTGGGTGCAAGGGGAGTTGTGTCCGACATGGACGGAACCCCCGGAAACACATTATCCCCTGAAGAAGAAATAGAAGTCAGTGAATCAGATGGTAAGCGTACTGCTCACAGCAGAAGCGTACAGTTTACACGCCCTGCCCGTGAAGGCAGTGTTGCTCCCGATTTGCAGTTTCAGTTCAGAATAGCAGCTGTTGCCTGCGGTCTTGGCGAAATCGGCTGGAGCAAAATGCTTTTAACACCCGAATTCGGACCGCTTCAGAGAGTGGCATTTATTTTTACCGATGCAGAATTTGATGAGTATGACGAAATGTATAATGGAGCACCCCTTTGCCGCAAGTGCGGTGCCTGTGTAAGAGAATGTCCCGGCGGATGCATTCCGCCACTTAATTCGGGAAAAACAATAACTGTTAATTTAGACGGAAAAATACTTGAGTGGGGCGACATTGATATGTGGCGTTGTTATGCATTCTACACTCATGCCGGACGCTTTTTTAACCCGTTTGTTCCCAAAGAAGTGTGGGATAAAAACGAAGATGGTGCGCTTGACCTTATGGAGGGTGTCACAGATGTTGCAGACGAAGTTGAGGTGGCAAAGGTCTATGCAGCGCTTCAGAAGTATTTTCCAAGCTGGGTCGGATACAACATGGCAAAGTGCGGTGGCTGCATAAGAGCTTGTGTGTCTGTTCTTGAGAAAAAAGGCGGTTGTATGGAAAACCGATTCAAAGAACCTCTAAGAACAAAAAAAGCATGGAAGCTTGAGAGATGATGAAAGGAGAGAACCCGTGATGCTTACATCTGAATTAATAAAACAAAAAGCGAAAGAGCTTGGTGCAACGCTTTGCGCAATAGGCAGAGTTTATGATGAGGAAAATCCTCAGCGCGATCCGAAAATGATTCTGCCATCCGCAAAGGCTATAATAGGTTTTGGTTTTTCGGTGCCCAAAGCAATGTATAAGGCAATGGAAAATGATTCCCAATACTACACATACACATCTCTGGGCGTTAAATACATTGATGAAGACATGGCGGAAATACTTCTGCTAAAAATTGGTGCAATAATTGAAAATGAGGGATACGATGCCTGTTTGCAAAAGACAGTTCCAAATTTGAAAATCAAAGGAGACAAAACAACCAATCCGGAGGTTTCGGATACCTATGAGCTTATATATGCAGAGTCTGTTTCGGAAGAGAAACCGGCTCCTGATGTTATAATTGATTTCGGCAAAGCCGCCAGTGCTTGCGGTCTTGGCGAAACAGGATTAAACGGCAAAATAATCAATAAGAAATACGGACCGTTTATGAGGTATTGTTTTATTATAACAGATGCTCCTCTTGAATGTGATGAACCGCTTGCAGAGCATGTTTGCGACAAATGCGGTGAATGCATAAAGGCATGTCCCGGCAATGCTGTCAGTGAGAGCGGAACTGACACATGGCAGTGTTCGGTTTATTATAAAGGTGCACACAAATCAAATCCGTTTATGACAGAAGATTTTTTGAAAGACAATCCCGAAAGAGATGCTATTTTAAACGGTGAAAAAAGATTTGATGCAGAGTCAGCAAGAGAAATCTACAAAGAACTTGATTTTTTGCCGAAAACACAGTTTGGATATTCACCCTGCCTTTGCGGCAGGAAATGCGATATTGCGTGTTACAGACACCTGAGGGGAGAATTATAATATGAAAAACAGAATCATTGAGCTTGCAAAAGCCAACGGAGCAGACATAGTCAGGTTTGCTCCGGCAGAAAGATTTGATAAAAACAGCCCTGTGTTTAAGATAATGCCTGAAACAAAAACGGTTATTGGTTTTGCTTTCAGAGTTTTAAGAGGTGTATACCGAGGTATTGAAGAAGGCAGTACATATTTTCAGTACACGGCTATGGGTGTGGAGACAATGGAAGAAACAATTATGCCCATGGCTCAGCTCAGGGTTTGCAGTCTTTTGGAGGAAGAGGGCTATCTTGCCATGCCTCAGAGAAGACACCAGCTTATTATGGCAGAGGAGAACAGCACCAATCCCGAAGTTGATTATAATTCCATATACAGAGGGAAAGCTCAGGAAACACAAATCGACTTTTTAGATACTGCCGTCAAGTGCGGCCTTGGCGAAAAAGGATTTCACAACGCATTGCTCACAGATGAATTCGGCCCTATGGTAAGATACTGTTTTGTCCTTACGGATGCGGTGATAGATGCTGATGAGGTTACAGAGCCTCACCTGTGTGACAAATGCGGGAAGTGTAAAAAAGCGTGTCCGGGCAAAGCAATTTCAGATGACGGGAATATTGATGCATGGCAGTGTGCTGTGTACTATGGCGGAGCAAACGGCACAAAAAATCCGTTTATGCCACCCGATGCCTTTTTTGATTTTGATAACAGAATTGAAATCATATCGGGAGAAGCAAAAGTAACTCACGAAACAGCAAAGAAAATCATTGATAATATTGATTTCTATCCTCCGGTTCATGCATATCAAAGCTCAATATGCGCAAGAGCATGTGATATCGCCTGTTATGTTCATCTGGAGGAAAAAGGAGTTCTCGGGAAAAAGTTTAAAACTCCGTTCCGCAAGAGAGAAGAGTGGAAATTCAGTATTACTGATTTTGAATAAAATGCAGGCTGTTGCCGAATCCCAAAACGGTGAAGAACAACCCAAGCCCCATTTTGAAAGAAAACCCCGCACTCCCAGACTTCCCGAAACCGATTTTCATGCTCAACCCGAGGAATTTGATTGGTTCAAGCCCCGTAATGAGGA